>JAWOHT010000038.1:0-43921 GCA_046485045.1 Bacteroidales bacterium
TGCCAGAACCATAATACAGACTGAAAGAGTTGCCATTGGTGAAAAACTCATTGTCTTTACAATATTCAGGTTTAAGGTAAAAGACTGTTTCGGGATCAGCGCCTATATCACCTTCGCGTGAAAAACGTTTACCTGTAGCCCCTCCAAAGGCCATATAAAGACGACATCCTGCCGGCACCTGCCGGGCAGTAATCTTTACGATGACACCTTCTGCATCGGCCATAGCATGCACTGCCAGGGTGATTTTGCCTTCACCGAGAAGGCTGTCGGATATCTCATATATCATGGTACCCGGCCGGTAACGTGCCTCTATATTATCAGCATCTGTCAGCCACATAGAGGTGTCTGAAACTGCAATGCCCAATTTGAGGTTGCCCCCCATGCCCGGCATATAAAGCGCAAACTCCGGCAGGTCGCCGGTTTCAACCCTGAAACCGGTATTTGTACCATACAATGCCCTGTTGAAACGTTTGTTCCCGTTATAGATAACGAAATCACAGCCATCAGGCTGATACCTTACGGTACTAAAGACATTGTGCCACGATCTGCCATTGCCAGAGGAGCCATCAGGCTGAGCATATATTACACTGCAGGTGAGGGTATTGATCAGAACAAAAAACAACAAACCAATAACAGCAGAAAAATAATATCTTGATGTAAGAGTGATAAACATAATAACAGGTTTTATGACAAAATAAAAGTTTGATGAAGATATAAAAAATTTCCTTACCCGGAGATTATCGAACATCCCTGCCTGTGCTGAAGCTTTAACAACCGTTAAAACTTCACGCGAATGCCGCCAGCTTAGGAGCACAGCAACTTTTAATAGCGCCGGACGCTTCCGACCAGGGTTTGCAATATGTTCATCTCTCATATTTTGATTTACAGCATGAAAATGAATGCAGTGGCCGAGCGCGATAATTTGAATTATAGTTCATTTTTTACGCATTTTTTTGGTATTATTGTTATCTGGAATTATAAACTTTACTATCGATGATGAACAAGTGGAGGAGGGGCTTTATGATGAAATGTATTATTCCGGCTGTTACTTTATTTACAGGAGCCTGCGTTATTATGGCATTCTGCTGCATGCAAAAGAAAGGATCAATGGACAATAGCATCGAAACACAAGAAAAAATGGATAACGGCATAAGATATATTATAAACGGCGACGAGGTAAAACAGAAGCGTTTCGAAGCGTTGATGCGCGAACTGATTATTGATGAGCGCTCCCACTTTTGCTACGAAACATCAACCGGGGGCGTTTCCGGATATCGGGCTCGCCATAGGAACACAGGCGCTGATGCGACTTATCAAACAGAAATGGTTGACGAAGTGTCAGTCTTTAAACTGACCCTATCGCCCGGCACTGCAATTCTTTATAAAGACAAGAAGGCCGGATTTGAATTCTGGTACCCACCCAACTGGCATATAGTGAAACTTGAAATGGATGACTGTATTGTGGAGGTGCAGCCTGCCGACGCTGCCGATCCATACGCGAGGCTTGAGTCTTTCAGGGTTGTAATCGCGAAAGAAAAAAACAATCCCTTTTCAACATCTCCCCACATCTGGCAGGCGTCTATCGGCAACGGGGATCAGGCGCGGTCATCTATGATGGTTGCGATCGAAAACACCAAATTCGTGCTGACTCTTACTGCCCGCGAGGCGAACAGGCAGGTACTGGAAGACATTCTATATTCTTTCATTCTACATTCTTTCAGGCCGCCGACTAATCCGAAAAGCAATGGAGCTATTCATGGAAAAGCTGATTGCCACAAAGAAGATATTAATCATTTAAGAAGATATAATGAGTCTCTTGCATCCGGCGATGTGTTCGATGTCTGGCTGGATATGCTCAGGGTGTGGGGCGACGCCCACCATGTGATACCGATTCTTAACGAGCGCCCGTTATTCGAGGAAAGCATCCGCGTCATTTCCGGACATCATGGTCTGCAGCGTCACTCCGAAAGCCGTCAGTTTCTTGAAGCCGCGACCATGGCATCTTCTTTTAGCTACAATCCAGAGGTACTCCCTCTTTCCATGTTTCAGGCGAAAATCCCGCTAACGAAAATAGCGCCTGAAGACCTGGCGAAAATGTATTCAGCGCTTGGTCACTGGACTTTTATTAATGTAGGCTTCAGCCCGGATTAAACACAAAAGAAGGCAGCAATACCTTTTTAAAAGGATTAGATATGAAACATAATTATTCTATTGTTATAAAGTTTATTTCTCTTCATCTTTGCTTTTTAGTTTCTGAGAACGGAAAATGATATATCTGGTATTTGAAAGAAAAAAATGATTGCTCTAATTACCTATTTATTCCTTGCTTTATTCATTTCATTCCTTTGTTCCATTATGGAGTCTGTACTTCTTTCTACTCCTCATTCATTTCTGATTGTAAAGCTAGATAAGGGACATAATTGGGCCACTTCGTTTATTGATTTGAAAATAAATATTGACAAACCATTATCAGCTATTCTGTCATTAAATACCATAGCACATACGATTGGGGCTGCAGGGGTTGGTGCGCAGGCAGTTAAAGTTTTTGGGGAAGCATATTTCGGAGTTGTATCAGCCATTTTAACAATTCTTATTTTGGTACTAACAGAAATAATACCTAAAACTATAGGTGCCATATACTGGAGAAATTTAACTAAGATTTCATATTATACCATAAAGGTAATGATTATAGTAACCTATCCTTTGGTATTAATGTCGGCAATAATCTCCAGAATGATTTCCAATAACGCAGAAGAACAGACAACCAGCAGGGAGGAAATAGCTGCTATGGCAAGTATTGGTGCCGATGAAGGGATATTTTCGGACAAAGAAAATAAAATCATTCAAAATATACTGCGGCTGAAAAATGTAAAGGTAACAGAGATTATGACACCGAGAGTTGTTGTTGCGGTAGCTGATGAGAATTTATCTTTGCAGGAATTTCTGGAAAATAAGGATTACTTAAAATTTTCACGAATACCAATATACTCGGGAAACGATGAGAACATTACCGGATATGTATTCAGACAAAAGGTATTTGAGAATTTGGCTGAAGACAAACACAATCTAAAGCTAAAAGAAATCAAACGAGAGATAGTAGTTGTTCCGGACAATATGGTGTTGTTCTCATTATGGGAAAAACTGTTGGAAAAAAAGGAGCATATAGCACTTATAGTGGATGAATATGGTGGGTTAGACGGGATTGTAACAATGGAAGATATAATTGAAACACTTCTTGGACTTGAAATTGTTGATGAAAAAGATACAATAACCGACATGCAAAAATTTGCCCGTGAAAGATGGGAAACTAGGCAAGCTAAATATAATTTGCTAGATAAATTAAAACAATAGCATCTGAAAAAATCTCCCGGGCCGGACAATATTAACTATTGAAATGAGGTTTCTTTTTAGCTGTTAGTATAAAGGCAGTTAATTATGAATCAATTATAAAATGAGAGACTTAAAAACAACAAACACGCTTCTATTAATAATTGTAGTCATTTTGATTTTTTATATTTTAAAAATTCTTTCTTTTATTTTTGTACCTCTTATTTTTTCAATGTTTATTGCATTGATGTTCCTTCCACTAACAAGATGGCTTGGTAAAAGAAAAGTCCCCAAAATGATAAGCATTCTAATAGTAATTATAATAATTACAGGCATCTTAAAACTTGGCAGTGACCTGATTCGACATTCAATTTATGAAATAATATCGGTTGATGGTGCATTTATTGAAAAGGTTGAAACTAAACTTGTAACCTTAATAGTATCAATTGAAAGATTTTTGGGGATTGATCGTTTACAGGGTGAAAATATTTTTATTCATTATTTTCAAATTAATAATATTTCTAAAAATCTTGGTTCAACGGTGAATTTTATAGGCGATGCACTAACAATGACTTTAATGACCGTGTTTTTTACTATACTATTACTTTCAGAATCTATTAATTTTCAAAAGTTAATGAATAAAACGCTGTTTGATATTAAGTTTTCCTCAGTTAAGATTTTTATGCAGATAGAAAAAGATATTATAAAGTTTGTTCTTGTGAAATTTTTTATAAGCCTGTTTACCGGGATTAGTATCAGCCTCACCTGTTTGTTTTTCGACATTAACTTTCCTGTTTTTTGGGGTTTACTTGCTTTTATTCTCAATTTTATTCAACTAATTGGTTCAGTTGCAGTTGTATTATTATTGTCTCTTTTTGCCTTTGTCGAGATTGAGCCCACGGGCGCATTATTCTTTTTTATACTTACCTTAATTGCTATCCAGATTTTATTTGGGAGTATTTTAGAACCAATTTTTATTGGAAAAACATTTTCAATAAACATTATTACAGTTTTAATAATGCTTATGCTCTGGGGTTATATATGGGGAATTCCTGGCTTAATAATGTCAATACCAATTACTGTGTTTATAAAAATTATATTAGAACAATTTCCAAAAACCAAAACCATTGCAAGTCTAATGACTGGAAATGAAATTACAGTTAATCTTATAAGAAAGAGAAGAAAGATACAAACTTCATAGAAAAATGTTTTCATTTCCTGCCCCTGTAAGAAAACACAAAACATACCGATAAATCAGGCATACCAAAATTACAAAATGGCTATTCTGTGGGGATCAGTTTTAATATCTTACCAGGGTTCTCTATTGCTACATAAATAAACCCGTCGGGGCCAATGATGACATTACGTACCCGGCCAATACCTTCTATGAGCTTTTCGCGGTGTATTACCGCATGTTTATTCAGCACCACCCGTTCAAGGTACATGAACCGAAGCGAACCGACAAGCATATTGTTCTTCCAGTTTTTGTACCTCTCACCGGTAACAAAGGTCATTCCGCAGGGTGCAATAGACGGGGTCCAGTAAAACACCGGCTGTTCCATTCCTTCTTTAGAGGTAAGGCTGGTAAGTACGGTGCCATCGTAATTAATACCGTAAGAGATAACGGGCCAGCCGTAGTTTAAGCCTGGTTTAATAAGGTTTATCTCATCGCCGCCGCGCGGGCCGTGCTCTGTTACCCAGACCTCGCCTGTCAAAGGGTTTATGGCGGTTCCCTGCGGATTGCGATGGCCATAACTATATATTGACGGGAGAGCCCCCGGGGTCTTGACAAACGGATTATCGGAGGGTATGGAGCCGTCATCGTTTATACGGTGAATTTTGCCATTGGCATTGTCAAGCATCTGCGGAAAAATGAAATGCTGCCCACGATCGCCAATACCGAAAAAGAGCCGGTTACCGGTATCAAAAGCAAGTTTGCAGCCAAAGTGATGGCCCCGGTCGGTTTGCGGGGTACCGTTAAATAATATCTCCTGGTCAACAAGCCGGAGGTCTTTCAGCCTGGCCCTCATGATGGCAGTGTTTCCGCTACGTCTGGAACTATCGGTGTTTAATGCCGAATATGAGAAATATATCCAGTTGTTATTTTCGTAACCGGGGTGCAGGCAGATGTCGAGCAGCCCACCCTGCCCGAAAGCCATAATGGGAGGCAACCCCTGAATAGGCACCGAAAGCTTCCCTTCGGAGAATAGGTGCAGGGTTCCCGCGCGTTCAGATATAAGCATGTCACCATTGGGTAAAATGGCGAGCCCCCAGGGTACATTCAACCCCGAAACCACCGTGTCAACCACAAAGCGCTGAACTTCTGATTCAATAATGCCTCCGGCGGTAACAGCAGGTTTAAGCTTACTCTTGTCGGCCGGAATACCTCGCTTCACATAGGCAGCCAATGCTTCAATTTCGGTATCGGAAAAAGTCTTTTCAAAAGCAGGCATCCCGATATCCACGATTCCGTATTTAATGCTGTGGATAACAGATGCAAGGCCTTCCTCATCCATCCATTCCTTTGCAGCAAACTTTTCAAGGTTATCTCCATGACAACCGGCACAATAATTCTGGTAGTTCAGAACGGGAGGCTTGTCACCCGGGCCGGACGATGTTACAGTCGCATATTTTGAGGACAACAGAAGATAGAGCCCCGGAATAGCAAGGCCAATAATACCAGCTAATAAATAGATATTTCGATTCATAACCTGCTTTTTTTTGCTCAAAACCATTGTCTGAAAAAGAAGAGTTTTCTTAGAAACACTATATAGAACTCATTGTGAAAAGAAATGTTCAAAGATACATTAGTAAAATTATTTTAGTAACCAGTAAAAAGTATAATGCAAGTTATTGAAAATTGTATATATTTGCACACAATTAAAAACATACATTTTATCGCAACACTACATTTTATACTGGTGAGGTAAGGACAGGCAGACTGGCAGGCATTTCCTGCTTTTCATAACACTTCATATACCTGTCCACATTCATTGTTAAATCTTTTTTTGCAAAGGATTACAAATTTGTTTTGTAATTTTTTATAGCTATTAACATCAACAATAAAACAATGGAAAATTATATCATCAGAAGATCAACAAAGCATAACGACGATAAAAACCTCAACAAACTTTTCACTCCTGTTTTCTTTCCCGAAGAGGTAGGACAATTTGCAGAAGTACTGTACAATTACTTTCCCGGGCAGGAAAAACGATACTGGTTTATTGCCGAGGAAAAAACATCATCTCATATTGTATCGGCCTTTACACTTATCCCCTGGTTTTGGAGGATGAAAGGCATACAATTGAAAGTGGCCGAAATGGGGCTTGTAGCAACACATGAAGCCCATCGGGGCAAGGGCCTGATGAGATTGCTGAACAGTGAATTCGACCGTACCGTGCAGAATGAACAGTTCGACCTGGCAGTGATACAGGGAATTCCGGGTTTTTACCATAATTTTGGTTATCACTACGCGGTAACACTCGATAATCATGTCAATCTTCCTTTACAATCGGTAACTGACAGCTTCGGTCATCGCGACTTTTCTTTCAGGACTGCCGAAGACAAAGACATCGCTTTTTTAATGGAAGAAGACAAACGCTATGGTAACAGTTTTTTTATCACTTCGGCAAGGGATGAACAACGATTCAGGTACATGCTGCATGAAGGCACGCTGACAGATACCGTATCTGATTTTATCATTATGGAAGATTCTGCTAAAAACAGAAAATATTATTTCAGGATCAACCATAAAGGTTTCGGAACGGGGCTTATTTTAAGTGAAACCAGTGCAGGTATGGATTATGAAGCTATCTGCAGTATGTTGCGGTATTGCAAAAAAACGGCCATAGACCGAAATAAACCATATATCAGGATAAACCTTCATCATCGCTCAGAGGTTGCAAAAACAGCTTTGTATCTGGGTGCAAAGGGGTCATTTCGATATGCCTGGCAGATTAAAATTCCTGACGAAATAATGCTGCTTAAAAAAATGGCAGCTATACTCGAGGAACGCATCAGCAAAAGCATTTTCAGCGGTTTTACCGGCAGGTACAGGCTTAACCTTTTTACACGCTGCATTGACATGACATGGAATGAGGGCAGGCTACAAGAGGTGCATCCGGGTAATGAACCGGAATGTGAACATACACTGAACATTGGCCAGGACCTGCTTCCTGCTTTGATGCTTGGCCACCGAACCTGGAAAGAACTACAGTATATCAGGCCGGATGTTGCCCCGGAGACAATGTACCTCTTCCCGACCGAAGAATCATTGTCTGACAAAACGGGCATGCTAACAGATGTTCTTTTCCCTGCAGAAGATTCATGGGTTTATTGCCAGTATTAGGTGAATGAAAATTCAGATAATGTGAGTCGGGGTTTTCAACTTGATTATGCAAACTTATCAATCTGAATGAAATAATCACCCTGATTAGGATAAATTTTTCGCCAACATTGCTATTTTTGCCTATGGATTTTTAACAAGCTGAGCAGGTAAAGCAAATACTATGAACAGGAATAATTCGATGGATGAACTAATTGAAAATTTGAAACTTATCTTCGCAATTGGCATCGGATTATACCTGTTCATCTTATTTTTTCAGCCTTTTGAACAATTAGTGCCCGACCTGAATGAGCAATTACTCTTTAATGCAGGTCTGGCAGGGATTATGATGTTACTGATGTGGTTATTCCGTATATTGCTTCCCTCGCTTTTTGAATCAATTTCTGAATTCGAGAAATTCAATCTTCATTCCGAACTGCTCTATTTCTCTATATGGGCCTTGTCTTCAGTTGCTTTTGTTTTTTACATCAGGTATGTTGGCGGAATCAGGATGTCTTTTTTTCTGGTGTTTAAAATCATTATTGTTTGTTTCGCATCCACTGCGCTGCTGAGATCAGCAGACGAGCGAAATTCGGTGAGTAAAATGCTTCGTGCCCTGCGTGACAAAAACAGGAACCTTTCGAGCCAGATATTACAGACTGCCATAACAGAGAACCCGGAAGAGGTTTTCGCCTCAGAAAACAAATCAGAAATCGTCAAATTGAAGACCGATAACATTGTGTTAATTAAGTCGGCAGATAACTACGTGGAGATATTTTTTAAAGAAGATGATAAGATTCAACAAAAACTAATCAGAAATACCCTGAAAGACATTGAAAACCAGTTAAAAAAACATGCCCAGTTTATCAGGTGTCACCGTACCTGCATTATCAATAAAAAACATGTGTATGACTTTAAGCACGATTATGCCGGTTACAGGCTTAAACTATCGGGTTTCGGCGAAGACGTGCCGGTTTCGAGGCAGTATCTGCTCGCAGTGAAAGAGGCTATTACTTCTGGCTGACAGGGGAATCCTGACGTATGATACCAATCATAATAAACAGATTTTAATCACGCATTTGCACAGCAGGTCACATTTTTTTTCCGAAGACGGGCGGCAAATGACTTTGTCCGACAAAAAAGCAATGTCGCACAGGTATATAAAGGGTGGCTTTTTCAACAAAGACTATTTAGATTCAGCAATTATGTATATCTTAGGTCAATGTTAAAGATAATTTTAAAATGTTTAACATTTCTCTGCTAAACACTAAACAAAATAACTGCTTCTGCTGTTAGATAAATTAAAATTGATGGAATGACATATAAATTGTAATGCTTAAATTATTTGTTATGCAGGAAAATTTGTTTCATCATGTCTCGATTAAAACAAGCAGGCTAATAACCAGAAGTTACAGTACTTCATTCTCACTGGCCACCCGCATGTTCGATGAAGAAACCCGCGATGCCATATATAGTATTTATGGTTTCGTGCGGGTGGCAGACGAAATTGTAGACACATTTCATGGTTATGATAAAGTTCACCTGCTGGCCAAATTTAAAGAAGATTATCACGATGCCTTAAAGCATGGTATAAGTTCAAACCCAGTGCTCAATGCTTTCCAGTATACTGTAAAAAAATATGGTATCTCCGAAGAGCATGTTTTGGCCTTTCTCAACAGCATGAAAGCCGACCTTACTAAAAACGACTATTTCAACCAGTCGGAGACAAATGAATATATATACGGTTCAGCCGATGTGGTTGGTTTAATGTGCCTTAAAGTATTCTGCAATGGTGACCAGGAGTTATATAACAAGCTTAAGTTATCGGCAATGAAACTGGGTTCTGCCTTCCAGAAGGTAAACTTTCTGCGCGACCTGAAAAATGACATAGAGAACCTGGGAAGAAGATATTTTCCTGAGCTTACAGAAAATCAGCTTGACAATAGAATCAAAAACCAGCTTATCGCCGATATACAAAGCGATTTTGAGGTTGCCTTTACAGGTATAAGACATCTGCCGGGAAGGTCAAAGCTTGCAGTGCTTATTGCTTATTATTATTATAGAAGCCTTTTAAGAAAAATCCAACATACTCCTGCCCGAAACGTTATTAATTCCAGAATTCGTATTTCTAATATCCGGAAATTTTTGCTTTTGATGAAAGCATCATTTGATTACAAATTAAAACTTATCTGAATGAAAGAACCCCGGGTTATTTTAGTTGACGAAAAAGACACTGAGCTGGGTTTTATGAATAAAATGGAAGCTCATAAAAAAGCGCTGCTGCACAGGGCTATCTCGGTGTTTATCTTTAATTCAAAAGGCGATTGGCTCCTTCAGCGCAGGGCCACGGGTAAATATCACTCAGGCGGCCTTTGGACCAATGCTACATGCAGTCACCCGTTTCCCGGTGAAACAGTTCACGATGCAGCCAACCGCCGCCTGAACGAAGAAATGGGAATACAATGTGAACTTAAAGAAATTTTCACCTTTATATATAGAGAAAGACTCGACAATAACCTTACAGAACATGAACTTGACCATGTTTTTTACGGCACCACCGACCAGGGACCTTTTGCAGACCCGAATGAGGTGATGGACTGGAAATACATCGGATTTGAAGCATTGAAAAATGACATGAACCAAAATCCCGGTAACTACACCATATGGTTTAAAAAGATTATTGACCGGGTGCAGCAGACAGTCGTAAAGGCCACATAAACATGTAACATGATTGCCAAAACTCTTACCTATATCATCAATCTCAGATACCGTGAACAAAAGGTCAAATCGTTTTTTATATCGTTTTATGCCATCGGGCTGGCTGGCATGGTAATTCCGTTTACAAACCCGCTTTTTCTGCATCTAACGCCGGTTGCCTTACTGCTAAGCTTTCTCGCCGTGATGCTTTTTCATGAAAGTTTTTTTGATAAGACCACCCTTTTTGTTTTTGTTTCAATTTTTATTGCCGGATATCTTATTGAATTGGTTGGTGTAAATACCGGACGCATCTTTGGCCATTATAGTTATGGCAAAGGTCTTGGCCCCGGATTATGGGACACACCGCTGCTTATTGGTATTAACTGGCTTTTACTGGTTTACCTCTCTTCAGGTATAGTTTCGCACTTTAAAATGAACACGATGGTATCGGTGCTGGTTGCCCCGGGCATAATGCTGCTTTATGATTTGTTGCTCGAACAGGTGGCCCCGGCACTTGATATGTGGCACTGGCAAAATGATATAGTGCCGCTTAAAAACTATATTGCCTGGTATGTTATAGCGCTGGTTTTTCACCTTTTCATCAGGACATTTAAGATAAATACTACAAACAGGCTCTCATTCATCATTTTCGGATGCCACATGGTATTCTTTGCAGGTTTAATTTTATTTCAAATTATTCTGCCATGATCCTGAAAGCCAAACACCACCCCTTTATATATCCCTTCTTTAGGTATTATACAAAATACCTGTTGAAAAAGCATTTCAACAATGTCTTTATTAATGGTGAAGGCTTTAAAGAGAACCTGCCTGTTCTTTTACTGGCAAACCATTTTAGCTGGTGGGACGGGTTCTTTGCACTTTACCTGGACATGAAAGTATTCAATAAAAAGTTTCATTTTATGATGCTTGAAGAGCAACTTCGTAAATACTGGTATTTTAATTATTCAGGAGGCTTCTCTGTGAAAAGGGGTTCACGAAGTGTGCTCGAATCGCTGCACTATGCCTCTGAGTTGCTTAAAACCTGCGGCAATATGGTACTGATGTTCCCTCAGGGAGAAATACAATCCATGCACCGTCAGGATTTTAAGTTTGAAAAAGGGGTTGAAAGAATCATCAGCAACAGGCCAAACCAAATACAGGTCATTTTCCTTGCTTGTCTTATTGATTTTCTCTCGCACAAAAAGCCTGATGCTTATATGTATTATACCTGCTATACAGGTAAATTAACCAACCTCCAGACCCTTCAGGCTGACTATAACCTGTTTTACCGGGAATCGGTAAGACAACAAAACCGGCTAAGAGAATGAACTACCTTGCATATTTCATATTGTCATTCACCGGTTTACAGATGCTTATTTCTCTCATAAACCTTCTTTGGGGAAAATTCACCTTCGCTGCCGCACAACCTCCGGAAATACTTGTGTCAGTTTTAATACCAGCCCGTAACGAAGAAAAAAACATAGGCAATATTTTGAACGACCTTATTCTGCATGATTATAAGAATATCGAAATACTTGTGTTTGATGACCAGTCTGCCGACGGTACTGCCGGTATTGCAGAGGAATTTTCGGCAAAAGACAAAAGGGTAAAGCTTATCAGGTCTGACAAATTGCCCGAAGGGTGGCTGGGCAAAAACCACGCCTGCCATTCCCTCTCCGAAAAAGCTAGAGGAGATTATTTCCTATTCCTCGATGCAGATGTTCGCATTGGAAGTGATATAATTAAAAACACTGTCTCTTTTTCGGTAAAACATAAACTGGGCCTGCTATCATTGTTTCCAAAGCAAATAATGTTAACCCCTGCAGAGTGGTCTGCAGTGCCTGTGATGAACTATATCCTTTTGTCATTACTCGCGCTTGTTTTTGTCAGAAAATCAAAATTCAGTTCATTGGCAGCGGCAAACGGACAGTTTATGCTTTTTAATGCCCCTGTATACAAAAAGTACCTGCCGCATAAGACTTTTAAAAACAATGCAGTAGAAGATATCATAATCGCCCGTTATCTCAAACAAAAAAGAATAAAGATTGCCTGCCACACCAGCCCCGGTGCTGTAAAATGCCGGATGTATGATAATTTTCATGAAGCAGTAAACGGGTTTTCTAAGAATGTTTTCTGTTTTTTTGGCGGCTCATTTTTCCTGGCGCTGGTATTCTGGCTTATTACATCTTTCGGTTTCGTTGTGGTGCTTCTTGCACTTCCATCCAGATTATTTTTTATTCATCTGATTTTGCTCCTGGTTACAAGGATTTTTGTTTCAATAACCAGCGAACAAAATATTACAAAGAACCTGATATATATGCTACCGCAGCAATTAGCGATGGGAAAATTTATTTTCAGGGCTTTTTCTAACAAAATCAATAACAATTACACATGGAAAGGACGAAATATATTGTAATAATTCTCTTGCTCGGTTCATTTTCAGCGCTGCATGCCTCTCATGCAAGCGATATATATGCTGCATATATTGGCGGCAATATGGCAAAATGGAAAAAAACCATAGACGAGATGCACCAGAAAAAAGATAAAAACAATGCTTTTGTTATGGAGCTGTTAAATTATGAATATGGCTTTATCGGCTGGTGTATGGGAAATGACAAACACAGCCTGGCAAAGGAGTACCTAAGAAGGGCCGAGGCAAACATCGAAATTCTGGAAAACCGCAAATATATGCCATCAATATTAAATGCTTATAAATCGGCATTTTATGGTTTTAAAATCGGAATGAATAAAATTCAGGCACCCTTTCTGGGGCCAAAAAGCTTATCGCATGCAAAACAAGCCATAGAGCTTGACCCAAAAAATCCATTTGGTTATGTTCAATATGGCAATGCCATGTATTACATGCCTGAAGCCTTTGGTGGATCTAAAACCACCGCCCTGAAAAACTACAAAAAAGCCCAAAGCCTGTATGAAGTTGAAAGAGAAACAAATAAACACGACTGGAACTACCTGTCACTGCTCATAACCATTGCCAATGCATGCAAAGAAATGAAAAGGAAAACAGAAGCAAAAGCTTACTATGAGCTGTTGCTTAAGATAGAACCGGGTTTTCTTTGGGTTAAGAACGAATTATATCCTCAATTGCTTAATGAAATAAAATAAGTTATGAAGAAAAAAGTATTGATAACAGGCGCCGGACTTGGCGGATTATCAGCAGCATTAAGACTTGTCAAAAGAGGTTATAGTGTAGCAATTATTGAGAAAAATAACCAGGCCGGTGGCCGGCTGAACCAGATAAGAAAAGACGGTTTCACATTTGATACCGGGCCGAGTTTTTTCAGTATGTCATACGAATTCACCGATTTTGCCAAAGATTGCAGCATTCACCTTCCTTTTAAATTTTATGAGCTCGATCCGCTCTATACCGTCAATTTTAAAAACAGTCCGGTGACCTATCGTTTGTACAAGGATTTAAAAAAACTTGCCGAACAGTTTAAACAGGTTGAACCCGATTTTGAAGAAAAAGTGAATAAGTATCTCGAAAAAAGCCGACAGCTTTTTCACGACACTTTCGACATTGTAATAAAAACCAACTACGATTCGGTTTTCCACTATCTTAAAACACTCTCAAAAGTAAACCCGGGCCATTTGAATGTACTGTTCAGAAGCTTCTGGGAGCAGGTTTCAAAATATTTCAGTTCTGAAGATGCCAGGCAGATTATCTCGCTGGTGGCGTTTTTTCTGGGCCGCACACCTTTTGATACATCAGGAGTGTACTCACTACTTTCTTATACCGAATTTATACACGATGGTTATTACAATGTCGAAGGAGGCATGTATAAAATTATTGAAGGCATTTTAGACGAGCTTAAAAAAGAAAATGTTGAAATAACCTTCAATACAGAAATCAAAGGATATGAAAGTGAGAATAACCATTTAAAGTATCTAATTGACGATAAAAACAACAAATGGGATGCCGACATCTTTCTCATCAATGCAGATGCTGCCGTGTTCAGGGGAAAGATATTTGAACGTAAAGAGTTTTCCGAAGCAAAACTCGATAAAATGGAATGGACCATGGGGCCTTTGACCATCTATCTCGGCCTTAAATGCAAACTCCCTGAGGTTGCGCACCATAATTATTATCTTGGTAATAATTTCAAAGATTATGCCGACAAGGTCTTTAAAAATCCTGAGGTACTTGAGAAACCCTACTATTATGTAAATGTACTCTCAAAATCCAATGCCGGTTGTGCCCCCGAGGGCGGTGAATCAATTTTCTTTGTCTGTCCGGTTCCCGACCTGAGGTTTAAAACCGATTGGAACGACAGGGACGAAATTGTTGACAGTATTATTGATGATTTTTCGATGCGCATCAAAAAAGATATACGGCCTGAGATTGTATCAAAAACAGTTTATACACCGGTTGAATGGCAGAACCAATTCAACCTGCACCGTGGCAGCGGGCTTGGTCTTTCGCATAAAATGCTGCAGATCGGAGGTTTCAGGCCAAAAAATTATGACGAGGTTTTTAAAAATGTTTTTTATGCAGGGGCATCAACCATTCCAGGCACCGGATTGCCAATGGTATTAATAAGTTCAAAACTTGCATGTGAGCGGATATATAAATATTCACCAGAAACAGGATTATGAAAGTAACAATTATTACAGGAAGCCATCGCAATGATTCGCAGTCGGAAAAGACAGGCCGGTATATTCAAAAGCAAATTTTAAAATTAAACCTGTTTAAAGAAACCTACCTGTTAAACCTTGCTCATGCCGATATTCCATATTGGGACGAAGATTTAAAAACAATGGACAAAAAATGGGCACATACCTGGAAACCCCTTGAAAAAGAATTAATAAGCTCTGATGCCTTCATCATCGTCACCCCCGAATGGAACGGCATGGTACCCTCGAAACTTAAAAACCTTTTTCTACTTCCAAAGGCAAATGTCATGGGGCATAAACCCGCGCTTATAGTTGCTGTGTCTTCGGGTATGGGAGGCAGCTATCCGGTGATCGAACTACGCTCCAGCGGCTATAAAAACACCCGTATATGCTACATCCCCGAACATATTATCATAAGAAAAATTGAAGAGGTGCTGAATGAACAACCAAATGATAAAAACCAAAGCGATCTTTATATTCGGCAAAGAATAGACTATACCCTTGCCATGCTTCAAAAATATGCCGAAGCTTTTCTTCAGCTCAGAAAGTCTGATTTTGACTTCTCTAAATATCCAAATGGCATGTAATCAAAACTTTGTACCATGTCTGTCAAAACAAACTCCAGATTATCTTTGCATATTTTCAGAAGAGATTTAAGGTTAGAAGACAACAACTCGCTTATCAGGGCGCTGAAATCTTCGGAAAAGGTGATCACATGCTTTATTTTTGATGACAGGCAGGTTAAAAACAACCCATATTATTCTGAAAATGCCTTCAGGTTTATGATTGAAAGCCTGACAGACCTTTCGCAGCAATTGCAGAAGGCTGGTGGCAGGCTTTACCTTTTCTCAGGAAAACCTGACGAAATTGTAGAAAAAATCATTACCAGACACGGTATTGATGCCGTTTATATTAACCATGATTATACGCCATTCAGCCAGAAAAGAGATGAAGGACTAAGAACCCTCTGCCTGAAAAAGGGTGTTGATTTCAAGGTATATGCCGATGCACTGATAAATGAGCCCGAACATGTTCTTAAAGATGATAACACTCCCTATAAAGTATTCACACCCTTTTTTAAAAAATCAAGGCAGTTGGAGGTCATGCAGCCACAAAACCGCTTGCTGAATAATTTTTATACAAAAGATATCCCATATGAAATATCAATAGGCCGGTTGTCAGAGATAACTCCTCCGGCTGACAAAAATATATTTTTAAAAGGAGGAAGGGCTCAAGCACTGAAACTATTAAAAAGGCTGCCGGAACTTAATTCATATAACACCGAAAGAAATATACCGTCACTGCCCGGAACCAGTTTTTTATCTCCGCACAACAAATTCGGCACTGTATCAATACGAGAGGTTTACCATAGCATTGTAAATGCACTCGGGTTCAGCCATACCTTGGTAAACGAAATATACTGGCGTGATTTTTTCTCGCACATTGCTTTTCATTTTCCACATGTATTCGGGCATGCCTTTCACCAAAAATACGACAACTTGGAGTGGGACGAAAACCAGGACAAATTCACAGCCTGGTGCGAAGGCAGAACCGGTTTCCCGATTGTTGACGCAGGCATGAGGCAATTAAACACCACTGGCTGGATGCACAACCGGTTAAGAATGGTCACCGCAGGCTTTCTGGTTAAAGACCTTCATATAGACTGGCGAAAAGGTGAAATGTATTTTGCTCAAAAACTTATTGATTACGATCCGGCAGTAAATAACGGAAACTGGCAATGGGCGGCTTCAACAGGCTGTGATGCCCAACCGTATTTCAGGATTTTTAATCCCTGGATACAGCAAAAAAGTTACGACCCTGAATGTACCTATATCAAGCAGTGGATTCCTGAACTGGCCGCTTTCAGCAATAAAACCGTTCAAAACTGGCATAAAATACAACCCCCGGAGGTTAAATATCCCGTTCCGATGGTTGACCATAAAACAGCGTCTGCTTTTGCAAAAGCATCATTCAGAATGATGGCAGAGCAATGAAAACAATACAATACTGAAGTTTTATTTCTTTAATGACTTATACAAAATCTCCACAGGATGAAAAGCTGTTCTGCCTGTACCGTCTTTTATCTGGTGACGGCAACTTGTTCCCGGGGCTGAAATTATAGTTTCAACCGATGCTTTTCGCACTTCGGGAAATAGTACCAGTTCACCAACTTGCATAGAAAGGTCGTAGTGTTCCTTTTCATAACCAAACGATCCGGCCATACCACAGCAACCCGATTTGATCTCTTCTACATTAAAGTTGACCGGGATACTTAGCATGGTCTTCATGGGTGCCGTTGAAGCAACTGATTTCTGCTGGCAATGGCCGTGAAGTATGATATTTTTTTCTTCTTCGGTAAAGAGATTTCTGTCAATATTGCCTTTTTCATATTCTTTCGCAATAAACTCATCAACAATCAAGGCATTCGCACCCAGTTTTTCAGATTCCTTTCTGAGTGAATTTCCAACCAAATCGGGATATTCATCCCTGAAAGTGAGAATAGCCGAAGGTTCGATACCTATCAGGGGAGATTCTTCAGATATTAAATCTTTAAAGAGAGTAACATTTTCAATTGCAATTTTCTTTGCTTTTCTCAGAAAACCTTTTGATATAAAAGCCCTGCCACTCTGTTTGTGTCTCGCAACCCTTAAGGTATATCCAAGTTTAGTAAGCATCTTTGCTGTCACTATTCCTATGGGCACATCATTATAATTGGTAAATTCATCTATAAAAAGGTATACAGTTTTTTTGGGATTATTAACAGTGGCATTTAATTGTTCAAGGTTCTTTTTTAACCATCGGTTAAGGGTTTGCCGGTGAAGTTTTGGCATACTGCGTTTTACGGCAAATCCAATTGATTTCTTTATAACTGTTGATAATAATGTATTGGTAACAAACCAGTTATAAATCCCCGGCATAACAGATGCCATTTTGTTGACAGTGGTAATATAAGCGATCAGCCTTGTACGTAACGGAATGGGATTGGAGTCGTAATAGTGTTGAAGAAATTCGGCTTTAAGCTTTGCCATATCAACGTTCGACGGGCACTCTGATTTGCAACCCTTACAAGACAGGCACAGGTCAAGGATATTAAAAAGCTCTTTATCATCAAAAGGATTTTTTTTATTTGAATTGGTAATCACCTCGCGAAGCATGTTGGCACGGGCACGTGTTGTTGTGTCTTCATCTTTTGTGGCCATATAACTCGGACACATTGTACCGCCAATTAGCACAGATTTCCGGCAGTCACCCGAACCGTTGCACATCTCTACAAGTCGCATAAAACCAAGCGTTGAAGAGTAATCAAAGATGGTTTCAATGTGCCGCTCAGTCTTTCCCGGCTCATAGCGCAGGTTTGTATCCATTGGGGGGGTATTCACGATCTTACCGGGATTAAAGATATTTTCAGGGTCCCACGTCTTCTTAATTTCCCTGAGTAATTCGTAATTTTTCTCACCCACCATCAAGGGTATAAACTCACCACGCAGCCTTCCATCGCCATGTTCACCGCTTAATGAACCCCTGTGTTTTTTAACAATTTTAGCTGTTTCGGTAGCAACAGTGCGGAATAACACCTTATCTTTCGGGTCTTTAAGGTTCAGAACCGGCCTAAGATGCAGTTCTCCGGTTGCAATATGCGCATGAAATACACATTCGAGGTTATACCTGTTCAGCATTTCTTTAATATCTTCGATGTATTCAGGCAAAACTTCGGGATTCACAGCGGTATCTTCTATCAGCGATACCGGTTTGGCATCGCCCGGGATATTGGCAAGAACTCCGAGTCCGGCTTTTCGCAGTGCCCATACTTTATTAATATCTGCACCTGTGATTAGCGGAAAATGATACCCGTAACCGGCGGCACGAATATCTTTTTCGAGGTTATCCTTTAATGCTTCTATTTCTTCTATGCTTTCACGGGCAAACTCCACGATCATAATCGCTTCAGGGTCTCCATCTACAAAAAACCTGTTCTTGCGCTGTTCGATATTTGCTTTGGTACATTCAAGAATAAACTTATCCATTAGTTCTATGGCAGCCGGATCATGTTTCAAGGCAATTAGATTGGCTTTAAATGCCTCTTCAAGCAACTTAAAATGAACACATACCAATCCCTTAACCTTGGGCGGCATTGGTACGAGATTAAGTTTTATTTCGGTGATAAACGCAAGCGTGCCTTCCGACCCGGCAATCAATTTGCAAAAGTTAAATGGAATTTCATTGGATGTGAAAGGATCTGACTCAAGAAGCAAATCGATCGCATACCCGTTGTTTCGTCTTTTCAAAACAGGATCGGGATATTGCCTTCTTATCTCATCCTGGTTTTCTTTCACTTCAAGAATACTTTGGATATTTTTATAGATGCTTCCTTCAAGTCCGTTTCCATTAAGCTTAGCTTTATATTCGTCTTTGGTAAGTGGCTTGAATTCAACCTCGCTTCCATCGCTTAAAACAGCCTTCACACTTAGCAGATGATCGCGCGTACTACCATAGATAAGCGAGTGGGCGCCACAGGCATTATTGCCCACCATGCCACCTATCATACACCTGTTAGAGGTGGATGTTTCAGGCCCGAAAAACAGGTTAAACTGTTTAAGGTGAAGGTTCAGCTCATCGAGAATCACCCCGGGCTGCACACGTACCCATTTTTCATCAGGGTTAACCTCGATGATATTTGTAAAATGTTTTGAAATATCTGCAATAATACCATTGCCAACAACTTGTCCGGCAAGCGAAGTGCCAGCCGTACGCGGAGTGAGACCAATTTTGTTTTCACGGGCAAACAATACCAGTTTTTTAATATCATCTACTGTTTTCGGACGGGCAACAGCCAATGGTTTTTCACGATATGCCGAAGCATCTGTTGAATAGATAAACCTCGATGTTTTATCAAAAAACAATTCACCCTCTAATTGGGCATGAAGCGCCGAAAGGCGCTGTTCTATAGCTTTTTCTTCGTTCATTTTTGTTAAATGGTGCAAATTGAAAAATAAGTTGCAAAATTATTATAAAAAGTTGATTATAACCTTAAAGTTATACCTTTAAATGGCATCTCAAATTCTATACTTTAAAATGGAGGTGAAAGATACATTTTTTCAATAAACGTTCGGTTTAAAAATATTTACTTCAATAAAACAGCCAGTATAATATTCAAAATTAAATAGACATAACCTGTTCTTGCACATAGAATATTAATTGATTAATTTTAAAGAAATGACCAAAAGAGTTTGTACCTCTTTTAACGGTTAATAAAACATGATATAAATCATCCCGTATAAGGAATTAATATTGGGATTTTTATCTATTTTTATGTTCTTAAAATAACAATCATAATTTATTGATAATCAATGAATATACTCGAAATTATTAAGAAGAATGCAAAAACCGACAGGCAACGGATTGTATTGCCCGAAGGCTATGAAGAAAGAACCATTAAAGCTGCGGATATTATTGTTTCAGAGGGAATTGCCGATATTATCCTTTTGGGAAACAAAGAATTAATTAATCAAAATGCTGCCACATTTGGTTTAAGCCATATTGCCAAAGCAACCATCATTGACCCTGCTGTTTCTGAAAAAAGAGACACTTACGCCAACCTAATGGTTGAAATCAGAAAATCAAAAGGCCTGACAAAAGATGAAGCGCTTAAGCTTCTCGATAACCCATTGTATTACTCAACCGTGATGATAAAAAGCGGTGATGCCGATGGTGAGGTTGCCGGTGCCGACAATGCAACAGGTGATGTACTCCGTCCTGCTTTTCAGTATGTAAAAACACTTCCGGGGATTACGGTTGTTTCAGGGGCTTTTTTAATGTTTTTAAAAGATAAAGAATTTGGGGATAACGGGTTGATGGTTTTTGCCGATTGCGCCGTACATCCTAATCCCACGGCAGCCGAACTGGCCCAGATAGCTGTTTCAACTGCCAGAACTACCCGTGCCATTGCAAAAATAGAACCTCGTATAGCCATGCTGAGTTTTTCTACCAAGGGCAGCGCACAACACGAGATGGTTGACAAAGTTGCTGAGGCTACCCGTATTGCAAAAGAGATGGACCCGTCGCTTAAGATAGACGGCGAACTGCAGGCCGATGCAGCCATTATCGAATCGGTAGGTAAAAAGAAATCCCCCGGCAGCGAAATTGCAGGCAGGGCCAATGTTCTTATTTTTCCTAGCCTAGAATCAGGCAACATTGCATATAAACTTGTTGAAAGATTGGCTCACGCGGAAGCTATAGGGCCAATACTGCAGGGCATGGCTGCTCCTATTAACGATCTTTCCAGGGGCTGCTCAGTGAGCGATATCGTTAATCTTGTTGCCATCACGGCCAATCAGGCTATTGATAATAAAAACAATAAATAATCGCAAAAAGTTATGTCAGAAATTATTATAGAATCTATTGAGGAATATGGATTAAGTAAAAAAGACCGTCCGAAACAGCTCTTCTCCAAAGTTGGTATTGTTGGTTGTGGTATTGTGGGACAAAACATAGCCCAGATGATAAGCTCTAAAGAACTGGAAGTAATTTTCATTGAGTTATCGGAAGAAAAAATAGATCAGGCGATGGAAAAAATTGAAAACGAGCTCGACCACATGATTGACCAATGGGGTATGACACCCGGTGAGAAACGTGCCATCCTGTCGCGCATACATGGTTTTGTAGGCTACGAAAAACTCAGGGGGTGCGATCTGGTGATTGAAGCTATACGCTCTAAATCACGTGAACAACGTGTTTCATGCAGAAAAGAAGTCTTTAAGAATATCGAAAAATATGTCTCGCCCGACGCCATTATTGCTACCAACTCAACAACCATTGCTATTACAGAACTCTCATCTGAACTTGAAAACAAACACCGCTGTGTAAGCCTTCATTTTTTAACCACTTCACCCGGAGCTAAGATGATTGAGGTAGTGAGAGGATTATACACTTCAGATGAAGCTTACGACAGGGTTTGTAAGTTTGTGCGAATGCTCGGAAAGGATGTAATCCCGGTTGAAGAATCCCCTGGACTTATCAGCGTCAGGCTTTTTGTAGCCCTGGTAAACGAGGCCTGCGAGGTTCTTATGGAAGGTGTTGGCACCAAAGAAGATATTGATAAAACAATGCGCATTGGACTTGGTTTAACACTTGGCCCGTTTGAACTCGCAGACAAGGTGGGCCTGGATAAAGTGGTAAGGTGGATGGATAACCTTTACCATGAGTTTGGCGATATCAAATACAAAGCTTCCCCTGTTATCAAAAAACTGGTGAGGGCCCTGCAGTATGGAAGAATGTCCGGACAGGGATTTTATAAATACGATGGAAAAGGAAAAAAAATATCATAACAAAATAATTGGTTATCTATGAAAATTCTTGTATTGAACTGTGGCAGTTCTTCAATAAAATTTCAACTTTTCGACATGAAGAAAAAAACTGTGATGTCGAAGGGAGTTGCCGAAAAAGTCGGTCTTAAAGGTTCGTTTGTAAAACTTGAAAAAGAGAAGGGTGAAAAGATAAAGTTTGAAGGTGAAATACTCGACCACCTTATTGGTATCGAATATATTCTTGGAATTATTACCAGCGAAAAACACGGGTGCATCAAAAACCTTGATGAAATTGATGCAGTGGGACACCGGGTTGTAAACGGCGGAGAAAAATTCGCACACAGTACATTTATAGATGACGAAGTACAGGCTTCTATAGAGAGATATTGCGAGATTGCACCTTTGCATAACCCTGCCAACTTAAAAGGTATTAACGCGATAAGGCTGCTAATGCCCGGCAAACCACAGGTAGCAGTTTTCGACACTGCTTTTCACCAGACATTGCCCGAATGTGCATACATGTATGCCATCCCCTACTCTCTTTACAACAAATACGGGATAAGAAAATACGGCTTTCATGGTACCAGCCATTATTATATCAGCCACAGGGCATGTGAAATATTAAAGGTAGATATTACAACAAAAAAAATAATTACCTGCCACCTGGGAAACGGGGCTTCAATGGCTGCTGTGCTCTACGGCAAATCTGTTGACACAACCATGGGTTTTACCCCCCTTGAGGGCCTTATCATGGGTACCCGTTCGGGCGATGTTGACCTTGGGGTTATGAATTTCATTATGGACAAAGAAGAGATTGGGCTTTCACAGGCCAATACACTCTTTAACAAACAGAGCGGTATGCTTGGTATCACCGGTGTTTCATCCGATATGCGCGAAATTGAAGATGCTGCCTGGAAGAATAATAATCCCCGCGCTCAATTAGGACTTGATATGTACCACTATCGCATTAAAAAATATTTAGGTGCTTACGCTGCTGCAATGGGTGGCGTAGATATAATCATATTTTCCGGGGGTATTGGTGAAAACGGCCCTGAAACGCGCGAAGAAGTTTGCAAAGGACTTGAATTCATGGGAATAGAATTCTCACCCGAAAACAACAAGGGCAAGCGCGGAAAAGAAGTAATTCTTTCTACAGACAATTCAAAGGTAACAGTAATGGTAGTTCCTACAAATGAGGAACTTGTGATTGCGGAAGATACTTTAAAAATTGTACAGACGGTGAAAGTAAAGGTAAAATGAATGCTCTTAATTAAAAACTTAAGCGACCTGTTAAAGGCGGCCAAAAATAAACAACCAAAAAAGATGGTTATAGCGTGTGCCGCCCACGCAGTAATAATGCAGGCTGTTAAATATGCCTGCGAAGAAAATATTATCGAACCTGTTCTGTTGTGCAATCAGGAAGAGATAGAAAAGATTGCTTCAAGTGCGGGGTTCAGCCTCAGTAAAACCATCATTATTCATACACCGTATGCTGAGGAAGCTTGTCAACAGGCTGTAAATCTTATCAGAAGCAAACAGGCAGATATCCTCATGAAGGGGATGGTAAGCACATCTGCCTTTTTAAAGCCGATTGTTAATAGAGATAACGGACTGACGAATAAAAAACTAATAAGTCATTTTGCACTTTTTGAAATCCCTGGTTACCATAAGCTATTAGGAATTGCAGATGTAGCTATCAATATATCGCCGGATTTTTCTGAAAAAACAGAAATTCTTAAAAATTCTGTTGAGATTTTTCACAAACTTGGCATAAAAATGCCCAAGATAGCGGTAATTGCAGCTGTAGAAACTGTTAATCTGAAAATGGAGGCTACTGTTCATGCTGCCATGCTTTGCATGATGAACAAAAGAAACCAGATTACCGGGTGCATTGTTGAAGGGCCCCTTGCCATTGACAATGCCATTTCGAGACAGGCTGCAGAAAGCAAAAACATTGCCGGCGAAGTGGCTGGTGATGCCGACTTTCTGCTCGCCCCCGACCTTAACAGCGGTAACATATTATACAAAGCGCTTAATTTTATGGGGGGTGCAACCTCTGCTTCAATTGTTGCCGGGGCATCGGTTCCGATTGTATTAACATCAAGGGCTGATTCGGAAACAAGTATACTCATGTCCATCGCCCTTGCTGCAATAACAGCGCATTAAAATTTTGCAAAACTAACCTTATGGAACACAAAATACTGGCCATAAACCCGGGTTCTACATCTACCAAAATTGCTGTTTATCACAATAATAAACCGGTTTTCCTGAAAAATATACCTCACGACCACGATGAACTTTGCAAATTCAATAAAATAAGCGAGCAGTTTAAGTACCGTAAAGAAATTATCCTTAAAGAGCTTAAAGACTCGCATATAGATATCATGCGCATTGAAGCCGTGATCGGAAGGGGTGGCCTTGTTCAACCCATTGAATCGGGAGTGTACCATATAAACATGCGGCTTAAAAGAGACCTCATGGAAGGAGCCCTTGGCGAACATGCCAGTAACCTGGGCGGGCTTATTGCCGATGATATCGCTGGCGAAATACCCAATTGCAGGGCATTTATAGCCGATCCGGTTGTAGTGGATGAGCTTCAGGATGTGGCAAGGTTCACAGGTCACCCGAAATTCAAAAGAATCTCTATCTTTCATGCCCTCAACCAAAAAGCAACGGCAAGGGCATATGCCAGACTGCTGAACAAAAAGTACGAGGAATTAAACCTGATTATAGCCCACATGGGGGGAGGTATTTCAGTAGGTGCACACCGCAAAGGTCGTGTAGTTGATGTAAACCAGGCACTTGACGGAGAAGGACCTTTTTCACCGGAAAGATCAGGTACCCTGCCGGCAGGAGACCTCGTAAGATTGTGCTTCGACGGAGAACAAACCCAGGATGAAATTTTGAAAATGATCACAGGTGAAGGCGGGCTTGTGGCCTATATGGGCACCAACAGCGCATACGAAATAGAGTTGCTTGCACAGGATGGCGATGAGCGGGCGCGGCTTATCCAGAACGCTATGGCCTACCAGATAGGGAAAGAGATAGGAGCCATGTGTGCAGTGCTCCAGGGTGAGGTAGATGCCATTATACTCACCGGGGGTATTTCTCATAACCCCATGATTGTTGAATATGTAAAAAAAATGGTTTCTTTTACTGCACCTGTTATTATTTATCCCGGTGAAGATGAGATGCATGCCCTGGCAATGAACGGGTTGATGGTTTTAAAAGGCCAGATTAAAGTAAAAGAATATGACGATTCGGTAATGGTTAAGCCCCTGCCGTTTGATTAATTCATGAAACCCAATTTATTATGGATTTGACAATGCCACCGGAAGTATCTTACCATTGAAATACTTATGTCCGTTTATGCAGAAATCACCGATAAATTCAGCCATCTCAGAAGCCGACAGCGGTGCTTTATAACCCGGGAAAGCCTCTGATAACATCTCTGTTTGCGTTGCACCCAGGGCAAGACAGTTTACCGAAATATTTTTTTCACTGAACTCTCCTGCAAGACATTCTGTTAAAACAGCCAATGCTGCCTTGCTGGCGCTGTAATATGATAGTCCCGGATATTTCGTGCTTCCCTGATACCCTCCCATGCTTGATATGTTTACAATATGTGTATGTTGAAAATCTCCCATCAGGCCCGACAAATGACTGATAAGAAATGAAGCAGCAAAAAAATTGGTATCAAAAGCCATTCTGGCCTCTTCTTCGCTGGTATCAGCAAATGCCTTGTTAATTAAGCACCCGGCGTTGTTAACAAGAATATCTATGTGACTGCAAAACCGGGAAATGCCATGTTTCATATCACTGGCGGATATCGACAGGTCTGCTGAAATCGTTACAACCTCAGATTTATCGTTGATGAGTGTACACTCTTTATTCAGCCTGTCAAGTAATTCCGAATTTCGCGATATTGCAATTATCTGGTTGTTGCCGATAGCAGCAAAATATTTTGCCAGTTCATAACCAATTCCCCTGCTTGCCCCGGTAATAACAATATTCACTTTTTAATACTTTTTAGTTTTTTTATTAACGAATCTGTGCATAATATTACAAAAAATAATTGCAAAGTTTAATCACCAGCCAAATGTTTAAGTGTATAAAATTTAAAATACTGGTTTTTCTAATAATATCGGTTTCTGTAATGAGTTATTCACAGGAGACCGAAACGATGAATTTTCGCGACAGAATATATTTTGGGGGAGACTTTTCGCTTCAGTTTGGTTCATTAACATTTATTGAGCTTTCACCCATTATTGGTTATTACATTACCCCCAGGTTATCTTCGGGAATCGGGATCATTTACCAGTATTACCGGGAGAAAGTTTTTTTACCAGACACAGTGTTTAAGGCCCACAATTATGGGGGCAGAGTTTTTGCCAAATATCTGCTTATTGATAACATAAGCAAATATGTGCCAATACAAATGAATGCAGGATTAACAGGATATTGTGAATCTGAATTCCTGAATATGGATGGGAGTTTCAGCCGATATTTAGACCCGGGCAGGTTCTGGCTGAACAATTTCTACCTCGGCGGTGGAATGGTGTTTGCGATTGGCCGCAGGAGCAAAATGAATGTTCTGGTGTTATGGAACCTGAACGACACCGGAGAGTCGCCCTATTCCAATCCTGTTGTAAGAATTGGTATAACCTTTTAAACTAAAAGGCTGCCTGAAAAGACTTTTCTTTTCAAACAGCCTGCTTAAGCCATTAATTATTTTTTATCTGAAGCTGATACCCAATCCGGCTGTAACATTTGAATAGTTTGCCTTTGTGTAATCACCATGTATGGTAATGATCCCTAATTTCAACCTCAGTCCGATGTTAAACCTCGGCTTGGTGGGTGAACCATCATTGTTTATAATATCCATTGAAATGGGGTCTGGCTCTCCCACGCTTGCATTGGTAACAGTTCCTGTTGCATCGGGTATTGGGTAATAGCCTTTAAGCCCGATGGAAGTATTAGTATTGGCAAACCCTGCACCGCCATAAAAACTAATTACAGGCAGGTTCACCGAAACAAGCAGGTTACCGGTAAAACTGGTAACAGTCATATCCATGGCCTGACTGGTAAAATCAACCGTTTCTGTGGTAGCATCAGAAAGATTTAAGGTTGCAGGGGTAACAGATATTCCTGCATTTGCATTTAATTTGGTGTAACCGCCGAGTATTGAAACATTCAGGGCAGGTACCCTTTTAGCCAGTGGCAGCCATTGCAATACATCGTGTTTGAGCCCTATACCCCAAAGACTTACTGCTCCTGCTTTTCCGATTTTCACTTCGGGAAGATAACGCCCTATTACTTCTGTACCTTTCACGAGCCCTAAACCAAGCTGAACCATGGGTGTAGGGATAAAACTCAATCCGGTTCCTTTGGGTGTGTTGTATGAAAATAATTCTGTATTTGCAGGTGCTGGAGCTGTATAAGTGATTGACGGCCCTGCTTCCATTCTACCGGCAGCTGTAGGCGCTGAATTTTGAGAAAACCCGGCATATTCAGAGAGTCCAAGTTTACTCAAATCAAAAGTCTTATCCCTCTCGGGCACAAAACCCATATTGAAAGTAAAAGTAAGATCAAAACCGCCAAGTTTATGCACTTTAGCAGTATTGTACCATCCACCGCTTAAACTTGTGCCCAGTGCATTTGCCCAGGGAGTAAGATATGCTACTGTAAGTTTTTCGGCATCGTTTATTCCTCCGGCAGTGAATTTTCCTATTTCTTTAAACTGTCCTGATGAATTAATGAAACAAAATGCCGTAATCATTATAACAATGATAATTTTGAATTTAATCCTCTTCATATGCTTATGGTTTAGTGTGTTAAAGAACTCTATTTTTGAGTGGAAATTTTATAAATATCATAAATCTTACGTAATTTAAATGTAAAGGTTATATGTTGGTTTAATCAGCCTGCTGTAAAACAATGTTTTGTATATAAAATTGTGTTTATATCGAAAAAAATAATGCAAAATTTTTAATAAAATAAATAAGATATTATCTTTGCACTTCCTTTAAAGAAACGTGCTTTGTTTGTGAAGCCATTGTTTGCAGGTTTTACTGACTTAAAAGTACTGTTACAGGAAACAAAATAGTTTAGATCCAGTAGCTCAGTAGGTAGAGCACATCCCTTTTAAGGATGGGGTCCTGGGTTCGAATCCCAGCTGGATCACAGAATCAGTTTGGAGTGTGGGTTTTGAGCAAGAGTAAGAAATTCATACTCCTTTTTTATTCTTCCGCACTCCAACTCAAACTTATATATGATTTTGAAAACATTCCTGCCTCTTTTAAAATTTCAATTTTTGTTAAGAAAAGTGATACTATCATGTGTGACGATCATTTTTTTATTCGCCTGTACCAAAGAAGATGACTTTATAAACCATACAGATGACAGCGAATTGCCTGTTACTACTGGAGTTTACCTGGTACAAAGCACCAGTTTGGGAACCGTGTCTGCAATAACTATTAAACTCACTACACAACTGGCTGGATATCCTCAGTTTAAAGAGTATATGAAACATTCAATCAAATTATACAAAATAGTCTATCGCACCACCTATAAAGGTCAACCCATCTTAGCTTCAGGCATTATCTCCTATCCAACAGAGATTTCAGATTCAATTCCCACGATGATTGTTGGAAACGGACTTATTTTCGCCGATAAGGATGCCCCTTCGAATTTTAATTTGCCAAATAACTTTACAGGTTTTGAATTTATTGCCTCTCTGGGGTATTTGACGTTAATTCCCGATATGATCGGATTTGGTGTTTCAAAAGACATTATATTTCCTATTCACAATTATGAGCATTCTGCAAATGCTATGATTGATTTTATTTATGCTGGCGAAGAATTTGTAAAGGCAAAAAAACTTCCGGTAAATCGAAAAAAGTTTCTTACAGGTTATTCACAGGGTGGTTATATAGCAATGGCAACTCTTAAAATGATTGAGGAAAAGCCTGTCCCCGGAATTAAGATTGAGGCAACGGCCGTTGGGGCTGGAGGTTTTAATCTTTTGAATCTGCTAAAAACTGCAATTAAAAATAACACATATTCAGCACCAAGTCATCTCATAATGCTTGTAAGTTCTTATAACATAATGTATGACTGGAATCGTCCGCTAACAGATTTTTTTCAGGAAACTTATGCAAATAAAATTCCTGTTTTACTCAATGGTGAATATAACCGTGAGGAGATTGATCATCAATTGGTTTACAGTTTAGATAGCCTGCTTAGTCCGGTTTTCCTGAACAACCTGGAAACCAATAATGAACCCGATCTGATTAATGCTTTTAGTGAGAACAGTATTGACAATTGGGCGCCAAAAAGCAAGCTAAGGATCATTCATAGCACGAATGATGACAGAATACCCGTTTCTGATTCCGAGGATACTTATAATAACATGGTGTCGAATGGATCAAAAAGTGTAACATTAACCACCATTGAAACCAGTGGTCATATAAATTCAGGTATTTCATTTATCGAAATTGCACTCCAATGGTTTAACAATATGAATTAACCATAGTTACAAGATCATCAAAATTGAAATATTATCCCGATGGTAATTTTTATATATAGTTGCACTATTCTATACTATTCAAACCCGAAATAGTTCTTAGCGTTGTAATAACAGATGTTTTCAACCATTTTGCCGAGCAGCTCCATGTCATCTGGTATCTCACCGTTTTCTACGTCATTGCCCAACAGGTTGCACAATATACGTCTGAAATATTCATGGCGCGGGTACGAAAGAAAACTTCTTGAGTCGGTGAGCATACCTACAAACCTGCTCAAAAGTCCGAGTGTTGACAAAGCATTTATCTGTTTCTCCATACCATCTTTCTGATCGAGGAACCACCAGCCGGAACCATACTGGATTTTACCCGGTACTGAACCATCCTGAAAATTACCGATCATAGTGGCAATTAATTCGTTGTCTCTCGGGTTAAGGTTATAAAGAATTGTTTTAGCAAGTTTATTGGTTGTATCCAGCCGGTCTAAAAGTTTTGACATAGGTATCGCCATGTTCCAATCGCCTATAGAATCGAAACCTGTGTCAGGACCAAGAAGATTGAACAGTCTGGTATTGTTGTTTCTTAGCGCACCCACATGAAACTGTTGAACCCATCCCCTCTTATGATCCATAATACCAAGTTCATAAAGCATGGCAGATTTCAACTTAATAATCTCAGTCTGGTCAAGCATGGTGCCACCTCTTATCTTATTGAAGCTGTTTTTTACCTCAGAATCGGTGTAATCATCAGCGTACATAGTTTCAAGGCCATGATCAGAAAGACGGCATCCGTTTTTATGAAAAAATTCATGTCTTATTTCAAGGGCATCGAGCAGGTCGTTAAAAGAACCAATCTGTTTACCCGAAGCCTGGGCGAGTTGATCAAGATAAGCATTATATTTTACGGGACTTTCAAAAGCCATTGATTTATCGGGCCTCCATGTAGGTAAAACCTTTATTTTAAACCCATCATCTCTGATTTTCTTATGATGCTCTAATGAATCAACCGGATCATCGGTGGTACACACCACTTCAACTTTAAACTTAAGCATCAGGTTGCGGGTGGAGTAAGCATCGGTTTTTAACATTGCTGATGCTTCGTCGTATATTTCACGTGCCGTTTTCGGATTCAGTATTTTCTCGATTCCAAAAGCCGTTTTAAGTTCCAGGTGTGTCCAGTGATATAAAGGATTACGGATTGTATGCGGTACTGTTTCTGCCCATTTTTCAAATTTCTCCCAGTCAGATTTTTTACCGGTACAATACTCCTCGTCTACACCGTTGGTTCGCATAGCCCTCCATTTGTAATGGTCGCCATTCAGCCATATCTGGCCAAGGTTATCGAACTTTTTATTATCTGCTACCTCTTTTGGATTGAGATGGCAGTGATAATCAATGATTGCCATATTTTTGGCATGCTCGTGATATAGTTTTTGTGCAGTTTTTGTCTGCAATATAAAATTATCATCAAGAAATTTCTTCATAGTTGTACATTTATTTAATACTCAAGCATTTTTTACAGGGCAAACAATCTGGCTATATGCCTGTTATAGATATTTTCAAATACCTGTTGCCCAACCAGGTCAGCATTTGCATTGATATTGTGTACATATACATTGCCATATTCTGCGGCCACCTTGTAACCCACATGGATAAGTTGTCTGAAATTAGGATCGTAATCGGAATGACCGGGGACATGCCTTAGTGTATTGGCAAACTTTTCGCTAGACCATGTCTTTACGACGTCAGGTGAAGGAAGTTCATCAAAATCAATATCAATAACTGTGGCATAGGGCCCGCATAACTCATCTCTACGATCGAATGCCTTGGTATATATAGATTTGGCAAGGTCAAGCGCCTCGCCATCTGCAAGTGCCAGACCAATAACTTCTTCGAGCCATGTTGTGCCGGCAGTTTTCACATGAATACCTTTATCATGTTTTTTGATGAGTTCACCCATTATAGGGTAGATGCTGAATTTATCGCTTCCGGAATGAACACTAAGCTTTAGATTGCCGGGAAGACCAAATTCTTTAATCGCGAAATCAATTACCAAAAGGTCTTCTTCAAATTCTCTTGCAAATTGCTTAATATCACCAACATAGTCTACACCTTTATTAAACCGGCCGGTGAATTTCGGGGCTATAGTCTGTGCAGGCACTTTATAATGTGCAAGTGCACTAAGTATGAAAAACATTTCAACCGGTGTCTGGGGTGCATTTACCTCATCCATAGATACCTCGGGCACAAAATTGTCAGCCCCTTTTCTTTCGGCAATGAAATTATAGATTTTCGAAGCCTCTTTGATGGCGTAAAGAAATTTTTCAGCAATTTTCTTCAACAGGCTGTCTGAAACATTGAAAGGCTGCGCAATTCCGGGAATAAACAACTGCCCGATATATTTCCTGTTCAATTCAAGAAACCTTTTAATCTCATCGTCTGCCGCAACCTTACCAATATAATCGGCTACATCAAGGGTAAAAAAGTCAGAAGATTTGATATACCTTTCTACGTTTCCCAGATTAATATGATCAGCGTCAACCAGGTACTGACCCTGCCACCCCGATTTTTTTACTGCATTGTCGGCCTCTGTTCTTACATCGTCTGGCTCTGTGTGAACTATGGTATGCTCCCGATTCGATTTATTCCAGACCGGTGTAATATTTATACCGGCCTCTTTGGCCCTAAAAATAGCCTTAAGCTGATAAATACCCTGTTGTCCAAACCTGTCTCCTAATCCGAATGAATACTTTTCAATTTTCATTATGTATGTTTTAAAATTTATATTCCGTGTACGCACACGAAAGTACTAATTTTTTATTCATTTATTCAAATTTTTATTTACTTTTGTCAATTAACGTGTACGTACACGGCAATATATATTGGTACAAATTTTCTTAAACAAAAGAATTATAAACGAAAGAAAGAAAATAACGATTACTGATATTGCCAGGCTTGCAGGCGTTTCTATTGGCACTGTTGACCGTGTAATTCACGAAAGGGGACAAGTTTCCCGGAAAACAAGGGATATAATCCTCAAAATTATACAGGAGGTTAATTTCAGTCCCGATATTCTGGCAAGTATGCTGGCTTCAAAAAAAACTTACAGGTTTATTATCCTGATTCCCGAATACCAGGAAGACAGCAGTTTTTGGAAATCGCCCCTGTCGGGGATGAAAAAGGCTGTAGCCGAGGTAGGGCATTACGGCATCAATGCAGATTATTTCTTTTTCGATCAGTTTGATTCGGAATCGTTCAGGGTTAATGCAGAAAAAATAATCGCACTAAAACCTGACGGCCTGTTGTTTGCACCTGTACAGTATAAACAAGCCCTTGAACTGGCGCAACTCTGCGACGAGCATTGCATACCATTTGTATTTATCAATTCAAATATTGAAGAACTCAATTATTTATCTTATATAGGCCAGAATTCGGTACAAAGCGGTTACCTGTCTGCAAAACTTATGAGCATGGGATTTATTGCCGGTTCTGATGTGCTGGTTGTAAATATTTCGAGACAAATTGCAAACCACCGGCATATTATCAAGAGAAACAAGGGTTTTGAAGATTATTTCCACGATCATCCCGATATCAATATAAAATTGCATATATTAAATATAGAGAATACATGTCAGGAGTCGGTAAATGAACATCTTGACGAAGCTTTCGGTCTTTATAAAAATATTTTTGGGATTTATGTCCCAAGTTCTCGTGTTTACAAGGCAGCAAAATATTTGAACGATAAAAAGATCAACAGGCGGCTTATCGGATACGACCTGATTGAAGAAAATATCTCGTACCTTAAAAACGGGATCATTGACTTTCTTATAAGCCAGAAACCGGTTGAACAGGGATACCATGGGATCATGGCGCTTTTTAACCATCTGGTGCTGAAAAAAGGATTTAAAAAGAACCTTTATCTTCCGATAGATATAATAACAAGTGAAAATCTAAGCTATTATCTTGAATTTTAAACATAAACTATACATTATGAAAAAATTATCTTTTGACGATCTTAACGGGAAAGTATGTGCCATCACAGGAGGCGCAGGAGTAATAGGAAAAGCAATGGTACAGGGACTTGTCTCGGTTGGTGTAAAAGTAGCCATACTTGACATTAATAAAGAGATGGCCGATAAGGTAGCCGCCGAAATTGAAAAAGAATCGGGTATTAAATGCATCGGAGTGGAAGCCAACGTGCTCGACAAAGCATCACTTGAAAAGGCTAATTCAGAGATTAGCGAAAAACTGGGCAAGATAGATATTCTTATCAATGGGGCAGGTGGTAACCATCCTTCGGCTACCACCAAACAGGAGCAAATGGAGAGCAATAAGGTAAGCGCCCTTGAAGAAACGTTTTATGGTTTGCAACTTGAAGGTTTTCAGAAGGTATTTGACCTGAATTTCATGGGTACCCTGCTCCCCACCCTTGTTCTGTCGAAAGATATGCTCGGAATGGGCAAAGGGGTGATTTTAAATGTCTCTTCCATGAATTCGTATAAGCCTCTTACCAAAATTCCGGCATACTCTGCGGCAAAGGCTGCAATCAATAACTTTACCATGTGGCTTTCGGTGCATTTTGCAAAAACAGGCATACGCGTGAATGCAGTGGCCCCGGGCTTTTTCCTTACCAACCAGAACAGGTTCCTGTTAATTGATGAAAAATCTGGCGAAGCAACACCCCGCGGTAAAAAAATCATCAGCAACACACCCATGGGCAGATACGGCGAAGTGGAAGAACTGCAGGGCACAACCCTCTTCCTGCTGTCTGATGTCTCGAAATTCATTACCGGCGTGATTATTCCGGTTGATGGCGGATACAGTGCATTCGGCGGTGTGTAATTAATTAACATGCAGAATTTAAAAGTGTATTAAAACATTATAATAATATGACTGATCAACAATGGACAGATCTTGTCAATGTAATAAATGGTAAAAAACCTGAAAAAATTCCGGTCGGGTTTATCATAGATAGCCCCTGGCTACCCGAATGGTTTGGCATTAACATACTTGATTACTACACCAGCGACGAGTTATGGTTAAAGGCCAATATGAAGGCACAGGAAACATTTCCCGACATTTGGTTCCTCCCCGGATTCTGGAGCGAATACGGCATGTGCACAGAGCCTTCGGCATTTGGCGCCAAATGCAGGTTTTACACAAATGAGTTTCCGTTTGCAGAAAAGACCATTCTTACCACAGACGATATTGACAAAGTGATGAAACCCGATCCTGCAACCGACGGGTTGCTGCCATTTATGCTGAACAGATTGAAAACAATGCAACCTCATATTGAAAAAGCCGGTCACCGGATTAGATTCTCGGTGTCACGGGGCCCGCTTAACATAGCTACTTTCCTTATGGGTGTAAGTGAATTTATGATGGCCTGCATGATGGAGCCCGAACGCATCCATAAGCTGCTTGGAATAATTACCGAATTTCTTACAGAGTGGCATGAGATGCAGCGTAAGGCATTTCCTTCTATTGACGGGATACTCTTACTCGATGACATTGTTGGCTTTATAGGCACCGAAGAGTTCAAAGAGTTTGGCCTGCCTTATCTGAAAAAAATATATGATACACCGGCTACAGTCAAATTCTTTCACAACGATGCAGAGTGCGAAGCTTCAGTTTCTTTTTATCCCGAAACAGGTATAAATCTTTATAACCCGGGTATTTATACCCCGGTAAATAAAATCAAAGAGCTTACCAATAACAAAATGGCAGTTCTTGGCAGCATCCCGCCCCGCGATGTTCTTGCATCCGGCACGAGCCGGCAGGTTGAAGAGACAGTTGAAAAACAGATAAGGGAGCTGGATACTCCGGAGCGGTTCATCCTTTCATGTGCCGGGGGAATGCCGCCGGGAGTGAGCACAGAAAACATAAAAGCTTTATACGATATGAATAAAAAGCTTACGCATCATAAAGAACAATTATGTAAACAATAAAAAAATTAAGATATGTTACTATACAGCAGAGGATCAGAAAATGATGTCTTAGGGCCAGATGACTTGAAAAACGGCTTGATTGAGGCTTTAAGCAAACTGGGTAGCAGAAAAAAGGTACTCGCGATACCCCCAGACATAACACGCATGCATTCGCGTGCAGGAGAGCTTACCAGGTATGCATGGGAATATTATGGTAACGTGCTTACAGATATTTTACCTGCCATTGGCACACATTTTCCGATGACATACAATGAGATAAGTGAAATGTTTGGCAATGTACCCTCTTCACTTTTTCGCGAACATAACTGGCGAAGCGACCTCACAAAACTTGGCGATGTACCTGCTGACTTTGTATACGAAGTCTCGGAAGGCAAAGCCAATTTCACCTGGCCTGCCCAGGTAAACAACCTGCTTGTGAACGGCAACTTCGACCTTATCCTGTCTATCGGACAGGTTGTACCGCATGAAGTTATCGGAATGGCAAATTATAATAAGAACATATTTGTTGGTGCCGGCGGTTCAGAGGGTATCAATAAAAGCCATTTCCTGGGCGCAGTTTATGGCATGGAACGCATTATGGGTAGGGCAGACAATCCGGTAAGAAAGGTGTTAAACTACGCCTCTGAACATTTTGCCACCAATCTTCCCATTATTTATGTACAGACTGTTGTAGGCCGTGGTGATGACGGAAAACTTAAAACCCGCGGTATGTATATCAGCGATGATATTGAATGTTTCAACAAAGCTGCCGAACTATCGCTAAAAGTGAATTTCAGGATGCTCGACGAAGAATTAACAAAAGTAGTTGTTTACCTCGACCCGTCTGAGTTTAAAAGCACATGGCTCGGGAACAAAAGCGTTTATCGTACCAGAATGGCCATTGCCGATGGCGGTGAGTTGATAGTGCTTGCTCCAGGCCTAAGAGAATTCGGCGAAGACAAAGAGATTGATAAGCTCATACGTAAATACGGATATTTTACCACTCCCGAAATTTTGAAAAATGTAGATGAGAACCAAGACCTGCGCAATAACCTGAGTGCAGCGGCCCACCTCATCCACGGATCATCGGAAAACAGGTTTAAAATAACTTATTGCCCCGGCAAACTTACTAAAGAAGAGATAGAAAGCGTAAACTTCAATTACGCCGACCTGAGTGAGATGAAGAAAAAATATGATCCGCAGGTGTTAAAAGACGGGTACAATATGGTGAACGGTGAAAAGATATTCTACATTTCAAATCCGGCCATAGGCCTTTGGGCTTATAAAAACAGGTTTACTAAATAAATATGGTAATAATTGCAGACAATAAAATACCATTTCTGAATGGCGCGCTTGAGCCCTTTACCGACGTGGTTTATGCTGCCGGAAAAGATATTACCAACGAGCTCATCAGACAAACAGATGCTGAAGCATTGTTTATCCGCACCCGTACCAAATGTAACCACGAACTACTCAGAGAGACCAAAGTGAGTTTTATTGCCACGGCTACTATTGGCTACGACCATATTGACACCGGGTATTGCAATAAAAACGGCATCTACTGGACCAATGCCCCCGGGTGCAATTCATCTTCTGTTCAACAATATATTGCCGCAACGCTTGTTACATTATCAGGTAAAATGGGGTTTAACCTCAGTGATAAAACGCTTGGGGTAATCGGGGTGGGCAATGTGGGATCGAAGGTGGTGCGACTTGCCGAAACCCTTAATATGAATGTAATTATGAACGACCCTCCCAGGCAAAGAAAAGAAAACAATTGCCAGATGCGGTCGCTTGAGTCTATTCTGAAAGAATGTGACATCATTACCTTTCATGTGCCATTGAACCGCGAAGGACCAGATATCACCTTTCATATGGCCGACAGCTCATTTTTTGAGCAGTTACGCAGCGGAACAATTATCATAAACAGTTCCAGGGGTGAGGTGATTGATAGCGCAGCCCTTAAGCCGGCACTAAAATCGGGGAAGGTAGCGGCAGCTGTGCTCGATGTTTGGGAAAACGAACCTGTTATTGATAAAGAGCTTATGGCACTCGTATCTTTAGCAACACCCCATATCGCGGGTTACTCAGCCGACGGGAAAGCCAATGGCACTACCATGATTGTGAGGGCGTTGAGCAGATATTTTAATCTGGGCATTGACGATTGGATGCCTGCCGAGATACCAGTTCCTTCAAAAACAACCATACATATTAAAAACAGGGGCAAAAGCGATGATGCCATCATTCACGAAGCCATCATGGCCACATACAATATTATAGATGATGATGCAAGATTACGAAACTCTGTTGAGACATTTGAAAAACAAAGAGGCAACTACCCCATCAGAAGAGAGTTTCATGCATACGATATCTTTCTTGCCGATGAGAAACCTGATTTGATTAAAAAACTCAGGAAGCTGGGATTTAAAGTAAATACATAATCTATATACTTAATAAATAAACAATAAAAATGAAAAAATTAGCAGACATTGGATTGATAGGCCTGGCCGTAATGGGCGAAAACCTTGTGCTTAACATGGAAAGCAAAGGATTCACCGTAGCTGTGTTCAACCGTACGGTTGAAAAAGTAGATAAATTTGTAAACGGACGTGGTAAGGGCAAAAACTTTATTGGTGCACATTCTATCGAAGACCTGGTAAAATCGCTTGAACGCCCCCGTAAAGTGATGATGCTGGTAAAAGCCGGTAAAGCTGTTGATGATTTTATCGAATTACTGATACCACACCTCGAAGCGGGCGATATCATTATTGACGGAGGCAATTCACATTTTCCCGATACCATTCGCAGAACAAAATATGTTGAAAGCAAGGGATTGCTTTACATTGGTACCGGTGTATCGGGCGGTGAAGAGGGTGCTTTGCTCGGACCATCAATTATGCCCGGCGGCTCAAATGCTGCATGGCCACATGTTAAATCAATCTTTCAGTCCATTTCTGCCAAAGTTGAGGATGGCTCACCATGCTGTGACTGGGTTGGAGAGAATGGTGCCGGCCATTTTGTGAAAATGGTGCACAACGGTATCGAATATGGTGATATGCAGCTTATATGCGAAGCATACCAGATTATGAAAGAGCTGCTTGGAATGACTCCGGACGAGATGCACGAAGTATTCAAAGAATGGAACAAAGGTGAACTCGACAGCTACCTTATAGAGATCACACGAGACATTCTTGCATTCAAAGATGAAGACGGCACAGCGCTTGTTGAGAAAATTCTTGATACTGCCGGACAAAAAGGCACAGGAAAATGGACAGCCGTTGCAGCACTCGACCAGGGCGTACCTCTTACACTTATTGGTGAAGCAGTGTTCGCACGCTGCCTCTCTGCACAAAAAGACGAACGTGTACGTGCTTCTAAAATGCTTACAGGCCCTGCAAAGAAATTTACAGGCAACAAAAAGGAATTCATCGAAGATATTAAACAGGCGCTTTTTGCCTCCAAGCTGGTTTCTTATGCCCAGGGTTACGTGCTGATGCGCGCTGCAGCCTCAGAATACGGATGGAACCTCAACAATGGCGGTATCGCACTTATGTGGCGCGGTGGTTGTATTATCCGTTCGGTATTCCTTGGTAAGATCAAAGAAGCTTTTGATAAAAACCCCAACCTCGAAAATCTGCTGCTCGATCCTTATTTCAAAAATAAAGTAGTAGCAGCACAGGACGGATGGAGAAGAGTAGTTGCAGCAGCGGCCATGCAGGGTATTCCAGTACCGGCATTCTCAACGGCACTGGCTTACTATGACGGATACCGCTCTGAAAGATTGCCGGCTAACCTGCTGCAGGCGCAGCGCGACTACTTCGGCGCCCACACCTACGAAAGGTTAGACAAACCCCGTGGAGAATTCTTTCATACAAACTGGACTGGCAGAGGCGGAGATACAGCCTCTTCTACATATACTGTCTGATTAAGTTTCGCTTAACAGTTTTGGTTCATCGAGGCTGTGTAAAAAGGAATTCAGTCATTTATCCTTCGACTTCGCTGCTAATGACACCATGAAAGCAGCCTTTCCCGGTCTACCGGGACTCAGGCTGACAAAGGTGTCAACTAATAATTAAATAGTGGTTTAGCACGAAGTCTAAGTGTAACAAGTGTATGATAATATGATGTCAGGTTAAGCTTAGTCGAAACCTCTTTATGTTAAAAACCCTTTTTACACAGCCTCTTTTTATTAATACATCCCTCTGTAACCAAAAAAATGATGAAGAAGGATATATCTTTTGCCTAACGCCTAACACCTATTGCCTAAAGCCCTGTATAAGGGTTATCACCTCTCTGGCTTCCTTAACATCATGCACCCGCAGTATGTCGGCGCCATTGCATATTGCCAGTGTATTTACCACGGTAGTGCCGTTAAGCGCCCCTGCAGGTGTTATGCCAAGGGGTCTATAAATCATAGATTTGCGCGATAATCCTGCCATAACAGGTAATCCCAGTATTTTTTTAAAATCACCGAGACGGCTTAACAGGGTATAATTGTGTTCAAGAGTCTTTCCAAAGCCAAACCCCGGATCTATTATAATGTCAGCAATGCCGGCAAGGGCAGCCTTCTTTACTTTCTCAGAGAAAAATTTCAGGACGTCATTCACCACATCATCATAAACCGGGTTGCTCTGCATGGTTCGAGGGGTGCCTTGCATGTGCATCATAATATAGGGTATACCTAAGCCTGATACGGTTTCAAACATTTTCTCATCTTTTCCCCCTGCTGTAATGTCGTTTATCATATCTGCCCCGTATTCCTTTACCACAAATGATGCTACTTCGGAGTGATATGTATCAACAGAAAGAATGATCCCGGAAAAATTTTTTCTAATGATCTTCAGCGCCCGGCCCAGCCTTTTTATTTCTTCGTCTGCCTTGATATCTGCAGCCCCCGGCCGGGATGAATTTGCGCCGACATCAATAAAATCGGCCCCTTCAGATATCATGGTTTCAACCTTCCCGATAACAGATTCATCTGTGGTATATTTACCGCCATCATAAAACGAGTCGGGTGTTACGTTAAGTATTCCCATTATTTTTGGTTGCGAGAGGTCTATCAACCTGCCTTTGCACCTGATAGTGGTTTTTGCCGAAAAAAAAGTATCTTTATCGCTCATCCGAAGTATATTTTTTAGATAAAAGTAATAAAAAGTAAAACGAAATTTTTCCGGCATGAAATTTTTTGTCACCGAAGGCCTCGACGGTTCCGGCAAATCTACACAGATTAAACTCCTTACCGGGTATTTTGAAAAGAACAGAATCCCTTTTAAATATATTCATTTTCCACGAACCGATTCACCTGTTTTCGGTGAACTGATTGCCCGTTTTCTGCGCGGCGAGCTGGGCGAAATCAGCCAGGTACATCCATATCTGGTGGCGCTGATATATGCAGGCGACCGGAAAGATGCAGCCGATAAGATAAGACAATGGCTGGATGAAGGATACGTGGTGATGCTCGACCGTTACGTGCATTCAAATATCGCTTTTCAATGCGCCAAGCTAAATGATGGAACTGAAAGGGAAAAGCTGCGCGACTGGATCAACCATCTTGAGTATGATTATTTTAAAATACCAAAACCCGAAATCAGCCTTTTTCTCGATGTGCCTTTTTCGTTTACTACCCAAAAGTTATCGCAGAACAGAAAAGGAGACGACCGTGGTTATCTTGCAGGTGCAAAAGATATTCACGAAGAAGACCTCGCTTTTCAGCAACGTGTTAGGGAAGTTTACTTGTGGCAGGTGCGCCATGAAGGAGATTTCAAACTGATAGACTGCAATGGAGAGAAAGGAGAAATGCTGCATCCTGAAAAAATATTTAAAAAAATATTAATTTCGTTGGGATTCTCATGAAACAAAGCCCGGGGATACTTATAAAAACCTCAGCCGGTAAATTTTCACCTTGAAAAACAGCCAAAAATATCTAATTTGCATATTCGTTTATTAAACAATGATCGTCATGAAAAATATTCGCATTTTCAGCCGCATATTCGTGGGACTGGTATTTCTATTTTCAGGTTTTGTCAAGGCAGTTGACCCGCTTGGTACTGCTTACAAGTTTTTTGATTATTTTGAAGCATTTCATCTTGCTTTCCTCAATCCGTTTACCCTGGTTTTATCTATATTGCTAAGTTCAGCCGAATTGATAATCGGTATCAATCTGTTGCTGGGTTTAAGAATGAAAATAACAAGCCGGGCACTCATGGTGTTTATGAGTGTATTCACACTTATCACACTAAAACTTGCTATCAGCAACCCTGTTTCAGATTGCGGATGTTTTGGCGATGCTATTATCCTTACCAACTGGCAGACTTTCTGGAAGAACTTAATTATCATGGTTCCCTCGCTCCTGATATTTTTTCAGCGCGATAAATTCTTACCTTTTTATTCATGCAGAAAAGAGTGGGTACTGATGACAGTCTTTACATTTGCAACAATTGCGTTTTCTGTCTATAACTACAATAACCTGCCCCTGCTTGATTTCAGACCTTACAATATTGGCGCCAGTATTCCCGAAAAAATGACAATTCCCGAAGGCAGCCCCAAAGATGAGTATGAGTTTAGTTTCGTTTATGAAAAAGAGGGCAGGCAGCAGGAATTTACGCTCGAGAATATCCCTGATTCTTCCTGGGCATGGTTAGAGACACGGCAAAAACTCATCAGCAAAGGGTATGCACCCCCAATCCACGATTTTTCCATCACTACCCTCAAAGGCGACGATGTTACACAAGATGTGCTGGATGATATTAATTATACATTTCTTATTGTTGCCTACGACCTTCAGAAAGCCAATAAGCAATCACTTGTAAGGTTAAGTAAAATGGCTGAAAAACATAAAAATGAAAACATCAGGTTCATCTGTCTGACTTCCTCAACGCTTGATGTTATTGAAAAGTTTACTGACGAAAACAAGCCAGCATTCGAGATCTGCACTGCCGATAACATCACCCTAAAGACCATTGTAAGATCAAATGCCGGGCTGGTGCTGCTTAAAAAGGGCGTGATCATAGGAAAATGGCACCACAGGAATATTCCGGAAGAATTCAAGGGAGACCTTTTGGCATACTCGCTTAATGAACAAAGAATATCTAAATCAACCATGGCTTTGGCCATCAATGCATTGGTTATAATCATTATCGCCCTGGTTTTTCACCTGATGAACAGAGAAAAGAAAGGTAAATAAATATCTAAAAGACAAAGCCCTTAATCAAATTTTGTTGTATATTTAAATATATATCATCTGGCTATGGGTGAATTAATGTCTTTTTTAAATCGCTGAAAAGTTCATGAGACGCTTTATTACATTCGTTTTGGGAACTATTCTCACACTAACTTGCCTGGCACAGGAACGAACAATCACCGGCAGGATTACCGATTTCAATAACCGTCCTCTTGTTGAAGTCAAAGTCTGGTATAAATCTGACAGTGATTTTGCTTTTTCTGATCCGGACGGTATTTATAAAATTTCAGTACCCGATGGTTATGATTCGCTGTTTTATTCCAAAACAGGATATTTTCAGGATAAAATTGCCGTTGATGATAATAATGAAATTAATATCAGACTGGAGATTGAGCAAATTTACGATCTCTCTTTTGAAGATTTGCTGAATACAAAAGTTAGCACGGTATCTTTAGGTGAACAAAATATAGCTGATGCTCCAGGTGTTGTGAGGGTGATTACTCACGATGAATTAAACAGACTGGGCATTAGGACCATAAAAGAGGCATTGACCCTTGTTCCGGGATTTTCGCTGATGCAAAACGATGATGAACAAATTTTTAGCGTAAGGGGCATTTTTGCTACTACCAATCAGAAGATTTTGGTCATGCGCGACGGACATTCACTAAACGAAGCCAATCTCGATATTCCTCAAATTGAATATTCATTATCTGTAAATAACATTGAGAAAATTGAAATAATACGCGGTCCCGGCGCCAGTATTTACGGTAATAGTGCCATGGCATCGGTTATTAATATTATCACCAGGAACAAAGCGAATACAGAAGCAAAGGTCAGCGTTGGAAATTATGGTCAGTCTGACTTCGATTTTTACACCGGCAAAAAAATATCAGAAAAAAGCAACATCCTTATCTTCGGACGTTATGCAAATGTTAAAGGCCAGGAATTTCCTGTTTCATACCAGGTGAATGGTCAGCCTTTTAAAGGGAAATATATTACCGGGCATTA
>JAWOHT010000138.1:0-12368 GCA_046485045.1 Bacteroidales bacterium
CGTATGTTAATAGCTGTTCGATAATATGGCTGGGCGAACCCGTTGTGGAGCTTTTCCAATGGCATTGTTTGGTCTTTTCAACCTGTGCGCTGTTTTTATACTTATACAATTGGCTTACAATATCCCTGCCGTTGGTATGGTTATCAGATACGGTCTGTATAACCCTGCCGTATTTATCATAATAATTAACTATTCTGATTGAATCTCTCATGCCGGTAAACGGATCAAGCACCCTTGTAAGGGTAACGGTAACTTTCCCTTTTAAAGCAGTTGCAGTAGTTATCTGCGCATAACCATATCCATAAGTGGTCTGATTGTAAGGCAATACAGAGGCATAATTTATTCCGTTTTTAGAATATGAATCATAATGTGTTTTTGTAAGCCAGGCGTTGGTTACTGCATCCCCTGTCTCAATAGGCCTTGAGAAAATGTCGTATTTTGTATAGATTTTATTCCCGTTAGGGTCTTCAGTTTGTATTAACCTGTCAAGGGCATCGTAGGTCATTTTATAAATACCGATGGCGCCGGGAAGCTTTTTTTTGGTCATGCGGTTACGGTGGTCATACTCATAGTAATAACACAATTCATTAAAAACAGTTAACCCGGTGGCGGTGGTAAAATCAGATACTTTATTCATCGTTTGTGATGCAAGCGGGGGTATTACACAGCGCAACAGTTCAAAATCGTCATAAATATAATAAGTCTTTCCGCCCAGGGCATCTGTTTTCAATACCACTTTGCCCTGTTTGTCTTTGAACTCTGTAACAGGATTGTTGTTTTCATCGGCTACAAGAGTTTTGTAAAGCTGATTCGCAGCATACCCCTGTGTGTTACGTGTAAATGTAATATTCGGGTAAGAGGTCCCGGTTATTGTCCAGTAATAAGCCGAGTCTGATGTTACATTGGTAAGATACTGATAGCTGATTACATGCTCGCTGCTTTGCCTTACCGGTGTGGTGTTGATAACCCTCCAGAAGCTACCCGGCGCACCCTGTTTCATCACGCGGTTGAGCGGGGAGTTGTCAAACACAGTTTCTGAAAATGCATTATTACCATCATAATGGTTCATGGTATTTGTATAAAATGCCGGTTGCTCTGTTTTCCATGCCGAACGGTATGTTCCCGAAGCTTCTGCCGAAGCATAGGGGAGGTATTTTTTTGCCTCACGGCCATAAGGGTCGTATTCCATCGGCTGTACAATATCGTTGCCTTTCGGGCTTGCTTTATAATCAACGGTTTGCAATGGCCTTCCCAAACCGTCATAATACTGAAATACCTCTTTGTAATCAATTCCGCCAGCGGTCTTGTGCATTTTTGTCTTTGCAAAGATATAATTTTGCGATTGATAAGGGGTAAAATCACCCGCGCTTACCAATTCAGTTACCCTGGGTTCAACCCAGGTGGAAGGGCCTCCCGTGAAACCCATATCGTTCCTTGTGGTGCCCTGGCTTGGGGGAAAATTTACATCATTATATTCGGTCGAAGAGTTACCGGCATTAATACACGGGGAGCCTGAAGCAAGGTTAAAATCCCTGCTGTTATAACTGGCAAACAACGGATCAGTTGAAATGCTTCCAGTTGACCATGTTACTGTCATTGTATAAGGGCTTGTGCCTTTGTTTACATATCCATTCTGACCTCCCCGTTTATCGGAATAGGAAAATGTAATGGTGCAACTGCTGTTATTTGATGATGCTGAATTAAAACTTACCTCGTAAGAGCTTTCTGCGTTCCAGACAATGCAATTGGTAAGACTGGGAAAAGCTCCCCTTGAAAGATAGAATGCACCATACAAAGAGTTGGTTGCTGTGTTGCCTGTAATCGTTACATTATAAAACTTCGGGTAAACACCGTTATAAAAATATGCCGCAGCTCCAACAGAGGCTGTATTATCAAAGATAAGTACATTCTCAAGTGTTGGTGAGGCACCATGAAGAGCGGCCAGCGCCCCCCCGGCACTTGCAGTATTCCCTTTTATTATAAGATGCGAAAGAGTTGGTTTTGCATTATCAAACAGATAAATCCCGCCACCATAACTTGTATGGTAAGTTGCCGAACTTGTGGCTTTCCCGTTTGTTATGGTAAACCCGCTGAGCAGGGTGGATGTATTCTCTTTATAGATCATCTGCACCACATGGGTTACCCCTCTCCCGTCAATGGTGGTGAGATTGGGGTTTTCAGGGCTGCCCACAATTTTCAGGCTTTTGCCCTTATAGTCAATGTTTTCATTATATATCCCTTCTTTTACTTTTATAGAATTTCCAGTAACGGCCATATCTATTGCTTTCTGAATGGTTGCAAAAGGCTTTGCCTCGGTGCCCGCATTATAATCAAACCCGTTTTTTGCCACATAATAATTATAGGTGGTGGGCAGTGTCACCATCATAAGTGTTACAGAAGTCGTTGATGATAATGTCATCACTTCACTTTCTGCAGCCTTTACAGCATACCCGGCTTCAATTGCTGCACTGTCTGCAGGTGATATAACTATGGTTGTATCTTTTGGGTTCTTTGGTCTTTTAACCTTTTGTCCATAAACATATGTACCTAAGATTGTTATTGATAAGATTGCTGAAAGTAATATTTTTCTTCCCATTTCTTTGTGGTTTTAAACCGAGTACGGATTTGGTTTTTTATTGTAAAACTATTTCACCCTGATAGATAACATTTGTTCCCGAAACCATGCGGATGATGTATACACCTGAAGATTTACCGCTTATATCAATCTGCTGCTCAAACCATTCACCGGCAGGATATTCTTTATATAAAACATTCTGTCCGGTTTGAGCAAATATACTTACCCCGATGGTTTTGTAAATGTTGTTATGAAGGGTAATATTAAAAAGTCCGTTACCTGGATTAGGGTAAACCAATACAATTGCCTCTTTCAATATATCCGTATCCTGCAGCTTTTCTTCTGTGCTTTTTTTCTTCGGATCTGAAGCCGGTGCATATTCCATCGCGCCAATGTCTATATGGTTATTGAAGATGCGTATGTTCCCCCGGATGTCTGAGAGAAGTACGCTTACCTCACCGGTATTCGGGGTACCGGCATCAATGCATGCTGATTTTTCAACAAGGGAATAATCATGCAATCCTGCATTTTTGTACATGGGGTTGATATCAATATTGTTGGCATAATTTATCACCGGTGAAAAGGCAGTGTCTGAAACAATACCGGATTTGCCTGATTCTATATTGCAGAAATCAAGATACAAGGGGGTGTTGCCGTAAAGGAAAACCTGGTGGTTGTTTTTAGAACCCGAATTGCCATAGATAATGGAATTGGTGATGGTTGGCGATGAAAAATAGGCATAGATACCGCTTCCTTCCCCTGCCCGGTTATTGCTTATGGTGTTATTTACCAGGTCGGGTGCAGTTGATGACAGCCCCACTGCCCCGCCATATCCGGCTTTGTTGTCACAGATTACATTGTTGATTATTTTTCCCACTGAGCTTCCTTTTTTACTGTTGATAAGGCTGTTGACAGCGATTTTTTCGGTAGCCTGTTCACTAAGGTATTTTGAGTTCCCGGCCGGTTTGTATTCACCGGTGGCAAAAAACTGTTTAAGCTCGTTTTCGCAGTACAACGCACCACCGGCGTTTTCTGCAGTATTGTTGATGAAGGTGTTGTTCAATACATACGGGTTAGATTCATAAAACAACACAGCGCCGCCGTTGTGGCCCGAAATGTTGCCTTTTATATTATTCCCCGAAATAAAAGCGCCCGAATGGATAAATACCATTGCCCCGCCGCTGCTTTCTGCACGGCACGAAGTGAATACATTACCGGTGATTACAGGCGCTGCCTCTTTGCAATAGATTGCACCACCGGCATAAGCCAGATTGTTGCTGAAGGCACAGTTGCTGATAATCAGGTTAGAATACCTGTAAATATAAATGGCCCCGCCAAAAACATAGGGTTTACGGTTATTGATTGCCGTGGCATATTCAAACCTGCAGTATTCTAACCTTGAACCTTTAACGGCATGAAATATCGAGTCGTTCACAATGGTGTCGTTCACAAGGTCTTCCGGCTTTAACTTAAGGATTATTCGTGGCAAGATGTCCAGGTCTCCGTTATCAATTCTCTGTTGATAAATTTTTCTGGCTTCTTCATTACGGGGCACCCTTGTCCTGAGGGTATCCCAGGTCACAGGCCTGCGGTCGAACCGTATGCCTCCCCAACCTTTAAAATCATATTTTCGGGCAACAGATGTATCGGCAACGGTAAACAATATGGAATCATTTTTGGCGCCGGTTGCTTTAAGATATCCCTGCACATTTATTTTATACAGACCGGCAAAGGTTACTTTTACCCCGGGCTGGATGATCAGTGAATCACCGGCTGTAATGTTTACATCTCCTTTAATGAGATATGGTGAATGGTCTTTTGTCCATGTCCCTTTTATTTCACCGGGGTTGATTACGGTCTGGGAACATATCATTTGCATAGGCCAAACAAGCAATAACATTGCCATAGACCTAAGAAATATTTTCAGAAAATTTTTCATATCTTGAATTTTAATTGGCAGGTTTTGTTACTCTTTGTAATGGTATTTATACTCCTGGATGATGTTCAGGTCCTGGTCTTTGATATACTGCAACCGGCCGAAACTGTCGTACTCATAGTAGGTAGTTACACCATCAGGACCGGTCTCGGAGGTCATGCCTACGAGGGGGGCATAAGTATATGTAGTCACCATAGCCTTAGTCAGCGTTGTTCTAATTTCATTTAGCTTGAGTAATAATTCATAAGTCGAACCACTGGAAATAACGTCTATTTTACTTTTCGAAAATGTATTATTCTCGCACACAATATCTCCTGCTGTATTATATGAAGCGTTCTGGATGGAAGCTACAATATATCTGTCACCATATCCCCAGATATAACTAGTATGAATACTTTCTTGTGTTACAAGTTCAAGGGGTTTTCCATTTGGTGAATAGCTGGCTATTTCCTTTTTGAGTACATATTCATTTCCGGAAGGCTTTACTTCCCATTCATAAGTCCGGGCAGGCATTATTATCTTTCTTGTGTCTATGGTAAATTCATCATAATCGGTTATAGAACCATATGTCTGTGATCCATTCACTTTTGTGGTGCTTTTTACTACAGGGGACAGGATATTTTTATCCACCATTTTTTGGATAATAACCGGGGTTGTTCCACTTTCCTGAATTTCGGGATACCAATACTGTGTATTGATATTTTCACCTTTACTATTTTGAGAACTTATTTCTTTTAACTGGCCCCTGCTATTATAGGTGCGATTATGAAAAGATTCAATACTACTTTCCGCATCATCAGAATATGTAATAGTACTCTCTCCAAATGACCTGGCTTTTCCAATATATCGCGAACGATCAGATATAAAATTACCTACTGTCGAATATTTAGGATAACAAAAATCCAAAAAATGCGGACACTTAAATATATATGAATATAAAGAATACACTTGATATTCCCAGGAATAATTAACCTTCTGAACAGGTATAAACTCAGTACCATTGAGTTTGTAGTCAATTTTTTCATCTAAACAATTATAATATGGTTCTTTTGTATTATTAATAAAATGATCTTCAAAAAAAACATCATCTGACAACCGACCAAAAATATCTAACTTTTCCTCCGTTATATTATATTTGTATACTGTTTTACCCGTAATTTTTGGAGGTTCGGTCTCCCAGCAATCATCATCACTAAAATAACAATCATCAATATTACCATGGTACACTGTTACTTCATCATATAAGACTGGTGGGCGCCCCCTCAATAATTGTCTGAAATTATTGGCACTGAAGCAAATCTCCCATCTAAAACTTCTACACCAATCTTTACAGTTTAAAAAAAATTCTGATACACTATAATCCTGGTCCCTTCCTAATATCATTTCTGTTAGTGTATAGCCGAAAAGTCCAAGCTGGGCTGCTCCTGAACGGATATTTCCTTTATAGGTAGCTATATTAGGCTCAACCACTGCAATACCAACACCTGAGTGCTCAATGGCAATATTCTGCCCTGCGGGATGGGTAGCCTTACCATACTCATATACTTCTACCTCTGGTACGGCACCCGTTGACACATAATTTTCAATTTTCCGTATCCTAAACCCACCTGCTTGAGCCCGCCGTCGCGCTTCAAGATCTTTAATCAAATCCCCATTAACATCAGTATTTGCTAAATATACATGGTTTTCAAACTCAAAAACAGTGTACCCTCCGGTTGGGTAAACCAACTTCTCTAATACACCATGTGCCCAAGGCTCGTCAGGTCTGCGATTATCCACGTTTACGGTAGAAAGTTTTAGTTTGTATAACCTTTGAGGATCACCCGGAAGGTGTTCAACATGAGATAAAGGTGCATAAGAACTCAAAAGAAGGTGCCAGTCAGGATCAAACTCAACAAAAAAATTAAAGTTTGCTACTCCATACCCATTGGAACCATCATAATAATTATTTAAATAACCCCAATGATCTGTTCCTTGAAAAGTGTAGCTGTTAGTACCGTATTTACATTCGAAAACATCAGGCACACTTGCCTGGTCAGGGCCTTTTATAGTAACACTATCAAGTTTAACCAGTGGGAAATTTAAATTAGTACTATATAGAGTTTTTTCACTCATTGTCAGGTCAATATTCCTCCTAATTGAACCATGTTTTACCTGAATATTGTTTACATAAAAATGATTTTTTTGAGGGATTTCTGTATAGCTAAAATCTATCTGGATACCCCCGTAATTAATTGCAGTAAGGAGTTTCATCCTATAACCATTATAGGATGAATTGAAAGACAGACTTGCAGTTGCAGAGGTATTACAACCTATATTGTCTTGAGCTTGACACCAATTTTTAAGTATTGAAATTTCCGGTTCAACAGGCTGTGGAACCCAGTCTTTTAACATTTCCCTTCCATAGGTAAAAGTTATTGGCTCTGCTGAATATGGCAAATCTATACGTGTAAGCAACCATGATACATTACTTCGACTATAAGGATCAGAAGAATAACTACTATGTCCGGTTTCTGCAATACTAAATGAATACTTCACCCCATCTTCATCCACGATGGTAAAAGAATTAATATTTGTAGAGGAATAACTACATTCTATCTTCACTTTAAAGTCCCCAGGCACAACATAAACAAGTTGTCCACCTTCTTTTTTTATAAAAAAGTCAAACGAGATGCCATTTGGCAATACTGCATTAAACAAATCATAGTTTAAATTATATTCATGCACATCCCATGGATTCCCATTGAGATAATAATATTGATCAAATATCTGGTGTTGAAGCTGAAAGCCTGTCTCTTCATCTGGTCTAGTATCAATAGTCCTTGAAACGCAGCCATGCACCGATAAGCCCCAGCCATGGCCATAAACATCATAGTTATAACCATGTTTCAAGGGGATTGGCGAATATTTTAAAGTAAGTGGGATTTTATAACCACGATGATTTATTTCGTAAAGAGGAATAGAAATATTGGGAACGCCAGTCTGGTAATTAATCTCATGATCCCCATACTTCTGAAAAGCAGCAGCCTGTGGGGTAGTTGGGAGCTTTAATTCCAAAGGATCGTTATTCTGCCCTTTTAAACCGGTAAATATGTTTACAAGTAAAATCAGGAGGGTGTATTTATTTATAATTCTTTTAATCATAGCTTAGATTTATATTAAATATTGTAGTTACTCCGTTCATAATTTGATACAAGCATTTGCTTTTAAATAAACATGTTTGGTTTCCCCCTGCCACAAGTCCAAGCGAAGCGGTACTTGTGGGTTCATCCCAAATGTACATAATTTTATCCCTGCCACCCTGCAAGTCCTATCCTTCAATACGTTCAAAATATATACCATCCGCAAAATCATTTGTAATCTGGCATTGGTCATAACTAAAACAAAATGCCGTTTGAAGGTAAGAAATGCTGAAACCCACGGTAAAAAGTAACAAATGAAAAAATTCTTCATAACGGTTAAGATTGGTTTTCAGGCATCAATTCAAAGCAACAAATATAATCTCTCGACCTGAAATGACCATTCAGTGTGAAAATTTAGAATGATTCTAAATAAGAGCCAGATATGAACTAAAAAGTATGGATAGCTATTGTTAGGCGCCTTTCCTGAGAAATCCCAGGAAGAAAAAACCTTTTTCAGTATAATAAAATTTATGTGTTTTACGGCAATAGGCAATCGGAAACCCCTCTGTTTTCATTTCCTTTAAATAGTTAAATACCTGCCGTTCCGATATACCTAATTTTTCAGCCATATCAGCGGCTTTGTTCCTTGTTTGGTTTTTAATACAGTGATCAATGTACTTAATAACATTCAATGCTTTTGAAATTGTCATGGTCTTAGGGTTAAAATATGTGAGAAATGGTATTTATTGCCAAATTTTTTATAGTGTCAAGTCAACGATCCTTTGTCTTTGTTTTAGGTCTATATGTATATTGTCAAAAACACCCAAAACCTTACCCTCAATTTTAAAATATTTTCATCTTTTTCGATAATATAGAATGATTCTAAATTATTTGGCTGTTTCAAAACAGGATTTTGAATTCAATATAATTCCCAATATTAATGTGAATTGATCTTTAGCATTAGCGATGTGCAGGGGAAGAACGAGGCTGTGTAAAAGTCATTTCCTTTAAAACCGTCATTGCAAACAAAGTGAAGCAATCACCTCTTATTCAGGAGATTGCTTCGGTCGTACCTCCCTCGTATGACGTTACTCATTGACTTTTTACACAGCCTCATTCCGAAGCGACAGCGAAGCCCGGAACGTAGCGACCCGAAGGGGAATACCCAAAAAATAAAAAACCGGCAAAAAACCGGTTTCTTCAAAAAAAACACCTAATATTTGATTACTTTTCTTAAATACTCCTTATGATTGGTATGTATCTTAAAAATATACATTCCACTTTCCAGAGTTTCTGTATCTATTTTATTCAATGGCCCTGTAAGTATCTTCTGCGTTCTTATCCTTCCAGAAATGTCTGTTATAGTAACCTTAATAACATCATCCTTACCAACATTTTCCTGCTTAATAATAATATTGTCCCTGAAAGGCACCGGGTAGATAGTTACGTCTATCCCTTCAATTTCCACAGTCTCGTTAAATGAAACGTCATCCGGTACTACATGAATATAATTCTCTTTCTTCAAAATTGACGAACAATTATTATTCGAGGTCACTGTAAGGGTTACATCAAAATCTCCCAACAGGTTATAATAATGAAGCGGGTTGTCCATCGAAGAATTAAACCCGTCCCCAAAGTTCCAGCTATATGTATTAGATTCCTTTGCAGAAGAAATAACGAAGCTCACAAAATCGCCTTTATGTATATTTTGCCTTGAAGCATAAAACTCAGTCAGCGGGTCATCAACGGTTACAGCGATTATTTTGTTGTTAATGCACCCGTTTTCATCTGTAACTGTCACCTTGTAATCTTTACTAATTTCGGGGCTGACAGATATATTGCTGGTTACTTCTCCCGTACTCCACGAATAACTATGATAACCGGGTTTTGTAGAAAGTGTAAGAGGATTTCCCTTACAAATCAACGTATCTTTACAGGTAATCCCGGGCAGCGGTTTAACAGTAAGAATCATAGAACCAATCCCTATACCTCCTGTTTCATTGGTAACTTCCACGGTATATTGCGTAGTAACAGCAGGCGAAACGGTAATTTTATTTGTACCAATCGTCCCGTTGTTCCACCTGTAAGATTTATACCCGTCCGGCGCCAGAATATCTACTGACCGGCCTTCACAAATCACACTGTCACGAATTTTAACCGAAGGTAAATCATATACTGTCAGGGTCATTTCATCGTTGCCTGTACAATTATTGTCATCATTGATTGTAACTGAATAGTTGGTTGTTAGCATAGGACTTACTGTAATACTGTTTGTCCCGCTGTTTCCATTGCTCCAGAAATATTCTTTATATCCTCCAGGGGCTGTTATGGTATAATTTCCCCCCTGGTTGATATAGGCATCTGCAAGATTAATTACAGGCAACGGATTTACCTTTAATTTAACTTCGGATGTATTGCTACAGTTTTTAATATTCTTAACAGTAACGGTATATGTCCTGTTCTCATCTGCAACGGTATTAAAGGTTCGTTGGGTAACCCCGGTGCTCCACAGATAATCAATATATCCCATCGGCGCTGAAACCGTTAATGCAGTCCCGTAACACCCCTCAATATCCGGGATATTGAGTTCAGGAAGGGGATTGACCATAAGTTTCATGGTAGCTGTCTGACTGCAGTCAAAGCTGTTTTTAACCATGACAGAATAATTTGTTGTTTCATATGCCTTGATATTAAGGATATTTATTCCGGTCTGCCCGTTATTCCAGACATATGAAGAATAACCGGAGGGTGCAGAAATGATTACATTTTCCCCATAACAGGCTTCCTGGTCAGAAAGTGTAATTTCAGGTTTGGGATTTACCGTAAGAAAAGCATTTGCAGTATTGCTACATCCTTTTGAATCGGTAACACTGAGTGAAATATTGCGGCTATTGTCAGCGATCATTTGCATGTTATTTGAACTGCTGTTTCCATTGCTCCAGGAATAATTCGGATAACCGGCCGGTTCAGCGGTAAAGGTTACCAGTTCTCCCTTACATGAAGTCATGCTTTGCACAGAAACCTGCGGTTTGGGATTAACCGTTAAGACCATTGATGCGCTTGACTGACAACCGTGGGCATTGGTAACATACACCGTATAGTTCATGGTAGAAAAAGGGATCACACTGATTGCCTGGCCAGCCTGACCGTTGCTCCAAAGGTAGCTGCTAAAACCAGCAGGGGCGCAAATTACGGTATTTGCTCCTTCGCATGCCTGGACATTCTCCAATGTAAGTTCCGGGACAGGATAAACTGTCAGGGTCATTGATTTGGTTACACTGCAATTGAATTCATTGGCAACAGTAACTGAATAAATACCTGTCTGCTGTGGATTCACGCTTATGGAACTAACAGACTCCCCGGTATTCCATTTATAACTTTGAAATCCTGCAGGTGCATTAATTACTGTATAATTTCCCTTACAGATTGCCTGATTCGAAAGGGTAAATTCAGGCAATGGGTTTACAATAACCGATATCGGGTTTGTAACCACCGTACCGCAGCTGTTGCTTGCCACCCTCCTGTAATAGGCTGTTTGTGACAGGGTTCCCGGATTGTGGTATTCATTGGTTTCATTTTGAATATTATTCCATGTATTGCCATCGGCCGATTTTTGCCATTGATAAGTAATAGCCCCGATTCCGCCAGCAGCCGATATTTCATTCGTTAAGGTTTCAGCAGCAGTGTTCTTACATATGGTTTGTGTCCGACTAATCTCTCCCGGGGTAAGATCCGGATTTACTGTTATTGTAGCCTCATTGGACTGCGCGCTTCCGCATGAATTGATAGCTGTACGCCTGAAATTTGTTGTTGCTGTAAGGCCGGGGATAGTATAATTTATACCGGTGGCCCCGGTAATATTCAACCAGGAACCGTTCTGGTATTTTTGCCATTGATAAGAAATGGTACCGCTGCCGGAAGCTCCTGTAATGTTCAGTATGGTTGTACTTGTATTATAGCATATGGTCTGGTTCTGACTTATCTGTCCGGGTAGCAGTTCAGGATTGACTGTAATGGTAACTTCGTTGGAAAAAACACTTCCGCAGCTGTTGGTGGATTTTCTCCGGAATTTTGAAGTTGTCGTAAGGTTTCCGGTATTGTATGTTAAACCGTTTGCACCGGAAATGTCTCCCCAATTTCCGTTAACGGAGTTCTGCCATTGGTACGAAATCGTACCTGTTCCTCCCGATGCCGGTGAAACACTATTCAGGGTTGAAGTTGTATTATAACAAATTGCAGCTGTGCCTCCAATCTGGCCTGAAACCAGTTCCCCGGCCACTGATATGGTCGTCTGGGATGTTGCACTTCCGCAGTTGTTTGATGCCACTCTTCTGTAAGTTGTTGTTGCTGTCAGATTATCAGTAGTATAAGACATACCTGTTGCCCCCGGAACATTTGTCCATGCCCCCGCCTGAAATTTCTGCCACTGATAGGTGATACTTCCGATGCCCCCTGTTGCAGTAGAGATATTACTTATGTTACAGGCAGTATTATAGCAAATGGAAGGATTTTGACTTACAAGTCCTGAAACCAGCAACGGATTTACCGTAATGGTAAGCTCATTTGTATACCCGGTTTGCGCACCACTTGTAACCCTGCACCTGTAATACCTGGTTTGTGTAAGGTTTCCGGTATTGTATGAAGAATTGACAGCCCCGGAAATATCATTCCAGAGTTCTTTGTTTGTGCTTATTTGCCATTGATACCCGTATGTTTTAATACCTCCTCCCGGAAC
>JAWOHT010000188.1:0-14837 GCA_046485045.1 Bacteroidales bacterium
CTTTTGAGGGTTTAGTTTACTTTAAATATAATATTTGACTATTTAAGATTTAGAAAAACAAATCACCATAAAATTATAAAAGCATGAAAAAACTTATCTTTTTTATCACATTTATCGCTTTCACCAGTATTTTAATAGCCCAGGCCCCATGGGTAAATGGAAAACTTAAAGTTTCAGAAAACAATCGCTATTTACAGCATGAAAATGGAGAACCCTTCTTTTGGCTTGGAGATATCGGATGGTTGCTTTTTCAGCGATTAAACAGAGATGAAGTGAATCAATACTTTGCAAATCGTAAAGCAAAAGGGTTTAATGTTGTTCAGTGCATTTTTCTTCAGAATTTTACACATGTAAATGCTTATGGCGATTCTGCTTATTCAGGCTTTGACATTACAAAACCTATTATAACCCCGGGCAATGACCCTAATGATCCGGTACAGTACGATTACTGGGACCATGTAAGTTATATTATTGATGTGGCTGCTGAAAATGGCATTTACATAGCAATAACTGCGACTTGGAGAGATTTGCACAAACAAGACAAAAACCTTGATAAAGCCAAAGGCGAAATATTTGCTGCCCATCTGGCAAATTATTTTAAAGATAAACCCAATATTATCTGGATAAATGGGGGTAGTTCAAAAGGAGATAGCAATACTGATTTCTGGGAAGCCATTGGTGAAACCTTAAAAAAAACAGACCCAAATCACCTGATTACCTTCCATCCCTTTGGCAGGATGCAGTCTTCAGAATGGTTTAACAATATTTCCTGGCTTGATTTCAATATGTTCGCTTCGGGACACAGGAGTTACAAACAAGACACTACAGGTAATGCATATGGTGAAGATAACTGGAGATATGTTTTATCCGATCATTCCAAATCGCCGCTAAAACCAACCCTTGATGGTGAATCTTTTTTTGAAAACCTGCCTCACGGGATTCATGACCATACTCAGGTTTATTGGAATGCTTCCGACATAAGACGTTCTGCTTATTGGGCTGTATTGGCAGGTGCCTGCGGCCATGTTTATGGAGAAAATACAGTTAGACAAATTCATATTCAGGGGGTAAACAAACCCGAAAGCGGTGCCAAATTAGATTTTGTTGAAGCATTAGATGTGCCGGGCGCTTTTCAAATGCAATATGTTAAAAACCTTGTTTTATCACGGCCCTATTTCGAGCGGGTAAACGATCAATCTGTTGTTGCAGGCGATGAAGGCGAGAAATACGATCGCATCATGGTGTCACGTGGCAAAGATTACCTGATGGCTTATACTTATACCGGTCGCGAATTCACAGTACAAATGGGCAAAATATCAGGCAAAAAGGTCAATGCATGGTGGTATGATACCCGTACAGGTGAAGCCACTAAAATTGGTGAGTATGATAACACAGGTTCAGTACGGTTCGATCCGCCAGGTGCTAAATACAACGGGAATGACTGGGTACTTGTGCTCGATGATGTTGCAAAAAAATTTAGTAAACCTGGAATTGTTTTCAACAAGAAATAATACAAAAATGAAAAAACTAATTTTTTGTATTGCAATAATTGCACTTTCCAACTTATTATTGGGACAAACTCCTTGGGAAAAAGGGAAACTTATGGTTTCAGAAAACAGCCGATACTTAAAGCATGAAAATGGAGATCCCTTCTTCTGGCTCGGAGATACCGGGTGGCTGCTTTTTCAAAGATTGAACAGGGATGAAGTGAAAAAGTACTTTGAAAATAGAAAAGAAAAAGATTTTAATGTTATCCTTTGTATTTTTCTTCAATTTTTCCATCATACAAATGCTTATGGTGATTCGGCCTTTGTAAATGGCGATATGTCTTTGCCAGCCATAACCCAGGGGAATGACCCAAATGATGCTACACAATACGATTATTGGGACCATGTGGATTATATGGTTGATTTAGCTGCTCAATACGGCATTTACATGGCAATTGCTCCTACGTGGTCGCATTTGGTATTTAAAGATACAAGCATCACGGCAGAAAAAGCTGAATTGTTTGCCGCTCATATTGCCAATCATTTTAAAGATAAGCCCAATATTATATGGATAAATGGAGGTAGCTCAAAAGGTGAGAGAAATACTGAAATATGGGAAATAATCGGGACTACCATTAAGAAGAATGATCCGAACCATCTGATGACATTCCACCCATTCGGACGAATGCAATCATCTACATGGTTCAATAATTCATCGTGGCTCGATGTGAATATGTTTGTATCCGGTCACAGAAATTATACGCAGGACAATACACCTACAGCATTTGGTGAAGATAATTGGCGTTACGCTATGAATGATCTTTCAAAAATACCACTCAGGCCAACTCTCGATGGAGAACCTTCTTACGAATCGCTTCCACAGGGCCTTCATGACCCTACCATGCCCTATTGGAGCGCTTCGGATGTAAGACGTTATGCATACTGGTCTGTCTTGGCAGGTTCTTGTGGCCATGTGTACGGACAAAATTCAGTGAGACAGGTTTATATACAAGGTGTAAACAAAGCTGAAAGCGGAGCAAAACTTTCCTTTTTTGAAGCTTTAGACGACGAAGGTTCTTTTCAAATGCAGTATTTAAAAGACCTAATTTTATCACGTCCCTACTTCGATCGGGTAAACGATCAATCTGTTGTTGCCGGCGATGAAGGCGAAAAATACGATCGTATCATGGTGTCACGTGGCAAAGATTACCTGATGGCTTATACTTATACCGGTCGCGAATTCACCGTTCAAATGGGAAAAATATCAGGCAAAAAGGTCAATGCATGGTGGTATGATACCCGTACAGGTGAAGCCACTAAAATTGGTGAGTATGATAACACAGGTTCAGTACGGTTCGATCCGCCAGGTGCTAAATACAACGGGAATGACTGGGTGCTTGTACTTGATAATATTTCAAAAACATTCAACAAGCCGGGTTCGATCGTACGATAAACAAAAATTGTTTAATAAAACCCCAGCTATCTTAATACAATGTCGTTTAATTAAGGCTTCGACTCCGCTGCTAATGACACGGCGGGAATAGCCTTTCCCGGTTTACCGGGACTCAGGCTGACAAAGGTGTCAACTAATATAAATAGTGCTAAACCACTATTTATATTAGTTGACTTTTTTTGATCGGGATGGATTTTTATGGGTCGGAACAGGAGTGGGAATGATGGTTTTGTAAAAAACTACATCTATTCTATTTATTTAGATGTCTATGACAATATAGGGTGAAAATTTTATGCCCATACGCGAAGCCATTTAATCTGTAAATACATAAGAATTAGATTAATAAAAAATTAATGAGGCAAAGATTTGTTTTTTATTAAAAACAAATTTAGATTTGTTTGAGTTAAGGGTATCAAAAAATCAAGTTTTTTGAGATGCCTTATGCTGTACCTAAATATAATTTAAAAAACCTAAAACTAAATTGCTGATTATGAAAAAAAAAGGATCAAATCATTTCATGCTTATAGCTAGATTTGCTATTTGCGGATTGCTTTTGCAATTCATCTTTTTAAGTCAGACATTTGCCTCATTACCTGGTACTGAGGATAAATCTCTTACACAGGAAGTTAAACAAGACAATATCAAAGTAAGTGGTAAAGTCACTTCCGAAGAAGCTCCCCAAGGGGTGCCCGGTGTCAACGTTGTTATTCAGGGGACAACCCAGGGTACAATAACTGACATTAATGGAAATTATTCTATTGAGGTACCTTCAAGTGAATCAGTACTCGTTTTCAGTTCTGTCGGTTACATCACCGAGGTGATAAATGTTGCAGCCAGATCTGTAATTGATGTCTTCATGGTTCCCGATCTGCAAGCCCTTGAAGAAGTTGTGGTTATTGGCTACGGCAGTCAGACAAAAAGAGACATCACAGGCTCTGTGCAGACAGTTTCTTTTGATGATATGTCGGAAGTACCTGTTGGTCAAATAGCCCAAAAGCTGCAAGGTAAATTAGCCGGTGTACAAATCAACCAGTTTACAGGAATGCCCGGTCAGGGTATGAACATTAGGGTAAGAGGGCAACTTTCAATTTCTGCCGGAAGCGATCCGCTTTACGTTGTTGACGGATTACCTCTTGCTGGTAATATCGACCACCTGAACCCAAATGAAATTGAATCATTAACTGTATTGAAAGATGCCGCTTCTACATCTCTGTATGGTTCCCGTGCAGCAAATGGTGTTATATTAATTAATACTAAAAGCGCCAAGGTTGGTAAAACTTCTATAAACTTAAACGCCTATTACGGAGTTCAACAAGTTCCTCAACGTGGAAGACCGGAGATGATGAATGCCAGAGAATTTGCAACATTCAAGCAGGAAAGCTATACAGAGAAGGGACTACCAGTACCTGAAGCATTCCAGAACCCTGCCCAATACGGAGAGGGAACCAATTGGTATGATCTGTTATTAAGAGATGCGCCTGTTCAGGATTATAGCCTTTCAATATCTTCCGGATCAGAGAAAAGCAGTGTTTCAGTTATAGCAGGCTATTTTAAGCAAGATGGTGTAATGTTGAATTCGGGGTACGAACGTTTTTCGGTGAGAGTAAATACAAGTTTTAATCTCACAAAATGGCTTAAGACCGGTTTCAATATTGCCCCTACCCATGGTATCAGAAATCAGCTCGATACCGACGGACTTTTTTATAACAGCGGTGGAAGGCTTCTTGCAAATGCTTTGTTAGCATGGCCTATAATAGATTATAAAAATGCGGACGGAACCATTTCTCCAACGGCATACATTGAAGGTGTTAGTTCTTTTCGCAGTCCTAACTGGTATTATACCATTCAACATACAACCGATAAAGTTTCTTCAACCAAAATGTTATCGAACTATTATATTGAAGCTTCTATTATTGATGGCCTTACTGTTAAATCAACCTTTAATGCCGACCTTGGATATATAAAATCATTTGAATTCCGTCCTTCCTATATTTCTCACAGTTGGACCAATCCTCCTCCCCGACCGGCAACAGCTCAGTTAGACAATGAGTTATATTACAGTCTGCTCAATGAAAATACAATTACATACACCAAAAGTCTTGGAGATCATAATTTAGTGCTCCTCGGTGGTATTACAGAACAGGTTTTTAGGATGGAAAATACCGAAATTGACGCCTCCGTATTTACAGACGACCGTACTCCTGCAATTGAATCGGCAACAACTAAAGTTGTTGCAGACGATATACAGGAATGGAGTTTGCTTTCATATCTGGCACGTTTAAATTATAATTATAAAGGTAAATATTTATTTACTGCTGCGATCAGACGTGATGGTTCTTCCCGTTTCGGGACAGACAACAAATGGGGTAATTTCCCATCTGTTTCAGCAGGCTGGATTGTTTCAGATGAGGAATTTATGGCCGGTACAAGTTCGTATATATCGTTCCTGAAACTTAGGGCCAGCTATGGGGTTACCGGAAATAACAGCATTGGTAATTACCGTCATTTGCCCACATTAAGCACCGCATCCGTCGCTATTTTTGGGACAAATATTGCAGGAGGCGCTGCTCCCAACAGTATAGGGAATATTGATCTGGGTTGGGAAACTACCAAACAGGCTGACCTCGGTGTAGATATAGGTTTATTTAGGGGCAGGGTCCAGTTTATGTACGACTACTACCAAAAGTTAACTACCAATCTGTTGTTTAGTGTTAATGTGCCACAAGCATCTGGTTTTCAAAATATTTGGGATAATGTAGGTGAAATCAAATTCTGGGGCCATGATTTTGCTTTAAACACAAAGAATCTAATAGGTACTTTTAGATGGAATACTGATTTTATAATTTCATTCAGCAAAAATGAAGTCATGGAATTATCAGGTTTAACTGACAGGGTATATGGCGACAGGCAGGTTCCCGGCGGAGGTGACAGGTTAGGCAGCACGGTAACCCTGGTAGGAAAGCCAATAGGACAATTCTACGGATTGGTTCAGGATGGTGTATATGAAACCCAGGATGAATTTGATAACTCTCCAAAGCATATCCAATCACAGTTAGGAGGAATTAAATTTGTGGATGTTAATGGCGATGGGGTAATAACCCTTGGCGGTGATAATGACGACAGGGATATCATAGGTAATCCTTTCCCGAAGGCTGTCATTGGGATGACCAATGAGTTTTACTATGGAAATTTTGACTTAAGCATTACTATATCCGGAGCATATGGGCATGATGTCGCCAGAATGTCTGACATCGGGGCCACAAACCTCGACGGTGTTTTTAATGTTTTAAAAGATGTTGAAGGCAGATGGCGTTCAGAAGCTGATCCTGGCGACGGCAAATATGGAAGAGTGTCAGGTGTAACCTCTGCTGAAAGGGACTGGTTCCATTCACGCTTTATTCACGATGGAGATTATATAAATATACGGAATATTACGCTTGGTTATAATATCCCTTTGAGTCAGAATGTATTCAAATCGGCAAGAGTTTATGCCAGTATTTATAATGCCCACATTTTTACCAAATACGATGGAATGAACCCTGAGGTTAGTACACAACAAAATGGTAATGAAGCAACAGATATAAATTATGGTTTTGATTTTGGAGCTTATCCTGTACCAAGAACCATTTCTTTTGGTGTAAATATGAACTTCTAAAACAGGCCTTGATTTATTTTTAAAAATGAAAAAAATGAAAAACATGAAAAAAATAAAAATAATAATAAAATTCATTGTACTTGTATTATTTCTTAATGCATGTAGCGAATCATTCCTTGATATTTCCTCGGAAACTGACTTGACTATTGATATTTATTATAAATCGCAAAGCGATTTTGAACTGGCCCTTAATGGGGCCTATGAGCCATTGCGCCTGGTTTATAACAAAAGAGGCTACTTTTCTGCGGGAGAGTCCCGTAGTGACAATGCTTATTATGATTATAATGCAGATAACAGGGGGCAAATTGACCATGAATTTGTAGCTGATTTTACAAATGATGCGACAAATGGTGACCCCGACGATAAATTCTATGATAATTATTCTGTTATTGCCAGGGTTAATCAGATTCTCGCAACTATCGACAATGAAGATGTAGAATTTAAAGCTCAGGATGTGAAGGATAATATAAAAGGGCAGGCACTATTTTTAAGAGCGTTGTCATACTTTCATTTAGTGCAATATTTTGGAAGTGTACCATTACATCTGAAACCTGCTAGAAACCTGAAAGAAACAGCGCTGCCTTTATCGAGCGTTGATGCGGTTTATCTGCAAATTATCCAGGATGCAAAAGATGCTATTCCTCTTCTTCCTTTAAAAGCCGATCAGGGTGTAGGACGGGCAACAAAAGGCGCCGCTCAGACACTTCTGGGAAATGTTTATGTAGTTCAGAAAAATTGGACCGACGCTGTGACTATTTTAAATGAGGTAGTACTTTCCAAACAGTATAAATTGATTACTACCGGATTCGCAGATATATTTGATCCGGCCAATAAAAACAATGATGAATCTGTCTTCGAAGTACAGTTCCTGGGATCAGATGCAAGAACTTATAGTTCATTTCCATATATCCTGATGCCTGCAAGTATGAATGTTGCTGATGTAGCTGCTGTAACAGGTGTTTCGAAAGCGGAAAGCAGGAATGGTGAAGGAATTATTCCAGCACCTGATCTTATTAGTGCATATGATACTTCCGATTTAAGGCTTGATGCAACCATAGGGTATGCAGTATCAGTTCCAAACGGTGCAGATACAATCCTTCCCTATGCGAAAAAGTTTATGTTTCCAGGAACACACCCACAACATGGTAGAACTAATAATAATTTTCCTGTCTATCGTTATTCAGAAGTTCTGCTATTATTAGCCGAAGCGTTAAATGAGTCCGGTAGTTCCGCTTTAGCATTGCCATATCTGAATGAAGTAAGAGACAGGGCTGATTTGGATGACATTTTAACAACTGACCAATCGGCGCTAAGAGAAATAATCTTAAATGAGAGAAGATTAGAACTTGCTTTTGAAGGGAAAAGATGGCTTGATCTGGTGCGTACAGGCAAGGCAGATGTGGTAATGAAAGCCTTCGGAGCAAATGTAAAAGCTGATCCACAGAAATATTATTTCCCACAAGGAATAAGTCCACTTCCTGCAGCTTACACAAATATTGAAACTTTATTTCCCATACCAGCTTCAGAAGAAGCTTTGAACCCGCATTACTAGAGGTCAACCAGGGTTAATTGAATCAGAAAGGCATAAATCCCTGCGGGGTTTTATGCCTTTTCTTTTTAGAGTTACTGAATAGAATTTGTGAAATATGAAAACAACCTCAGGCTTTTGTAACGGGGGATACGGTCGCAGCCACACAATACCAATGCCTCCCGTTTTACTTTTGCGCATCGCGCGCATAGTGTCTTTATCTTGCGTTTTTTTTCCTCAATACTCAAACTCCAACTCAAACTGATTTCCTCTCCTGTTTTTAACCGGTTGAAATACAAAAAGATAAATATATTTGGATGTTTTAGCGGTCATTGTATCAGTCTGACTATTAATCACTGACAAAATAAGTGAGTATATTTGTATAATTAAAAGTTTATGCCCAATGCCAAAAGACACCTGCCCAAATAAATAGTTATGAATAAAGAAAAAATAGAAACTTACATTCAGGACAATGGATTTACTGATTTCAAATGGATTAACCCACAAGATATTTCTGTTGCTCAATGGGTGAGGGTTAAATGTGAGTTTGGTTGCAGCGACTATGGATTAGGCACATGTCCTCCGAATACCCCTACAGTGAATGAATGCCGCGATTTCTTCAAAGAGTATAATCATGGATTAGTCATTAGACTAACAAAAACAGCAAATAAGGATAATTACCCTTCTGATTGGTCAAGAGAAATGACAGATAAATTACTTGACCTTGAAAGAAAAATATTTTTGGATGGGTATCAAAAAGCATTTTTATTAAATCAGACTTGTTGCTGTTTATGCAAGGATTGTTCAGGGGACAGGCTTAACTGTAAGGATAAAAGAAAGTCACGCCCAAGTCCGGAAGCATTTGCTGTAGATGTATATAAAACGGTTCGACATATTGGACTGGAAATAAATGTTATTAGGGAAAATCTGTCAGAAATAAGTCGTATTGCGATACTATTAATTGATTAATATGAATTACAATAAAATTAAGGATAGATTGGCCCCATGTGGATTGCATTGTGGAAAATGCTTTGCATACAAAGAAGGAGACATTGCTAAAAATAGTCAGGAATTACAGAACAACTTGGGAGAATTCTCTATTTATGCACAAAGATTTGTTGACTTACTGGACAAACCAATTTTTAAAAAGTATCCTGATTTTAAGGAAATGCTTGATTATTTCGCAGTTTCAGAATGTATGGGGTGTAGAAACGAGGTTTGTAAATTATTTAAAAATTGTAAGGTTCGATTATGTTCTGAAGAAAAGCGAGTTGATTTCTGTTTTCAGTGCTCTGATTTTCCTTGTGGTAATACAGGATTTGATGAACACCTAAATAAACGTTCGGTTGATATAAATATGAGAATGAGGGAAATTGGAGTTGAAGAATATTATAACGAGATAAAAGATAAACCAAGATATTAAAAGAATTCCTATATTGATACCTCGAACGCTTGCTACGAGGTAGTTCATTTAAAACCCGTGAACGCCTATGACTCAAAACCTGTGATGGCCCTAAAAGCAAGTATATAAACAACTATGTTACAAAACCCCAACCAATGCTTTACGCGAAATATATGTACCTTTTGACAAAAAGTAGATATATTTGGATGTAGGTAATGGCTGCTGAACTGCAAAACTTGGATTTGCAATCAAATAATCAAAAAACTCGTATATTTGGATATATAATTTGATACTATGATTGATGCAAATAACATATTGAGTTATTTAAAAGACAATAAAGAGAGGTTGTCGCAGGATTATCATATTACCAAGATTGGATTATTTGGTTCGATGTCTCGTGGAGAACAAAAAGATACTAGTGATATTGATTTGGTGGTTGAATTTGAGCCTAATACTCCTGATTTATATTCGATTAAATCAAAACTTAAAGAAGAGATTCAGTCTAAATTTGAAAGGCATGTTGATATTTGCCGTTTAAAATACATTAAACCTGTATTCAAAAACCAAATTCAATCGGAGATTTTATATGCCTAATGCATCACATAAAGATTTTGCTTGTTTGCTTAATATCATTGACTCGATTGATAAAATCAAAAAGTATTCGGAGCCTTTTAATAACGCTGATGATTTATATCATGACACAAAGTCATTTGATGCTGTAATGATGAATTTTGTGATTATTGGTGAAATGGCAGAAAAATTAAGTGATGAGTTTAAATCAACTGAATCTCAAAATGATTGGTTTAAAATACGCGGATTTCGAAATATTATCGCGCATAATTATTTTGGGATTGATGCTGAGGAAGTTTGGCAGATAATAGAAAACAGCCTCAATGATTTAGAAGTAAACCTGAAAAAGATAGTAGAGAAATTATAAACCGCCACATACCTACAACACGCGATCATAAAACATTGGGGTTTAAATGGTTTGCTAAGTGAATCACTCGCTGGCAAGGTTCTGGATGTTTAGGCTTAATTGAGGTGCAGTGCTAAGAAGCTACAAAACACCAAAAAAATCATAGCTATTTGGATTTGTTTTTTAAATATTTGTGATAACTTTGTAATTACAATCAATACAAATTGATATGGAAGTTTCAATTATTCAGATAGGTAATTCAAAAGGGATTCGATTCAGCAAAACAATTATCGAAAAGTATAATTTAAGGGATAAGGTTGATTTGATCCTTGAAACGGGACATATTATTATAAAACCCTTGACAAAACCAAGAAGGGGATGGGAAAAGGCATTTCAAGAAATGTCCAAGCAAGGAGATGATAGATTGCTTTTTAATGATGTGTTTGACGATGAAAATATTGAAGAATGGAAATAATTCAATATCAAATTATTCTTGTTAATCTTGATCCGACTATAGGTAGTGAGATAAAGAAAACCCGACCCTGTGTTGTGATTTCTCCAAATGAGATGAATAAATATCTTCGAACGATTGTAATTGCCCCTATGACTACGAGTTCGATAAAATATCCAACAAGAGTAGAAATTAAACATGACAACAAGATCGGTTGGATTGTATTGGATCAGATAAGAACGATCGATAAGCAGAGGATTATAAAACAATTGGGCAGACTTTCAAAACCTGAGATTAAGGAACTTAAAAATATAATGAGAGAGACATATATTGATTAATCAACTATGCCCAACACGCGATATAAAACAATTGTTAATCAGTGGTTTGCGAGGGTTTGGTTCCCGCTTCACCGTTCTTGTCGGTGGACAGGAACGCAGCCCGAAACCGAGTTTACAGCCTGCCCCGACTTTTTCGGGGAGCTCACAGCCTGTTCCGATTCATCGGAAACCGAAGGGAGTAACCCAACCGATTTATATTGTCAAACTTTTTACGCAAGCGCTAAGAACCTTCTGCTAAAATGAAACATTTAGAATTAGACATAGAAAAGATTGCTCTGATTGCAGAACAAAAAGAAGAAGAAAACCTTGATTTTAGGCTTTATCTTAAAGGACAAGATTTCAAAAAAGTTGATAAAATTGTACACCGATTAGATAAAGAGATTACTTCACAGATTGATTGTCAGAAATGTGGTAATTGTTGTAAAACATTACGACCATGTTTAACGGAATCTGAAATAGAGAAATTGTCTCAGATAGAGAACTATACTCCGGTAGACTTTGTATCTCGATTTGTTGAGATTGATACTTTTGAGGATATAAAATACTTAAAAGATACTCTATGTAGATTTCTTAAAGATAAAATTTGTACAATTTATGCCGATAGACCAGAAGATTGTAGATCATATCCGCATACTCACAAGACTTATTTTATTTCTCGGACGCTTGGAATGATTGATAATTATGGTATTTGTCCAATAGTATTCAACTTGTTTGAGAGGCTTAAGTTAGAATTGGGATATAAAAGATAATATGAAAAAATCATTAGTATTGTTCGGAATATTAGATTTGATAACTGTATTAGATTAATTATTACAATATTGATTCATAGAAAATATTATAGATAAAGATAAAAAGTCCCAGCATACAACACGCAGTCATAAAACATAGGTGGTGAAGTGGTTATTCGGTATTCTGTTCTCGCATTAAAGTACGCCTTGATAATGACGTATACCCAATGCCTCCCGTTTTACTTTTGCGCATCGCGCGCATAGTGTCTTTATCTTGCAATGTTTGTAGTTTTTTTTCCTCAATACTCAAACTCCAACTCAAACTGATTTCCCAACAATGCTATACGCGAAATATATGTACCTTTTGAACAAAAAGTACATATATTTGGATGTTTGGGCACAATACAACTTGACCCAACGACATTTGACAAAATACTTAAAATATGGACTACGCAAAAGACTTATTAAAAGCAAGGAAGAAATCAAAATTTGCTATTGTAATAGGGATACTTTTATTATTAATAGCAATTTCATGGATACCTACTCGATTGATTGAGAAAGAATCAATTTCAGGCTTTGATTGGTTGTACACATTTATCTTTTTATTAAACGGACTATCTCAAACGATAACCGGGCTAGGATATTCAATTGATAGACTGATTGGAAGAGCTTTTATAAAAATTGACAATCAGGTGATTAAAATCAAGACAGGAGCATTTGATAGAGAACAAAGTATTAATTGGGACCAGATAGATTCAATTAATTATAAGTCAGGCAATTTTCTAATTACAGAAAATGATACTTCATCATATAAATTGACAATTACAAAACTTGAGTATTCTATAATACAGGAGATTAAAAATGTGATTAATGAGATTTCAAAAGCAAAAAAGATTGAATTACATTTAGACTGATAATTTGATATAAAACATTGATTATTAATAAAATGTACTGTACCCCCAATGGCGCGCGTTTTGCTTTTGCGTAACGCGTGCATAGCTTCTTCCTCTTGCATAGTTTGTACTTTTTTTTCCTCAATACTCAAACTCCAACTCAAACTGATTTCCCAGCCAATGCTATACGCGAAATATATGTACCTTTTGAACAAAAAGTACATATTATTTGGATGTTTATGGGGCAGTATAAGGACGACCCCCAATTACATATATTTCGAGATGTCAAAAAAAATAAGATAATAAATTAGGAAAACCGAGAGGTTTTATCTATATTGGATGATGTATCTTTTGATACCCAAAGTTCGCCTCTAAATCTTAAAAATTAAGTAATCAATGATTAACCGAGTTCTAAATAACTGTAAAAAAAAAGAAAGATAATGAAAACAAGTACACATTCAACTGTTTTAGCAATGTTAATAGTGTTTTTTAGCTTAACATTTAATAATATATTCGCTCAACTTAGAACTCCTAGCTCCGTGGGGAAACATATAAAAGGAACAGTTACCCTTGAAAGTGGAGAGGTAATTGAAGGTTTCATATATATCGATATGATGAATCCCCAATTGTTTCAAAAAAGAGTACTATTGGTTACAGACAAAGCAAACGCGACTTTCAACGAATGGGAAGAGGTTGAGAAAAACCAAGTGAAATATGATGCCAAAGATGTACAAAGTTTTACGCTTGAGAACGGTAAAAAATTCAAAAAAGCAAGATATGTCAATCTATTTGCTAAAAGAAAACAAGACCAAATCCCTAATGATTTGCTTATGGAGGTAGCTGCGGAAGGAAAAATTACCGTTTTTAAAAAGTATCACCACACCCAGGGTATTGTTAGTCCATATTTACCAGACCGAATCGTTGTCAATGATGCTGAGTATGTCAAATGGCAGGAAAATAACTTTGAGATTCTTGCCCAAAAAGAAGGAGAGGAAGCTGTAAATTTGTCTACAATCAACATAAAGAAATTAGTTGGTGATAATAGAACTGTTTTAGTAAATTATGCTAAAGATGTTTATGGTTTCCGAACCCTGTTTACGAAAGGGCCTGTCTTTGAATCCAGCTTCCAACTGGATGCGCTAGAGGCTTTAGTTAGAATGGTAGAAGATTATAATAAAGGGCAATAATTAAGCCTAAAGGCATACTAAATTTCAATTTTCGTTGTAAGTCAAGGAAAAGAAAAACAATGTAGAAATAGTATTCAATGATTTATTTGGAAAGGTGATTTTTGGCAAAGCATGAAATGATATACTAGCATTGAAATCGATAAAGAAAAAGGATATTATTTCTTAACTGTTAAAGCAGATGGTAAACAGCCCCCACACTGCCTCAAATCTCCCGCTTTTCCCTCTCCTGTTTTTTCCTCAATACTCAAACTCCAACTCAAACTGATTCTCCTTTCATGTTTATAACCGCTTGAAAATTATCCTCTTGAACAACACAGCTTTTTAAAGATATTTTGTAAATTACACTGTTTTTAAGACAGCAATACAATGTTTAACAAAAAAACCCGGGAACGCCTATGAAACAAATCCTGTTACGGCCCTAAACGCAACCGACCGAAGGGAGTTCATCGAAGGTAATTGTATGAATGGGTATGTTACAAAACCTCAACCAGGAACATAAACAGATTGACCAACTTGTTTTTGATTTTTTAGGTTTTGATGGCAGTTATAGGTTAAAATGTATTGAATATTTACGAACTGCTATTAGTCTGCGGTCATCAAAGCCAACTACTTAAATATATGTGTAAATATATAAATAAAATTGAAGGAAATAATAATGGAAAATAATCAATCGGCTTTTATTTTATTCAAAACCGAAGATGAGAAAATATCGGTAGATGTTCGCTTTCAAGAAGAATCGGTTTGGCTTTCGCAAGAGCAAATGGCTATATTGTTTGAAAGAGATAGGAGTGTAATTGTT
>JAWOHT010000235.1:0-17168 GCA_046485045.1 Bacteroidales bacterium
CAGGAATCGGGTGCAAGAAATTTTATGTTCCTCGATGACAATATCATTGGTCAACCACGCTATGCCAAAGAATTATTCAAGGCTATAAAACCTTTAAAGATTAAATGGGTAGGACAGGCATCTATATCACTTGTAAAAGACTCGGAGTTATTACAGCTTGCTGCCGACAGCGGTTGCAAGGGCCTGTTTATCGGCTTGGAAAGTGTTTCAGAAGATCAGTTGAAAGCAATGCATAAGTCAATAAAAGAAATAAAAAACCTCGAAGGCGCGCTTAAGAAAATTAACGCAATGGGAATACTTATTCATGCTTCTATGATATTTGGCTTCGACAGTGATACTGAAAAAACTTTTAATGATACTCTTGAGTTTCTTGTGCGGAATAAAATAGGAACCGTTTCATTTAATGTATTAACACCTTATCCGGGAACAAGAACCTATAGCAATCTGCTGCAGGAAGGAAGAATACTTACCAATGAATGGCAATATTACGATCACAATACCGTAGTGTTTCAACCAAACCAAATGTCGCCATTTGAGCTTCAGGTTGGTAAAACCCTTACCCGAAAGAAGTTTTACAGCGTATTATGTGTTTTGAAACGGTTTTTGGGCAACCTGAACAATCCCTTTTTATACCTTGCCATGAATTACGGGCATATGAAACAGGTAAGGGTAGAAGAAAAGAGGCTGCCATTCTTAAAATCAAAATTTCAGGAGATACTCAGTCAGCGCAGAGAAAAGAAAGTATTTGATTTTAAGGAGGAGAAGGTTGAATGTTAAAAAGATACTGAGATGTGAATAATTTTGGGTCAGTATTCAACTTTGCGAAGCAGTCGTTTCATTTTTTCAATACCAGTTTTTTTGATCTGGCGTATTCTTTCAGCAGAAATATTCAGTATTTCAGAAATCTCATACAACGAAAGGGCTGATTTATTATTAAGGCCAAAAGCCATTCTCAGTATATCAGCTTCTCTTGAAGTTAGCTTCGACAAAGCCCGGTTTATTTCAAATACCAATGATTCTTTCAGCAGGTCGGTATCGGGCGGAGGTATACTGGCAGATTTAATAATATCATATAAATTGCCCTCATCTTCACTATTAGGAAACGGAGCGTCAAGCGATAACTGGTTTCTTTTGAGCAGGCTGCTGGCAATTGCATCTGCTTCAGAAATATTCATCTCCCTTGCCAGTTCCTCGTCTGTAGGTTCTCTTTGAAATTCCTGCTCAAGTTTTGGAAATACCTTTGCAATTTTATTGATAGATGCAACTTTATTCAGCGGAAGCCTGACTATCCTCACCTGCTCTGCAAGGGCCTGTACTATTGATTGTCTGATCCACCAGACAGCATAAGATATAAATTTAAACCCCCTGGTTGCATCAAATTTGTGTGCAGCTTTTACCAATCCCAGATTTCCTTCATTAATCAGGTCAGGAAAAGAGAGCCCTTTATTCTGGTATTGTTTGGCCACCGATACTACAAAACGCAGGTTTGCCTTAATTAACTCTTCCAGCGCATCCAGATCACCCTGCTTGATTTTTGAAGCAAGTTCTGCTTCATATTCTGCCGTTATTAATCCGAATTTGTTTATTTCAATAAAATACCTGTTAACCGAATCATCCTGTCTGTTCGTTATCTGTTTGGTTATAACTAATTGTCTCATAATAGTTATAGTTTAATAGAGCCTTTTATTTCTTGTCAGGATGAAGTATATACTAAAGATGTTTTCAGCATAACATTAAAACATGCTGCATAAAACTTGTGTCATGATTTCGAGGATGTTTTTACATTAAAGGCTATTGTCCCTTTTTCACCCTGACGCGTTTCAAATTCAACTTCCTGGGCAGCATCCAGTCCTGCAAACGAACTGTCTAGCCCGGAACGGTGAACAAAAACATCCTCACCATCATCCGATGAAATAAATCCATATCCTTTAACCTCGTTGTACCATTTAACTTTTCCCTTTTTCATCTCTATATTCATTTAAATATTATTTTCTAAAAAAATTATCACTTTTTGGTTTGGCTTCATTAACAACAATTTCTCTTTCATTTACCTCTTTGCTGTTGAGCCCGGAAATTGCTTTTCCTGCTTCATCAGAATTGTCCATTACCACAAACCCAAAACCCTTGCTCTTGCCGGTATACTTATCTTTTATAACTTTTGCAGCAGATACGTCGCCATATGTCTCAAAGAGTTTTTGTAAATCATTATCCTCTACTTCGTAATTAAGATTTCCTACATAAATATTCATAATATAAATTTAATGGTTAAAATAATAAAACTGTTTACCTGAACTTTTTATGGTACAGGTACTTATAATGGTTTATATAATTGATTTAATATTGAGGACTTAAAGAACTAAAGATAGTGAGGGATAATAGTTTTGTTTCAGAACTCATATTTTTAATCGCGGTAAAGGTACATATTATAAACTTATGATAATAACAATAGTGATTTTATTTGCCAATATAGAATTTCATTGACAGATAAGGGTGTAGGAGGTTATAAGAGAAATAATTGGTTTAACAGTTCGACATCAACAATTACCCCCTCTCCAGTGCATTCAGGAATAAACCCTGCCGTGTATAATCAGTTTTATTTAAGCTGATTTAAAAGTATTTTGTCAAGCATTTTCTTTGATAAAAGTCTTTTGAGTGCAAAAGAAACCACCCCGGTTTTTTCGGGTATGTATGATATTTTTGGTTTTGAAGCAGTAAGGCATTTCAATATACATGCAGCAATTACTTCGGGTTCAACATTCTAAAGTTGCTGCCCTTTAAGATAATCCATGTCCTGTTGGTCTTTAACTCCGGCAAAAATATAAAAGCCGTTTGCGGCCAGTATTCTGCAAGTGGCATAACCTATTCCTGAGTTTGCCCCTGTTAACAGTATACAGTTGGTTTCTTTAGTCATTTTTTAGGGTTTTGGTCATAACCATTTACTCTAATAATATACATAAAATCATAAAAAAAGCCCCTGAAACAATCGATGTATTGATTTTCACGGGGCTTAATTTTCTTTAAAACAAGTTATTATTGATGAATATTTTCAGGTACAGTTTCATCAACATTGTCAGTGGTACTTTTTAAGCCCAGGAGTTTGTCGAAATGCCTCACGATGCTTTCGGCAGACAGACCATTTTCGGCAAGCGCCAGTATAATCGAGTCGTTGACAGCTTTCGCGAATTGAACAATCTCTTCGTTTGTGTGCGTACGCGTTATGGTAACCCTAATGCCTGTGTTGTTTACAGGCATGGCAGGATGCATTGCCAGGCTCGGATAGAATCCCTTTTCAACTATTAAACCCAGGCTGCGGATACCCGTTTCAGGTTTTCCTACGCCAAAGAAAAAGATAGGTGAATCTGTCTTGTCAATTCGCAGGTTTTTAAGCAAATCGTATTTAGAAACCTCAGAAATAAAAAGGTCAACTTTCGACCTTAATTCAGCCTGAAGCCTGGTTATCTCATCGCTCAGGTGAATACGTGCGCTGGCAATGGAAGCGCCCAGCACAGCGGGCATGTTAGGGGTCGAAAAAATGAGTGTGCTGCCCAGTTTTCTGAACAGCCTTTTGGTCTCTGCATCGGGGCATACCAATACTCCGCCGAAACTGCCAAAACCCTTGCCAAGTGAAGCAGCCATAACCATCTGGGGATGCATTTCAATTTTATCAAGAACATATCCCCTGCCATTTTTACCACACCAGCCAATACCGTGGGCATCGTCAAGATAAACTCTGAATTTTTTGTATTTGTTCATAAGCCTGTATAATTCTTCGGCGCCTACGGCATCGCCCATCATAGAATAAATGCCGTCACCCAGGAACCAGACATTGTCGTATTTTGTCTGCAGGCGCACAACTTTCTCCTCAAGCAGGTCCATGCGGTTATGCCTGAGAGCCTCGGTATAAGTGCCGGCGCCTTTGCAGATCATAAAAGCATTTCTTACGCTGTTATGTACCTGATGGTCATAAATGATAGCATCGTTTTTACCGATCAATACAGGCAATGCGGCAATATGCCCAAGACTGGTAGTAGTTGTGTGAATACAAGGCTTTTCAAACATTTGCTCGAGCAGAAGTTCAAGCTCTTCAAGTATCTGAAGCTTATAATACGACCGTGAAGTAGGAAAAGCAGTTCCATACCTTAAGGCCATTTCGGCAGCAAGGGTTTTTAACCTTGGGTCAAGTTCCAGTCCCAGGTAAGAGCAGGAAGCAAAAGAGACTATCTCTTTTTGGTTGAAACTGATGGTTCTTCCATTAAGAATGAAATCATCAATGCTGCGATACACCAAAGACTGTTCTTCAACAATGTCAGTGTACTTTAGTACGTCTTTAAGATTGTAAGAATTGTCCATGAGATTAAAATTTTAGTGCGTTAATAGAAATAAGAAATGTAAAAAATATGTAATAAAATATCATCTTACATATTCAAACAATACTGTTTGTACCTGTAAGTATATGTTTTATAATACTTAATGAAACAAAGGCCTGTTATTTAATAAGGTATTCCTTGGCGGATACCTCATCATCAAATGTCCTTAATGGCTGGCCTGTTAGCGATGCATATCCGTTGAGAAGTATCCCTTTTACTCCTGAAATACCCAATACTGCAGACTTAAGATGGCGGTCTTTGAATTCTTTGCCCAACTCGGTAATTTTGCTCATAAAATTCTTTGAGGCAAAAGTATCGCGGTAATCGTTCAAAGACAAGACTTTGAATTGACAATTGCGGTAAAACTCGGCTTCTTTTTCAAGGTTTTTTAACATTAAATCCTCTGATTTTAACCCCCTGTAATCGGCATACAAAATTTTGTGCCCCTTGTAATCAATCCAACTTACTGGCATAATTTTAATTCCTTCCTGATTAGATTATAGTGTAAATAATAAATGTGCGTTATTAGTAAACAGGTTTAAATTTACAAATATTTTTCTAAAAGCGAATACAGAAAAGGATTTGTTGAAAATTATTTTTTAACAATAGCAGGAGATAATTTGTATATAATACTATTTCAATTATTTGGCGAAATAAAAATTTTGCATTTTTAGTTAGTCCTACAGGGCTTTTATGGCGAACTTAATAGCCCTTCATTGAAATATAGCTTTCATAAACATAGAATCCAAGCTGAAAAACTGGGTCGCATGATTAAAAATGCTCAAATTCACTATCAGGTTTACTATCGGCCCTTGCAATCAATGATTGCTTTACAGGTTTATTACCTGTAATGACACCCTGTGCTGCAACAGGTTTATGACTCTTGTCATCCTGTTTCTTTGTTAATCTGTTAATGCTATCTGTATCAAGCTTAAAGAATGATACCATATCATCAAGTTCAGCAGCCTGCCCGGCCAACTCTTCAGAACTTGAAGATAACTCTTCAGAGAACGAAGCGTTTTGCTGGGTCACCGTGTTAAGCTGCATTATTGCAGAGTTGATCTGTGCAGCGCCTGCATTTTGTTCAACGCTTGATGCACTTATTTCCTGTATGAGTTTAACAGTTTTATCAATCTCGGGTAACAGGCTGGTAATCAATTTGTCAGATTCTTCGGTGTTCTCTACGCTAAGGTGCGATAGCTTTACAATTTCATCAGCGGCTACCTTGCTTCGTTCGGCAAGTTTTCTTACTTCACCTGCAACCACTGCAAAACCTCTTCCGTGTTCACCTGCCCTGGCTGCTTCAACTGCAGCATTAAGTGCCAGAAGGTTTGTCTGAAATGCGATATCATTAATGATTGATATTTTATCTGCAATTTCTTTTATTGAATCAAGGCTTTTTTTACCAGAGGTTTCAACTTTTTTCATAATGCCGGAGGCCTGCAATGCTATTGATTCTGCCTGCTGGGCATTTTCCTTGTTTTGTTCAATGTTTGCTGCCATTTCTTCCATCGAGGAGGTGATCTCCTCAGTTGAGGATGCCTGCTCTGTAGCCCCTTCAGAAAGCAGTATAGAACTGCTGCTTATCTCCTGGCTTGCGCTTGCAACATTCCTGGCGCCCTGCTGTATTCCGGTAACAATATCCCGTAGTGTTGAAGTCATTTCTTCGAGCGAACCGGCCATCTGTCCGATTTCATCACCCTGATTTATATCTAAATTTTTTGTTAGGTCACCCCTTGAGAGGCTTTCGGTATGATAGACCATTTTATTGATGGCCTTTGAAATTGCCTTTGCTATTTGTGAATTAATGAGCACAAAGAGAACAATGCCCAGCGCTATCGCAATTAAGATGCTGTTTCTTACAGTGCGGATAATTCCAAAAAGATCTTCCTCGTAAAGGGTGGCAGCCACAAACGATTCGATGGGTTCGTAATAGGAATAATACTGGTATTTCCATTTATCCTCCCACATATAGCGCAATTTTTCAATTCCACCGGTATGCCTGAGCATCTCTTTAAAAAAATCTACATGCGCTATATTTTCGCCCACACTCGTAGGATGAATGATGAAATTACCATCCTTATCAACAATATACGGGTATCCTCTTTCAAAATAAACCTTGCTGTTAATAAAACCCTTTAATTCATCGAAATCTTTCTCTTCTACTGCAACACCAATAATGCCTTTTATCTCATTATTAATAATAATCGGACTGTATGCGGTAAGCATCCAGCTATCTACTACTATAGCCCTGCCTTGGTATGTATTCCCCGATTGAATGCTTTTTACTATGGGCGAATCAAATGAAAGCATTGTACCCACGCTCCTGTTGCCGGATTTATCGGTAACATTTGTGGATATCCTGATGTATCCATTGGGGGTCTTTTGAAAAACAGAGGCATAACACTCCGCCTTACGTCCGATCTCCTCTATATCGTCATGTTTGTTATTCAGCAGGTTTCCTCCCAGCAGCCATTCCGCGGTTTCTAAAGTGCCAATAAGGTGTTTATTGCCCGTTTCTATTATATTTCCCTTACCTGACAAATACAACATCGCGAGTTCCAGGTCTGTTTTTACCAGTTGCTGGTTTCCTTTAATCTGCACGGCAATTAATTCAACAAGGTCGTTAACCTGCTCATTCATGCGCTTATCGGTATCATCCAAAATCTGTTTCTTTTGTGTTGTTTGCATATAAATACCTACCGCGGCGAAGATGATAACAAATACAAAAGAAAGAATAATGTTTAATCTTAGTCCGATTTTAATATCAGAAATCTTTTTCATACAGCTTTTTTTTATTTAATACTGATTCATAATTTTTTTATTTAAGTTAATTATTTTTTTTGACAATGTTTATTGCAGATTTAGAAATTCGTAATGACTCCTTAACAAGCATTAGGTGAGCTTCGATTTTTTTTACTGATTATCAATTGATTCAGTGAGATTGAATATTTTTGTCTATACTTTGAATTTTAAGCATAGTATTACCTAACCAGGTTTAACCCGGTACATTGCATACCTAATAATTAAAAATAATTCAGGCTGAAAAGTCAATAAGTTAAACTAACTTATACTTTAATTTTACCAAACCGCGATAAATAGCGGCTACGGGCAGCTTCAGGATCGGCCCCGATCGGAATGTAAATTTTGGTTCTGAAATCAATAACAACTTCCTGTAGCTTTGTGAGATCGGGCGATTTATAAGTATTTAATTTTTTTTCAAACATTATATTATTCTATTTTGATTTAATAATCTATTGAAGTTACAACTTTTCAGGCAATAACTAGCCGGTAATGTCTTTAAGCTATTATCATACAGTTCTTATTTCTTAGCATCAAAAGGGGACACCTCTTTGAGCTTATCAGAATTGTTATTGTATAACAGGTTATTGCCAAAAAAGTTAATATGATGTAAATATAACCTAAAATAGCAATTAACAAAACATAAATGTGTGAATGATGTAACTTAATTATGAAGTTATGTAACATTTTACAACATTTATCAACCCACCTTTGACAGGAGAATATTTAACCATTATTACATTTAAAAGCATGAAAAAATTAAGTTTATTGATATTGATGATTGGCCTTTTGGCGGTAGATAATAGCGCTCAGAACAATGATGGTGATTTTCGTGAAAACCTCTTGTTTGGCTTAAAAATTGGCGCCAATTATTCAAATGTATATGATTCCGAAGGAGAAGAATTTAAAACAGACCCGCGGCTTGGGTTAGTCTTTGGTGCTTTTTTGGCTGTACCTGTCGGTAAATATTTAGGCATTCAGCCCGAAGTGTTATTTTCTCAGAAAGGTTTCAATGCAACAGGCAGAATACTTGGAAGCCCCTATAAATTTACACGTACCACAAGTTATATTGATGTACCGTTGTTAATTCAATTCAAACCAGGCAAATTCATTACGCTTATGGCTGGTCCTCAGTATTCATTTCTGATTAAACAAAGTGATGTTTTTGAAAGTGCTTCATTAAGCTTTGAACAGGAACAGGAATTTGAAAACGATAATATACGTAAAAACACTTTTTGTTTTATTGGTGGTTTCGATATCAATTACAATCATTTTGTATTTGGTGCCAGGGTCGGATGGGACATTCTGAATAATAACGGTGACGGGACAACAACAACGCCACGTTATAAAAATTTCTGGTATCAGGCAACTATAGGATTGAGGTTGTATAATTAGTATTGATGAGCGACATAAGATTCAATGGTAAGAATCACAAATGTCTTTTTGTATAAAGAACTGTAAATTATTCATAATTAAAAACAAACAAAATGAAAAGAATTTTTTTCTATCTGATGACAATTGGTCTGTTATTAGCATTTACTCCTAACCAATCAAATGCTGCTACCTCTGACAATGGGCTTACCTTAATGGTTGAGCCAAAAACTGCCGAGCTTTTAAAGGCTGAAATTCTACTGCAAAGACTCGACGAAATAAATGCGATGGATAAATCAGCCCTGAAATCGCCGGATAAAAAAAACCTGCGAAAAGAAGTACGCTCTATCGAAAGTCAGCTCGCTAATCTCGGTAACGGAGTGTATGTTTCAGCAGGAGCAATTATTGTAATTGTTATATTACTTATTATTTTATTATAATTCATTAAAAATCAATCATCATGGGAAATCTACTTTATGTCATCGCGGTTATACTGATTATCGCTTGGGCGATAGGGTTTATAGGCTACAGTGCCGGTGGAATCATTCACGTATTGCTAGTTATTGCAGTAATTGCAATTATATTTAGGCTTATTCAGGGAAGAAGAGTCCTTTAATCATTTAATTTCAGAATACTTAAAAATATAAATTATGAGCTCAGGAAAATTAATATTAGGCGCACTGGCCGGTGTAACGGCCGGTGCTTTATTAGGAATTTTGTTCGCACCCGATAAAGGGTCTGATACCCGTAAAAAGTTGTCTAAAAAAGGAGAAGATTTTGCAGAAGCATTAAAAGAAAAGTTTAATGAATTTCTGGATAACATTTCCGAAAAATTTGAAGAAGTAAAAGATGAAGTTTCAGACCTTACTGAGAAGGGTAAAGCCAAGTTTGAGAAATCAGAAAAAGAAGCAAAGGCAGCTGCCGGTTAATTATTAGGTATTGTAAAAACAGAGCAGTAAAAGTAATACCGGCTTAAGAATTATTCATTTAATAATATGGTGAATATGGATCATGAAATTTTGACAATCAAACAACCTCTCCGAAAAAATTATCAGGAACGAAAAACTTCATTCAACGCTTTTGACCTGCCATTTCTGATAGCAAAGTTAAAAGGCAGCAATTCCTGGAATAATGGAGAGCTAAGTGCAATGATCCTTTTAAAAAGACAGGGAAAACAGGTTATGCTGACTGCAGTGCGTGGCGGAACAGAAATAGTGTCATTTCAATCAGATGATTCAGTTACCATTCAAATAATTGAAGGCAGTTTAATGTTTCAGACACGAAAAAAATCTGTAACCTTAGATAAAGGTCAGTTACTGATTTTGCATGAAAAGGTAGAATATACACTTGTTGCTGATGAAGAAACGATGTTCCTTTTAACCATTGCAAACAGCGGTATGCATATTGCAGATAACTAGAAATACTTAATTGATAAGTAATTTAAAAAAGCGCCATGGCAGACAATGCTAAACTGATTGAAGAATTGCTGGAAAGAGCCACAGAATATGGCAAAAAAAGCTTTGAGTTGATAAAACTTAAAACGCTAGATAAAGCATCAGATGTTGTTTCCTCATTTATACCCCATACTGTAGTTTTTATCCTGATTGTCTCATTCCTGCTTTTTTTCAATCTGGGACTGGCTTTATGGCTTGGTGATATACTAGATAAAACTTTTTTAGGATTTTTTGCGGTGGCTGCATTTTACGGTTTAATGGCCATTGTTTTACATTTCTTCGCGCATAAAGGTCTTAAGAAGATTATTTACAATTATATTATTAAAATGGTGCTAAAATAATATAATATGGAAAATATCAAATCGGCAATGGATCTTAAGAATACAATTCAATTACTTGAAATTGAACAAATTGCAAGCCAGCAGCTTCTGAAAGAACATTTTCATGCTACATACGATAGTTTTAAACCTGTTAACCTGCTCAGGAGTTCTATTCATGATTTTACATCATCACCTATTGTGTTCGATAATATTTTAGCATCTGTTATGGGTTTAGCCACCGGATATATATCGCAAAGATTAATTGTGGGCAAATCGGTAAACAGATATAGAAAGTTTATCGGTTATGCTTTACGAATGGGTGTTACAAAATTAATTTCTAAAAATTCGGATACCATTAATTCATTAGGTAAGTCTGCTTTTCAGGGAATTTTTCGAAGAAAGAAAAAAACAGATACAGAAGCGACAAAATCTTGAACCAGTAATTTCAAGATATAAGGACCAAATCGCGATAAACCGGTAAATGTGTGAATATTGTAATTTATTAAAAGAGTTATGTAACACTTATTTAATACAAAGTGTTCAACTTTGTAACAGTAATTTTCTATTGAAAATTTAAACTTAAATAAAATGGCAAACAAAACAGAAATAAAAGGAAACTGGAATGAGCAAAAAGGCAAGCTCAAACAAAAATTTGCGGTACTTACAGACAATGATTTATTGTTTGCAGATGGTAAGAAAGATGAGATGTTCGGAAGACTTCAAAAAAAGCTGGGTAAATCCAAAGAAGAGCTGATGAAAATTATCTCATCACTTTAAATCACATATATTATTTGAAAAGTCATCGTTTACCGGTATCCGTTGAACGGTGGCTTTTTTGTTTATATAACAGTGAACAGAACCTTTAACATGAAAAAATTTTCTCCTGTTATACCGGAGCGGGCCAGGGTTATTGTAACGCTAATCATTGGTTCAATTTTTACAAACAGTGTTGTATATGCACAGGAATTGCCCGCTCAGGAAGATTCAACCCATATTTATGAGAACATAGAATCTTATTCGAAAAGAAACAAATTTACGAAATTCGTCTACAGGCTAATTTTTAAACCTGCAACAAGCAGTGCACCAAAAAAGAAAGTTAAAAAAAAGGTTTATAAAAATCTCATTCAAAAACCTTACAACAGTTTTGAAGGAAAAACAATCAGGCATATTAACATTGAAACGCTTGATCCTTTTGGGTATTCAGTTAATGAAGTTGAAGCAACCCCCGGCAACTTTATATCCAATACCGGAAATAAACTGCATATTAAAACCCTGCCTGTTACCATCAGAAACCTTTTGCTTGTAAGGCAAAACCAAATTTTCGATTCGTTACTCGTAAAAGAATCTGAACGACTGGTGCGCAGCAGGGGATATATTCACGATGTTTCCTTTTTTGTTGTTGCAACTTCAAAACACTCCGACTCTGTTGATATTTTTATCCGTGCATCAGATAAGTGGAGTATTATCCCGGATGGTTCATTTTCAGATATCCGTACTTCTGTTCAATTGATGGATAAAAACTTCATGGGACTTGGCCATGAATTTAAAAACAGCTACACAAAAAATTATAGCAACGGTAATTTTGCTTTTTCCACAAACTACTCAATTCCTAATTTACGTAATACTTTCGTTAACAGTACATTTCTTTACAACATAGACGAAAATAGAAATTATACACGAAGTTTTGAAGTTAACCGTCCGTTTTTTTCACCATATGCAAAGTGGGCGGCAGGGGTATATGTTTCGCAACATTTTAGCAAAGAGAACTATCACACAGCCGATTCACTATTAGTTTTGCAGCGGATTAAGCTTAACACTCAGGATTATTGGGCAGGAAATGCCACACAAATATTCAAAGGCAATACCGAGAATAGGCGTACAACCAATTTTATTACTGCCTTAAGATTTATGCGAATACGCTATATTGAAAAACCAGACGATTTGTTTAACAGACAACAGTTTTATTCAGATGAAAATTTTTATCTGGCAAGTATTGGCATATCCACCCGAAAATATTTACAGGATAAGTATATTTTCAGGTTTGGTGTAACTGAAGATGTCCCCATTGGAAAAGTTATTAGTCTTACAGGAGGCTATCAGGAAAAAAACAGTTCCGGCCGCTTTTATCTTGGTACACGAATTTCTTTTGGTAACTATTTTCCTTTGGGTTATATGAGTTCCAATTTTGAGTTCGGCACTTTTTTTCATGCATCTCGCGCTGAACAGGGAGCTTTTACAGCAAGTGTAAACTATACGACCATGATATTCCAAATAGGAAAATGGAGATTCAGACAATTTGTAAAACCGCAGGTTACCTTTGGAATAAACCGTTTCTATAGCGATAGCTTAACCATTAATGATGGTTATGGACTGGATGGATTTAACAGTCCTGTATTATCGGGTACAAGCCGGCTTTTACTTACCCTGCAAACACAGGCGTATACACCCTGGAATTTTATCGGATTTCGTTTTGGCCCTTATCTTATTTTATCTCTCGGTATGCTTGCAGATCAATTAACTGGTTTCATAAACAGCAATGTGTATTCACAGATCGGGCTGGGAGTATTAATTAAAAATGAGAACCTGGTATTCAAAACCTTTCACATTTCTTTTGCATTTTATCCTGTAATACCTGGTAAGGGACAAAATATTCTTAAAGTAAATTCATTTAAAACAAATGATTTCGGATTAAGAGATTTCGAAATTGGAAAGCCGGCAACAATGGTGTTTCAATAAACCATAACTTTAATATCAGAAATTATGCAAATCATTAGCCCAGTAAAAAAAATTGGTTTTCTATTCAAAGAATCCTTCAAAGGGTTTATAGATGACCATGCTGTTAAATTAAGCGCTGCCTTATCTTTTTACACCATTTTTTCGTTGCCGCCATTATTAATTATTATTATTTCACTCAGTGGCGTGTTTTTTGGTGCAGATGCCGTAAGGGGTGAAATCTTCGGACAGATTAACGGGTTTGTGGGAAATGAGGTTGCAATGCAGATACAGGATATCATTAAAAACGTGACACTGTCAAACCGCAATTTCTTTGTCGCAACAATAAGCATTGTCATCTTATTAATCGGCGCATCCAGCGTATTTGCCGAAATTCAGGACTCAATAAATTATATCTGGGGAATAAAAACAAAACCTAAACGAGGTTTAATCAAATTTATGTTCAACCGCCTGATGTCATTTTCTATGATAGGGTCTGTGGGATTTCTGTTGCTTGTAGGGTTAATCATTAATGCTGTAATTGATATTCTCAATAAACAATTGGTAATCAACTTTCCGCAGTATCCCTTATTTTTGTTTTATATCACCAATTTAATACTCATGTATATCATCATTACACTTTTATTCACCCTGATTTTCAAAACATTGCCCGATGGGAAAATAAAACTTACAGATTGCCTGATCGGGGCATCCTTTACTGCATTTCTGTTTATGATTGGAAAATTTGCTATTGGTCTGTACCTTAAAAATTTCAATATAGCATCTGTCTATGGCGCTGCCGGTTCAATCATTTTAATTCTTTTATGGGTTTATTTTTCAGCCATAATTCTTTATTTTGGCGCTGAGTTTACCAAAGTGTATGCGCACATACACGGACATAAAATTGTTCCCAACACTTACTCACTTCATTCAGTTAACAGAATGTATTAATTAAAACAGCTTCTAAGATATCTCAACATAAATAAATTTTCTTAATTGGGCCCTCACTCTTTGAAATGTGTGAATGATGTAACTTTTAGCAATAATTGTATAACCTTTTTGCCGTAATTAATCCATATCTTTTCAAATTAATTAACCCATATCATATTATTAAATATTGAAGTTGTATATCAAATACATGGTCAGCCAGCGTTGTAAAATGGTTGTGAAGGATGTGTTGAAAAACCTCGGTCTTCACTTCATTATTGAAGATTTGGGTGTTGTGAATGTTATGGAAAATATTACCCCTGAGCAATCTGAACAAATCAGCATTGGCTTGCTCAAATCGGGTCTTGAACTTATGGACGACAGGAAAGCAGTGATTATTGAAAAAATAAAAAATGCAGTTATAGAAATGGTTCATTATGCTGATGAATTGCCCAAAACCAATTTTTCTGATTACTTAAGCAAAAAATTAAATTACGATTATACATACCTGGCAAATTTATTTTCGGAGGTTCAGGGTACCACAATCGAAAAATTTATTATTTCTCATAAAATTGAGAAAGTTAAAGAGCTGATTATTTACGACGAATTAAATCTCACTGAAATTGCGTGGAAGATGCATTACAGCAGCGTGGCACATTTATCTAACCAGTTTAAAAAGAATACGGGGCTTACTCCTTCTCATTTTAAAAAACTAAAGTTTAAAAGACGGGTTGCCATTGAAGACATTTGATATATCTAAATTATAATAGTAATGGAAGCAAAAACAAAGCAGGAATCCAGATATGCCAGAAGTCTGATAGAAGCCAGCCTGGATCCGCTTTTTACAATTAATCCCTTTGGCAAAATCACCGACATCAATAATGCTTCGATCAACATTACAGAAGTTACCCGTGAGAACCTCATCGGAACCGATTTTTTCGATTATTTTACAGAACCCGAAAAGGCGCGTGATATCTATAAGCAGGTTTTTTCAGAAGGTTTTGTTGCCGATTTTCCTTTAACCATAAGAGATGGCAAACTCACAGAAGTTTTGTTTAACGGGTCGGTGTATAAAGATGAATTTGGAACCGTGCTGGGTGTAGTTGTGGTGGCAAGAGATATTACCGATCATAAAAGAATTGAAGCTGAACTGACAAATGCAAAAATAGAGGCCGAACTGGCACGTGAAATTGCTGAAGATGCGAAAAGAAAAGCTGAAAGGGCTGCACATATTTCTGAACAGGCGGTGAAATCAAAACAACAGTTTTTATCGAACATGAGCCATGAAATCCGCACACCTATGAATGCAATCATCGGATTTACAAAGGTGTTATTGAGAACAGATTTAACCGCGAAACAAAAAGAGTATTTAAATGCTATAAAATCAAGCGGCGATGCGCTCACTTTATTGATTAACGACATTCTTGACCTGGCAAAGATAGACTCGGGGAAGATGAGGTTTGAACAAACTCCGTTCAAAATGGATGCATCAATTTCAGCAATGATACATTTGTTTGAGCCTAAAATTCTGGAAAAAAACCTGAGGCTGGTAAAAAAATATGACAGCAAAATTCCTGAGATACTTTCCGGCGATTCTGCCCGTTTGCACCAGATTATGTTAAACCTGTTGAGCAATGCAGTTAAGTTTACTTCAGAAGGAGCAATAACAGTGAGTGTTCAGCTATTGAGTGAAGATGAACATAAAGCAATTATTCAATTTTCAGTTTCTGATACCGGAATCGGAATAGATAAAGACAAAATTGGCTCTATTTTTGAAAATTTTCAACAGGCGTCTGGCGACATATCACGACTATATGGAGGTACAGGTCTGGGACTTGCCATTGCCAAACAATTAATTGAATCGCAGGGAGGAAACATATCCGTGAAAAGCATGCTGGGAAAGGGCTCGGTTTTTAGTTTCGAATTACCTTTTCTGAAAACCAGTGATGGAGTTTTCAAGGAAACTGAGATAAAGGATTTGGAATTTGATGTTAAAACCATAAAAGTATTGATGGTAGAAGATATACCACTCAATCAATTACTAATGAAAACAATATTGGATGATTATGGATTTGAGCACGATATGGCTGCCAACGGTAAAATAGCCATTGAAAAACTTGAGAAAAACTCATACGACATTATTTTAATGGACCTGCTTATGCCTGAAATGGACGGATTTGAAGCTACAAAATACATTCGCGGCACTTTACAATCGCAGATTCCAATCATTGCATTAACAGCCGATGTAACCACAGTGGACTTTAAAAAATGTAAAGCTTTTGGCATGAACGATTATATTGCAAAACCTGTAGATGAGAAACTTTTGCATAATAAAATAATTGCTTTATTAAGCAAATCTATGCTGACACAAAATAGGGGTGACAAAGAGAATGTCCCATTGCAAACCGGTATGCACCCCGCTTCGCAAAAATATACCGATTTAACTTATTTAAAACAGCGTACCCAAGACAAGCCTGAATTAATGATGGAGATGATTAAACTTTATCTGGATCAAACTCCTCCCCTTATCAGCAGAATGAAACAAAGTCTGAACGAAAAAGATTGGAATTCATTGTATATGGCAATGCACCAGTTGATACCCTCATTTTCTATCATGGGCATTCATAAAGATTTTGAAAACATAACAAAAAAAATACAGGATGAAGCCAAAAGTGGGCTGCCTTCTGACGAAATACCGGAATTGGTTGTGCAGATTGAAAATGTCTGTTTGCGGGTATGCGAAGAATTAGAAGAAGAGTATAATTTGATTAAAAATTTTAATTTATGACGAATGATAACAACATACTGTTGTTTCTTGTTGATGACGATGCCTTATTCTTAAAGTCCCTGGAGATTGAATTCTCCCTGAACACTGAATCTAAAGTAAAAACATTCGCAACAGGAGAGCTGTGTCTGGAAAATATCAGGCAAAATCCCGACATTATTATATTAGATTACCATCTCAATAGTATTGATGTAACAGCCATTGATGGTTTGGAAACACTCGACAGGATAAAAACAAGCAGTCCGCATATACCTGTTATTATCCTCTCCTCACAAGATAAAATTGAAGTTGCCGTTAATTGTATGAAGCACCAGGCTTTTGACTATATTGTTAAAAGTGAAACGGCCTTTTTACGATTGCAGAGGGCCATTACCACTATTTTTCATTATCAGAAAATCGAAAAGGCATTAAACTGGTATATGGAAAAAAT
>JAWOHT010000251.1:0-6646 GCA_046485045.1 Bacteroidales bacterium
CCGGGCATGGAATAGGGAATACAAAAACCAAGGATTTTGAAAGCTGGGCGGATGTCTTAAGCTTTGCATTTTGGCAAACCGGGCATCCAACATATCAAGTAAAATAATCTGGCCTGCACGGGTGGATAAAGTTCTTGTTTGTCACACTTTTCTGAGTGAACACTCCCAAAACAATTTGGTCAGCGCTGCAGGTTCAGATAGAGCGGGTTATTTGATCATTATTGCGATCTGATAAAAATTATTAACCCCTCCTAACACTTCATAGTCTATGTAAAAAGAACTACTCCACTCTTTAAAGGCTTTAAATTCATGAAGAGGAACATTAAACTCATCAAAAAAAATTATATCATCTGATTTAAGAATTGGAGTTATTAAAGTCAAAACATAAAGAGTAGCTGAATAAATATCTGCATCCATATGTATTACTTTTCGTTTACCTGCATCATAATTACTTAAAAAAGGCAATAAAGTCTGTTGAAAAAGACCCTGGTAAAATGTATGTCTTGTATCATCGATGACAGGAGGAGCATTATTATTTTCCATATCTCCTTTTTTATATGGACCCCAAGATTCCGGAAGCCCACTAAAAGTATCAAACCCATAAAACCTGGCATTAACATCTTTGATTCGATTAATCCACCATTTAAATGAAAGACCTTTTGAAACACCAAATTCAATATAGTCTATGTTTGTATCTAAATTACAGCCTGTTATCACCTGTTCGTATAAAGATTCACGCTTATTATAATCAAATGATTTTGTATAAAAATCGTTTTCACATGTTTTCTTGTTTTTTGAAATCCATTTTGACAAATCTGCTATATGTGCTAAGAAATTAAAGAGTTTGACAGGAACAAGCCTATCCATTCTACAAACAAAAAACAAACCCTTTATTTTACCGGGTAATCTACTCCCTCTTTTTATTAAGCTCATAATTTCTTAATTAATTTTTATATCTATTAAAGATGTGAATACACTTTGGTAGTTGTATCATTCGCCCTAAAAAAAATCCAAATATATTTACTTTATCATTAACCCTGTCAAACATTGATTTATATTTGTTCATTAAAATAAGTGTGCTGATGAATATAAAGGAGTTATTACCTGAAATAAAATACCATGATACAGGTAATTTTTTTCTTATTGCAGGGCCTTGTGTAGTAGAATCAGAGGAGAACTGCTTTACCATTGCCGAAGAGGTTGCTCAATTATCTGAAAAATATACCATTCCTTATATTTTTAAAGCTTCATACAAAAAAGCCAACCGGTCGAAACTTGATTCTTTTGCGGGAATTGGGGACAAAGAAGCATTGGAGATACTGAAAAAAATCAGAAACAAATACAAGATACCGGTTCTTACAGATATACATACCCCGGAAGAAGCATACTTTGCAGCCGGTTATGTTGATATTCTTCAGATTCCGGCTTTTTTATGCCGCCAGACTGACTTATTGGTTGCCGCTGCAAAAACGGGCAAGGTTGTAAATATCAAAAAAGGCCAGTTCCTTTCACCCGATTCAATGCGCTTTGCCCTGGATAAAGTTGTTCAATCAGGTAATAAGAAAGTAATGTTAACCGACAGGGGTACAATGTTTGGCTATCACGATCTCATTGTTGATTTCAGAGGAATTGTAGAAATGAAAAAATTCGATTGTCCGGTTATTCTGGATATCACACATAGCCTGCAACAACCCAATCAACCCGGGGGAGTTTCAGGAGGCCAGCCCGAAATGATAGAAACAATTGCCAGGGCTGGAATTTCAGTCGGAGTTGACGGGATATTTCTTGAAACACATCCCGATCCTAAAAAAGCATTGTCTGACGGGTCTAACATGATTGATTTACAACACCTTGATAATTTGCTGATTAAGCTTATTATGATAAGAAAAACAATCAATCAGTTTAAATAACCATATCCCTAAAACTGACAGCCAGATACCTGGCTCTGAGAAAACGACAATTACTACGTTACGCTCATTTTGAAAACAGTTATCACGCCAGACGGGACCCCGTGTTTTTCAAAAGAGTTGTTGTGACTGCCTATTGTTGGTTTACTACGTAATTGAATTTTGCCCTTGATAGAGTTTCAGCAAGAATTTGACCCGATTCCAAGGCATCTTTATCATCTTTGTCGTAATGCCAGTTTATCAATATATGGTCTATCTTTGAACTGGAATCAAGCTTTCTCAATAGTTCAAGAAGTTTCTTGGCTGCAGCGGTATTAAAATATTCCAAAACGATATCGAAGCTAACCTCAGGTACCCTAAGTTCCATGATCCAGTCAATCAGCGGATCGAAAAAATCTTTTGCATTTTCAGGGTAAGCATTCCCGGCAAGTATAAGCTTCCCTGAAAGAGAGAAATCAACAAGCGGTGTTTTATTAGATGGTTCTATAAGCAATACTTCCATTATCGTAAAGTTCTATCGTTAAAAAATATACATGATGTATTATGTGTAGAAATATGAACTTTAAAGATAAAGCAATGTTTTCTAATTACAATTCAAATAAGGAATATTTATTAACACAGATTCATTTTAAATGGTTGATGCTGCTATTTGTCATGAAAATGGACCTTTTTTAAAATAAAGATTTAATAACTTTGACAAGTGGTAATTAAGTACCAAAAACATATTGTATCACTTTTTCATATATCATTTTGCTTACAACCATTCTAATATCGGCCAATTGAGAGATAATGAAACAATACAAAATAACACATTCAAAAAGAAGATTTATTAAAACCGGAATGATCGGTGCTGCTTCGCTGTTCTGCGGATTTATTCCGGATATTTACGGAAGCAGTAAATCTCAAGTATCTTCTCTGAGGCTGACAAAAGATGATTTATGGAAATGGAGTAAAGAAGGTATGTTCTATGAATTATCACCGCGAGGTGTTACATGCCTTATTTGTCCCAATGAATGTACGATTAAAGAAGGAGATACCGGCGACTGCAGGAGCAGGGTCAATTACAAAGGAAAACTTTACTCGATTGCCTACGGTAACCCCTGTGCTGTTCATATTGATCCTGTTGAAAAAAAACCGTTGTATCATTTTCTGCCCGGTAGTAAATCTTATTCAATTGCCACCGCGGGTTGTAACCTCGCCTGCCTCAACTGTCAGAACTGGAGCATATCGCAGTCATCACCACGCGAAACCCGAAATTATGACCTTATGCCTGACAGGTTGGTTGCCGAGTCGGTAAAAAATAATTGCAGGTCAATTGCTTATACTTATTCCGAGCCTGTTACCTTTTACGAATACACCTACGACTCATCAAAACTGGCAAGATCAAGGGGGATTAAAAATATAATAGTTTCAGCCGGTTATATTAACGAAAAACCGCTGCTTGAATTGGCAAAATATATTGATGCGGCTAATATTGACCTGAAATCATTTAAAGACAGTACATATCTTAAACTTAACGGCGGACGGCTGCAACCTGTTTTAGATACACTGCTTACACTTAAGCGGGCAGGAGTATGGCTTGAAATTACAAACCTGCTGGTACCAGGATGGACAGACGATTTGAATATGATAACAGATATGTGTAAGTGGTTGTATGATAATGGATTATCGGAAACACCGTTGCATTTCAGCCGGTTTTACCCTCAATACAAACTCACCCAACTGCCTGCCACCCCTGTAAATACACTTATAAAGGCAAGAGAAACTGCGTTAAAAGAAGGATTGAAATATGTATATATTGGAAATGCACCCGGTTCAGGCGCCGAGAACACAATATGTCCCCATTGCAACAAAATAGTTGTTGAAAGAAAAGGATATACAATTATTTCTAACAATATCGCAGAAAAAAAGTGTAAGTTTTGTAATCATCCTATCGCGGGAGTCTGGGACTGAAAGCTTTCTTAGAAGCCACTTTTGAGCAAGAAGAGTTTTCTTAGAAACACTATATACCGCCAAATTTTAAATTGGTATGATTCACCACGAAGAACTTTTTTTTATACATTTGAATTCTAAAACCTAAAGATGGCAAAGACACCTAAAGAGCTGAAAGAATTGCCTTTAATGGGAATTTTGAGGGGTATCAAAGAAGAGCAGCTTTCGCAGCTCACAGAAGCAATTATCGAATCGGGACTAAAAGTGGTTGAAATTACCATGAATACGTCACATGCCCCTTACCTGCTTAAAAGAATGACCAATCTTGCTTCCGGTCGTCTTTTAATCGGTGCAGGCACCGTATTAAACAGAACCGACTTGTTCGATGCTCTCGAAGCAGGTGCCGGGTTTATTGTAACACCATCTATCGTTAAAGATGTTGCAGAATATTGCTATCTGAACTCTATCCCGGTATTCCCCGGCGCCCTTACACCTACAGAAATTCATACAGCCTGGCAGATGGGGGCAGCAATGGTCAAAGTCTTTCCGGCATCAGCATTTGGACCAAAATATTTTAAAGAAATTCTTGCTCCTTTTAACGAGATAGAATTAATGGCAGTTGGTGGGATAACTGATACCAATATTGCAGAATACTTCAGCATGGGGGCTTCGGCTATTGCCTTTGGCGCCAGCGTTTTTAAAAAGGAGTATCTTGATGCAAACCGTTATGATGCCATTGTACAGGACATTAAAAAACTCATTGCCGCCTGGCAAATCACTAAGAATAAACCATTAAACCTTATTCAGCCATGACCATCTTTTCACAAAATGATATCAACATCAGGAAAAGTTTCCTTTTAATGATTATCAAATTAAGTGATGCCGACCACAGGATAGACCAGAATGAAGCAAGGTTCATCGGCGACCTTGCTGACAAGCTCGGAATAACAAAAGATGAAATAACTAATATTCACGATCATCCTGAAGATTTGCAATTCACTTTACCAGACAACATGCTTGAGAGGATGCAGCAGTTCTACCACCTTCTTTTTTTAATGAGAATTGATGGGCAAATAACCACCGAAGAACGTGAAATATGCAGGAACCTTGGTTTCAGGTTATGCCTTAATCCGCTCCTGATGGACGACCTGATCAATCTAATGGTGGATAACCTCTCCAGGAGAATTCCGGAAGGAGAGATGTTAAATGCAGTAAAAAAATATCTCAACTGATATTAATTCTGATAATCAACAGCCCTTTTTTGCTGGATCTTTTCGTTGATCTTTTTGGTTTTTTGAATGGATTTTTGTAATTCCTCTCTTAACTTGTATTGTTTTTGAAGGATGCGCTGGTTGTATTTTTCTATTTTCCTGGAGTAATCGAGTTTTTCCTTTTCTGCCCTTTTCTTTTCCTTTTCCTGTTCTTCAACTGTTTTAAGGTTATATGCAAGTACTTTTTTGCTGTAAATATCATTTGCCGCTATAATTTTGCGATGGTCTTCCCCGATTTCCTTATGCAGCATATTATTAACCTTGTCAATTCTTTTACTTTCTTTTACAGCCTCTGCTTTAAAGCGGAGGATCTCTTTTTCCCTATGCTCAATTAACTGTAAGTTTTCTTTTTCAATTTCACTGCTTAGTCTTATTTTTTCCTGATCTTCACCTTTTTGCCATTTTTCAAGTTCTTCAATTATCTTCCGGTTCTCTTCCTTTATCTGATTGTTGAATTGTTCCTGCTCTTCTCTGTACCTTTCTTCCTCTATTTGTCTGGTTTCAAATAACCTTTCATTAAATATTTTGATTTCTTCGCTAACCTTACTGATCTTTTCAGCTTCTTCCAATTTCAATTTCTCCTGCTCCTGGCGCACCTGCTCGTTGTATTTCTCCGTCTCTTTCCGGCTCTTAAGAGAAGCCTTATCCATGCCAGCTTTGCGCAGTTCAAGCTCTTCGAGTACTTTCTGGTTGTATGCCGTGATCTCTTCGCTCTCTTTGTCCTCATTCGTCCGCCAGGTGTTGTACGGCAAAGGCTACTGCCGCAGGAAGCTGGGAATTGAAGTTACTGCGGGCTGGGCTCTCGACACATTCGGGCATCACCCGCAGATGCCCCAGTTATTATGTAAGTCCGGCTTTACCAGCTATTTTTTTGCGCGCGGTGTGCCCTATCCGCCTCCCGAGCATGCCGAGTTTATCTGGCAGGGGATCGACGGTTCGCAGATACTGGCACTCTGGCTGCCCTACAGCTATGGCTTCATGTTCGGCTCTCCTCACAACCTGGAAGAGTTTAAAACCTTTATTCGCGGTCGTTATCAACGGCTCAAGCCCATCTCAAGCACCAGCATCCTGCTCGGACCAGCCGGCGTTGACCTCGGCGAGCCTGAACCGCACATCACTACCCTGGCAGCTGCGTTTAATGCACAAAACGATGCCCCTTGCGAGCTGGTGGTGGCCAGTCCAGACGAGTTCCTGTCCGCGCTCGGGCAGGCTGCCAGCAGCAAGGGCCTGTCAGTCCTGAAAACCGACATGAACCCTATCTTCCAGGGCTGCTACAGCAGCCGGATAGAGGTTAAACAAGCAAACCGTGCCTGCGAGACCCTGCTGACGAACGTAGAAAAGCTGGACGCCCTGGCGGTGTTGCTGGGTAAGCCAGTAGATAGCGACGAGGTATGGCGCGCCTGGGAGCCGATTTTGTTCAACCAGTTTCACGACTGCATCTGCGGTGTGCAGGTAGATAAGGTTCATGACGACACGATGGCCAGTTATGCATATGCGCAGCGGCTGGGTGGCGAACACCTTGACCAGCGTCTGCAG
>JAWOHT010000282.1:0-2509 GCA_046485045.1 Bacteroidales bacterium
ACATTTGTGATATCTACCTTGAAATTGAAAATAAGTGGTACTACTTTGGCTATACACGCGGTGTAATGCAGGTGTTGTCATCAAACAAGGCATTTCTCGACCCCATTATCGCGCTGAAACCAAAAGACAGAAAGCAAAAGATATCGGGAAAATCACAGGGAATGTCATACATCTATATGGTATCAACCGACCGTAAAAAGTCTGTGTTTTACAACCGTTATCTTGAGGTTATCGAGATGAGGAAAGGAAATCAGGAAAGCGGGGAATAGGATTTTGATTGAGGATCAATAAGAATATCTTTTTCTTTTGACAAACATTTTATACAATATCCAACCGGCGACAAATCCGCCGATATGTGCCCAGAAAGCAATACCCGATGCTGCCCCGTGAAACAAAAGGTGGCTGGTGCCGCTGATAAGCTGCAGGATAAACCATATGCCTATAAATATAAATGCCGGTATCGGAACCAAAAGGGGTATAATATAAAAAACCGGAATAAGGGTAATTATCCTGCTTTTTGGGAAAAGAAACACGTAGGCAGCCATAACTCCCGATATTGCACCCGAAGCACCAATTGCCGGGACTGGGGAATGCATATAAAGCACGAAATGAGTGGCGGCGGCAAGAACTCCGGTGAGGAGATAAAAAACCAGGTAACCGAATTTACCCATCCTGTCTTCAACGTTATCTCCGAAAATAAAGAGAAAAAGCATATTACCGAGAAAATGCCAGAGCCCGCCGTGAAGAAAAATATTGGAGGCAAAGGTGCATAATATTTTATAACTGCCTTCTTCACCGCTAAACAACGCCGGAAGAATATTAGCAGGTACCAGGCCATACCTGTAAAACAGTTCGTTAAGTTGCGCTTCGGGCAGTCTCATTTCAAAAATAAAGACTGTCAGGTTGGCCAGGATCAACATATAATTGATGATCGGGAAACTTTTTGAAGGAATGGTGTCTTTTAGAGGTATCATTTGTTGAACAATAAGCTGCAATTAATTTTTTGATTCAAAACGATAGCCAATTCCCAGGGCGCCTTTGGAATTAAAGAATTCATAACTTGAATAAGATAGTTGTTGGTCTTCTGCCAGAACAATTCCCAGTGCAATTTCCAGAAACCAATGACGATATTTACCCAGGTTGATCATTACCCCTGTATTTAAATTCATGCCATAGTTAGCCATAACAGGGCTGTCCTCGGGTTTAATTACACCATATGCACCGTACCCGAAATTAACAAAAAAAAATTTTGCAGATAATTGCACCCCCGCATTTGGAGTGAGTTTGCCCAAAGGGGTTGAACCCAAACCAACTATAAACCCTGAATTGTTTTTACCGATAAGCATTTTTGTACCGATAACACCATAACTCGGTCCAATCCCTACTCCGAAGTTAATCCCCGAAACGGTTAAAGGTTTTTTTTTCCCGTATTGAATCCTTAGAATATCTTTTTTATCAATATAGGTGTCAAGATATTGCTTTTTATGATTGTACATCTGAAGATACACACGTGAACTGTCTTCCTTAATTATTTTACATCTTATTTGTTTGCCATTTACAGTGTAAATTGAATCTATCTGGGAAAATACGGCAGTGGTAATGAAAGAAAGCAAAACCAAGATTATAAATTGTTTCATTTTCAATTGAGTGATAATGATTTAATATTTAATCGGGATGCTATATGGAAATAAATACATGAAAGAATTATTTGAACAAATAGATATACCCTGTTTTATTGAACTTGCCCAAAGGATCCTGGGATGAAGAAGAAGTTAAAACGTAAAAATACACCCCCGGGTTAAGTTCCATCCCGTATTCGGTTTTACCGTCCCATACGATTTCTGTTCCTTCCCCCTCATATACCAGCAATCCCGAGCGGCTGAATATCCTTATGTTTAAGTTTACACCGCCTCCGCTTATCATAAAGAAATCGTTCATGTCATCGCCATTGGGTGTAAAGACATTTTGCACTGTTACTTCAGGGGTAAGTATTACATTTTGCACCGATGTACTGATGCATCCGTGGGTAAGGTCTTCAAGGGTCAACGAGGCAACTACGGTGTCGGGTTCATTGATAAAGGTATAAATCGGCCTGACATCGTTGTTTTCTGAGAATCCTTCCATTTGCCAGGTATATTGGTAAACTGCAGCCGTATCGAATAGCGGGTCGAGGCTGTAGCAAACTTTTATAATGCTTGTTGTATTCGACAGCGTGTCTGTGCAGCGGAAGTCGGCCTTAACAATGCGATAAAGGGATATAAAATCTGACTTAACGATAATATTGTTTGGGTCGCCATTAATAATGGCCCTCACTGTGTAATGAACCGTGGGCGTGTTACCGGCAATGTAAATTACCGTATCCGGGTCAACCAGAACACTGCTTGTTCTATTGCCAAAATCCCACAAAATAGGAGATATGGTATCGGTATCAACATTTATCAGTCTGAATTTCACTTTCAGCGAATCACAACCCTCTGTAACACTGGCAACAATGTCTGGTGGTGGTTCT
>JAWOHT010000150.1:0-11920 GCA_046485045.1 Bacteroidales bacterium
GATCAGCGCAACGGCCACCACCACCTGCACGACGAGCAGGATGCCATAGATCATACGTTGCCCTGCGCTTGCACCGCGGCAGCGGCGTTGACGATACCATCTGCCATTGAGTATAACTATTACATCGTTATCTTCCGGAATTGCATTACCAACCTGTGTTGTACCGCCCGGGTCTGTAGTCCATGTTCCGGGTGTATTCCACTCGCCGGTCTGGTAAGAATAAAACGTCCCCAAAGCACTGGCTGTCCATGAGGAATTGGTTGTACCAATATTGGTTGTACCCGAAACTGTAAAATTATCAGCGCCAAAACCTGCTGTTCCAGTGGGTATCTGCCAGTTGCCTGCACCGGGTTTCACCAATATAATGGAAGGGGGGAAAATTGCTTCAGCCGGGTTATACATAAAAGTGGCGGTTATTGTTTTTGGTCCCGTGCTGGCGATAATATCCCAATACCTGGTTATGTAATTTGATGCCATAGCACCTGTAGTAACTGCTTTTATGCTTATGGTACCGGTGGTTCCCGAAATAGCCGATATGTTCACAGGTGAATAATAGCCACCTGAACCAATAGGAAAAACTATCGGTAAGGCAGCTACAGCATTTCTTATTAAGTTACCGGCACCGTTGGTTTCGACCATGCTGGAAGAACCCGGCGTACCCTGAATGGTGTTTGCTGCATTATAAGTTAAACTAAGATTGAAGTCTCCAAGTTGTAAAACTCCGGAAGATAAATTAAGCACCCTGGTAACGATAGATGATCCCTGAAGTGATTTATATCCCCCATTTGAAATGGTAAGATTATAGTAAGTATAGGACCCGACATTCTGAGCGCCTGAACCGTTGTAATTAACAGTTCCGGTTGAGCAGGTGAATCCGCCCCCTGTAAAGTTGCCTCCTGCATTAATCGTACCATTGCTGCTGAATGTGATATTATTTCTCTGATTAGAACTGTTCATTAAAATGTTCCCTGAAACATTTAATGTCCCGGTTGATATGGTCAATAAAACATCCCGATTATCGTTACCGGTAGCGGGCATTGTCAGAGATGCACAACTCAATACCCCTGTTCCAACAATTAAAGTCTGGTCGCCGGCATCGGCAGCAGGAGTCCCAAAAGTTACTGCGTTGGTAATATTTAAGGTTTGTCCGGTGATGGTCAATGAGGTTGCATTTGCAGTTCCTGTTGCAAATGTCAGCGCCCCAAGGCTGTTTGCAGGAGATACATTAAGCGTAATGACATGATTGTTACGAATGGTAACCGTACCCGTACCGGTATTTTGCCCGGGATATGCAGTGGCTGCAGCCCAGTTTCCGGCAACTATACATTGTTGCCATGTACCAAGTGAATTCCAATTTCCTGTTGCATTCGACTGATAATCTCCTACAGCCTGCCCGGATACTATGCTGTTTAACAAAAAACAAATTCCCGTTGTAAGTAACACCATTCGAAATAACCTTATGAAACTGGCCGTGGATTCTCCGTTACCTTTAAATGGAATAACAAAAAACAGGAAAACCATCCATAATAGACTCCTAAATTCAACTATTGCTTGAGTATGGTTTAGATTTTTTTGCATTATTCCGGAACAATTGCATTGTGAATGAATACTTGAAAATTAAAATGTCATTAAGCCGCTATCTATAAATATCAATAAGTTATTCCTTCTGCAACAATAGAAAAGGATAACTTTATCTCGCCTGAAAAATAATTATCATTCTGTCAATGACGGGTAATGCGGTGATTGAAATAATAATTACAGATAGCTTTTGATACAGTAAATGTTTTATAACAGGAGCGCCTTCTGTCAGTCCGATATTTACATCATCTTATAACGATATTTAAGGTGTGGCGCTATGATCACTGCTGGTGGTTGTATTCATGATTTTCTTAAAATGATCAATCCAGTATTAAGTTTAACACAAAGTTGTTTACGATACTTAACCTCCTTTGTTATTTATTTTTCAATGATTTACATTTCCAATTGCATGATTTACATGTCCTGTTAATATGATTTATCTCAACATTCAGTCAGGCTTCGATTTCCCGCCTGCCAAGCAGTGCGACGGGCAGACACTCAGCCAGACATGTTTGAAAACAAGTGCTTAAATTAGTAGTTACTCAAATATAAGGCAATGCATTGACTATAGTGTTACACAACTATTTAAAAGAGTTACATCATTCACACATTGGTTGGGTTTCAAGTTGAAAGTTGCACGTTGCAAGTTGCAAGAGTTCTGAGGTTTGGAGTTCTCATCTTCCCATCTTCCCATCCTCTCACCTCTCATCTCTCATCTTCTCACCTCTCACCTTCTCATCTCTCATCTCTCATCTCTCACCTTCTCACCTTCTCATCTTCTCACCTCTCATCTCTCACCTCTCATCTCTCACCTCTCACCTCTCACCTCTCACCTTCTCATCTCTCACCTCTCACCTCTCACCTCTCACCTCTCATCTTAACATCTTCACAACTTTTTTCATCTCTTCTTCATAAAAATGTGGTAATTATGTAACTTCTTTCTAAATTTATGTAATATTTATCTCGTGAGATGTTCATAAATTGAGGCTGAAATCAGATTTAAAACATCTGACTTTATGGAAAGACGCTAATTAGTGTCAAATAAGTTTATTTATTTTGAACTTAAGTTTTTCAGGTTAAATATTTTAGATAAATCTTTCATAAAAGATAAGGATGATATGAAGGTAGGGCCTTCAATACTCAATGAATCATTACACCGATTAAAATCCCATCTTTGGGAAAATGACCTTTCGCAGAAATATGCCGATGGTGAACCACCTATGCGTTCGGAATTATTTAGCACCGAACAGATGGAGCAGTATGGCAAAACCCTGGCAGGTCTGCATATTCCGGGTCCAAAAGTTGAACCAGATCAGCAACTTCTTTCCCGCCTTGCAGAAAATGAAACCATACTGCTGGAGGTTCACGAACTTATCTCAGGTGCAGTCAAAGCAAATCGTCAAATTACCCCTGCCGGTGAATGGCTGCTTGATAATTTTTATTTAATTGAAGAGCAGATTCGTACCGGGAGAAAACATTTACCCAAGGGCTACAGCAAAGAATTGCCCCGATTGCTAAATGGTCCGTCTGCCGGGCTTCCACGTGTTTATGATATAGCAAAAGAAATTATATCGCATGGCGAGGGACATATTGATCCCGAAAGCCTGCGCCGTTTTGTGACTGCATACCAAACCATTACTGCCTTAAAACTGGGTGAATTGTGGGCTATTCCCATCATGTTGCGACTGGCTTTAATCGAGAACCTTCGTCGTGTTGCTGTAAGGGTAGCTGCTGGTAGAATAGACAGGGACCTTGCAGATTCCTGGGCCGATAAGATGACAGAAACAGCAGAAAAAGACCCAAAGAGCCTGATTCTTGTAATTGCTGATATGGCAAGGTCTGATCCTCCGATGTCAACACCTTTCGTTTCAGAATTTGTACGTCGGTTACAGGGACAAAGTCCGGCTTTGGCATTTCCATTGACATGGATTGAACAGCGGCTTTCTGAATCGAACCAGACAATAGTCCAGTTAATTCAGTCTGGAAACCAGCAGCAGGCAGCCGATCAGGTTTCTATCAGTAACAGCATAGGCAGCCTGCGGTTCCTGAGTTCATTAGACTGGCGTGAGTTTGTTGAAACTATGAGCCATGTGGAACAGGTTCTTCAAAAAGACCCTGCTCAGGCATACAAATTAATGGATTTTAATACCCGTGACCATTACCGTCATGTTATTGAAAAGATTGCCAAAAAATGCAGTTTTTCTGAAATTGAAGTGGCACATAAATCTATTGAACTGGCAAAAACAGGCGCTAAACAAAATGGAGCAGAAGACCGTACAGCCCATGTCGGATTCTACCTCATTGGCAGAGGACTGCCTCAGCTTGAACGCCTGACAAAAATGAAAAAAACTTTTTCTTCAATAGTTAGTAAAACAGTTTTCCGGTTTCCCCTGTTTTTCTACCTGGGTTTAATTACATTATTAACATTAACCTTAACCTGGAGCCTTTTAGAAAAAGCCCATAGTGATGGAATGGACGGCTGGCATCTCCGGGCCTTTGGTTTTCTTTTGATTTTGTGCGCCAGTTATCTTGCCATAGCTCTTGTGAACTGGCTTACTACACTTTTTACCAGTCCATATCCATTACCACGGCTGGATTTCTCGAAAGGGATACCGCCGGAATCCCGATCATTGGTAGTTGTTCCTTCTATGCTCATAAGCGCTCAGGATATTGAAGATCTGGCAGAGGCGTTAGAGGTGCGTTTTTTGGCAAACCAGGATAAAAACCTGCATTTTGGATTATTGACCGATTTTAAAGATGCCCGGCAGGAAAAATCAGAGGAAGATGATCAGTTTATTCAATTGGTAAGTAAAAAAATTACAGATCTGAACAAAAAATACCCTGGAGAAAACAGTGATACATTTTTTCTTTTTCACCGTCCGCGAAAATGGAATGCCAAAGATAAAATGTGGATGGGGTATGAAAGAAAGCGGGGGAAATTATCAGACCTGAATTCTCTGCTGCGCGGGGGCCATGAAAATATGTTTTCGCTGATAATAGGCAATACTGAAGTGTTAGAAAAAATTAAGTATGTTATCACACTTGACACCGACACACAACTGCCACGCGATGCAGCGCGACAATTTATCGGGGCTATGTCGCATCCTCTCAACAAACCAAAATATGATGCTGTAAAACAGCGCGTAACAGACGGATATAGTATTCTGCAACCCAGAGTTGCTGTAAGTTTGCCGGGCACAAACCGATCGAGGTATGCAAGGCTTTTTGGCAGCGAACCGGGAATAGATCCATACACCCGTGCAGTATCGGATGTATATCAGGATTTGTTTGGTGAAGGGTCATTTATAGGCAAAGGTATTTACGATGTTGATTCATTTGAACAAACCCTCAAGGACAGGTTTCCTGAAAACAGAATTCTGAGCCATGATCTTCTGGAAGGTTGTTATGCCCGGTCGGGATTGTTAAGCGATGTTCTTCTGTTTGAAGAATATCCTGCCAGTTACAAGACAGACGTAGTGCGGCGGTCGCGCTGGATAAGGGGCGATTGGCAATTGATCCCCTGGTTAGCGCCATTTTTACCAAGGGTAAAGGGAGTTAAGCGCAAAAATCCTTTGTCTTTTTTGTCTATATGGAAAATACTGGATAACCTCAGGCGAAGCTTTATTCCATTAGCACTAACTCTGCTATTGTTATCAGGATGGATTATTTTGCCATCATCATGGTTCTGGACTTTGGTAGTGATTGGATTTATTTTGATTCCACCATTGATTATTTCTGTTGTTTCTATTTTTCAAAAACCTGAGGACGTAATTCTTTTACAACATTTAAAGGCGAACGGACAATTGGCTCTCCGACAATTATACCAGGTTGTATTTATTCTCATAAGCCTTCCATATGAGTCGTTTTATAGTATGGATGCTTTATTGCGAACTTGCTGGAGATTGTTTATTTCAAAAAAACAACTCCTCGAATGGAATTCTTTTGCACATGTCAAATACCATAGCAGGTCTGAACTTATTGAATCTATTCGTACCATGTGGATATCTCCGGTTATTGCAATACTGTCTGCAATATGTCTTTTTATTTTGTTTCCGGAAACACTAATAATGGTATGGCCTATTTTGGGATTATGGTTTGCCTTTCCCGTTATTGCCTGGTGGCTAAGCAAACCTCTTGTCCCGGTTAGAGCAAAACTTACAGATAAACAACATCGCTTTCTCAGGGAACTTGCCCGTAAAACATGGTCATTTTTTGAAACTTTCGTTGGCCCTGATGATAATTGGTTGCCCCCCGACAACTATCAGGAACATCCTGTTCCGGTAGTAGCACACCGTACATCGCCCACCAATATAGGTCTTTCACTTCTTGCAAATCTGTCAGCATACGATTTTGGCTACATTTTTTCCGGTGAACTTCTTCAACGAACATTGAATGCATTCAATACAATGAATTTACTGGAAAGATACCATGGCCATTTTTTTAACTGGTATGATACTCAATCTCTGAAACCATTAAGGCCACTATATATTTCATCGGTCGACAGCGGAAATCTTGCAGGCCATCTTTTGACCCTGCAACAGGGACTTCTTACCCTACCCGATCAAAAAATACTTGGTTCCCGACTTTTTGAAGGGATAAATGATACATTACAAATACTTATAGAGCAGACAGATAAAACAATACCTGTTCAAATTGTTCAATTCCGTAAATATCTGAAGGCAATTTTAGCTGAACAACCTGATACGCTTTTATATATGCGAAAATGTTTAGAAAAGCTATCAACATGTTCAATTGAGATTGTAAATGCATTAAATACCGATTCGCATGAACAATACCAGATTTGGGCAAATAAACTTTCACGGCAATGTCAGGGTGCCCTAAATGAATTGACCTATCTGGTTCCATGTATAAACCATCCGGATTGTTCTGAAATTATGGAAAAGTATCCCGACATGAATACTATTCCAACTTTACGCGAAATAGCCAAAACCACTACAGAAAAGTTTACCCCAACAGGCCAAATGATTGATGAGACAAATGCTCAGATTTCTGAAATGTATGATGAGTTCAAAAGTATGATCAGAACAGCCGTTGAGCATGCAAACGAAAGGATACAACTTATTGAGGCGCTTGTATTGCAATCTGGAAAATTTTCGGATATGGAGTATGGTTTTCTTTATGATAAGTCGCGTCATTTGCTAACTGTGGGATATAATGTAGAAGACAGAAGACGCGATTCAAGCTATTACGATTTATTGGCATCAGAGGCACGATTGTCGAGTTTTGTGGCTATTGCACAGGGCAAGGTACCTCAGGAAAGTTGGTTTGCACTCGGGCGTCTTCTTACGACCTTGCAAGGCGAGCCAATTCTTCTTTCTTGGAGTGGTTCAATGTTCGAGTACCTTATGCCACTTATTGTTATGCCTGAATATGAAAACAGTTTACTTTATCAAACCTGTAAATCAGCAGTTATCAGACAAATAGAATATGGAGAACTGAGAGGAGTACCCTGGGGTATATCGGAATCGGGATACAATGGTGTTGATGTATTTCAAAACTATCAGTATCGTGCCTTTGGAGTGCCTGGCCTTGGACTTAAAAGAGGGCTTTCTGAAGATTTGGTTATAGCGCCCTATGCTACAGCGCTTGCCTTAATGGTTATGCCGGAGGAAGCTTGCACTAATCTCGAACGTCTTGCTGATGAGGGAAATATGGGAAATCATGGTTTTTATGAGGCTATAGATTATACATCACTGCGCTTACCAAGAGGGGTCTCAAAGGCAGTTATAAAGTCTTTTATGTCACATCATGTAGGGATGAGTTTTCTCTCTCTGGCCTATGTTTTATTAGATCGCCCGATGCAAAAAAGGTTTGAGTCGTATCCGCTATTCCAGGCTACCTTATTGTTACTTCAGGAAAGAATTCCACGGGCTACAACCTTCTTTTCACTTACCTCCGATATTTCAATTGTTCGTCCCAATGTAAATCTCCAGGAGCTGCCTCTTCGTATGTTTAATACGCCGGATACACCATTTCCGGAAGTCAGTTTATTGTCAAACGGCGGAAGATACCGGATGATAATTACAAATGCAGGTGGCGGATACAGTCATTGGAAAGATATTGCTTTGACCCGTTGGCGCGAAGATATAACCTGCGACAATTGGGGAACTTTTTGTTATATACGAGATGCCGAAAATGGTAATTTCTGGTCAGCTACTTATCAACCCACGCTTCAGCAACCAGAAAAGTATGAAGCAATATTTTCAGAAGGGCGTGCAGAATTTCGCCGTCGCGACTTCGATATTGACACACATACAGAAATCGTGGTTTCGCCCGAAGACGATATTGAATTGAGGCGCATCCAGTTAACAAACCGTACCAGGTCAAGAAGGATAATTGATATCACAAGTTACGCAGAAGTTGTGTTGGCGCCAAATGGATCTGATTTAGCACATCCGGTATTTAGCAATCTCTTTGTACAGACAGAAATTTTCAACCAGCGACAGGCAATACTATGCACCCGCCGTCCGAGGTCTGTAGAAGAACACTCCCCATGTATGTTTCATCTAATGGCAGTTCATGGAGCTGAAATCAGGAATATTACCTTTGAAACAGACCGTATGCAATTCATAGGCCGCGGCAACACCCTTGTGTCGCCGCAGGCTATGACAAATCCCAAACCGCTCTCTGGGAGCCAGGGCTCGGTACTCGATCCGATTGTTGCCATACAATATCAGATAGTACTGGAACCCGAAGGATCAGCTACCGTTGATATCGTTACAGGAATTAGTGAATCACGTGAAGGAGCGTTAAATCTTGTAGAAAAATACCAGGATAAGCAAATTGCAAACAGGGTTTTTGAACTTGCATGGACTCACAACCAGGTAGTATTGCGGCAGATTAATGCCAGCGAGTCGGATGCTCAATTATACAGCAGGCTTGCAGGTTCCATTATATTTGCCAATTCGTCCCTGCGTGGTGAACCTGGAATACTAATAAAAAATCGTCGTGGACAATCCGGTTTGTGGGGTTATTCCATTTCAGGCGATTTACCCATTGTGCTTTTACAAATTGAAGATCCGGCCAATATTAATCTGGTACGTCAACTCGTTCAGGCTCATGCTTACTGGAAATTAAAAGGATTAGCCGTTGATCTGGTAATCTGGAATGAAGATCGTGCCGGGTATCGTCAGTTACTTCAGGAACAAATTCTTGGATTAATTGCCGCCGGAGTTGAAGTAAATGTTATTGACCGGCCAGGCGGAATATTTGTACGCTCAGCAGACCAAATATCAAACGAAGACCGGATTCTTTTTCAAACGGTTGCACGCGCTGTTATCAGCGATACAAGGGGAACTTTGGCAGATCAAATAAGCCGTCGTGGTTATGGCGAATTTTCAATTTCATATTTCAAACCAACACGAACACACAGGCCCAATCCACAAAAAGATGAGGTATTGCCCAGGCTTGATCTGATCTTTTATAATGGTATCGGAGGATTTTCATCAGACGGACGGGAATATGTAATTACAACATCAAAAGACCGGAAAACACCGTCGCCATGGGTAAATGTCCTGGCTAACCAGAGATTCGGAACAGTAATTTCTGAGAATGGAATGGCCTATACCTGGGCTGAAAATTCGCACGAGTATCGTCTCACGCCATGGCATAACGATCCTGTAACCGATTCGGGCGGAGAAGCAATGTATATCCGTGATGAAGAGACAGGCCACTTCTGGTCGCCTATGCCACTTACCGCAAGCGAATCGAGGTTATATGTAAGCCGGCACGGATTTGGCTACAGTGTATTCGAGCACAATGAGGGCGGCATATATACCGAACTATGGGTTTATGTTGCTACAGATGCTTCGGTGAAGTTTTCGGTATTAAAAGTAAGGAATGATTCGGGACGGCCCTGCAAATTGTCAGCTACAAGTTATGTGGAATGGGTTTTGGGAGACTTACGGCACAAATATGCCATGCATGTGAACACCAACATTGACCTAAACAACAGCGTGATATATGCAACAAATCAATACAATCCGGAACTGTCTCACCGGGTTGCTTTTTTACATACTGATGATACTCCAACCTTTATGACCTGCGACCGTACAGAGTTTATAGGACGCAACGGTACATTGAAAAACCCTGCTTCGATGCTGCGTTCACGTCTTTCAGGAAAGAAAGGCCCAGCTCTTGATCCGTGCGGAGCAATTCAGGTTCCTTTTGATCTGGCTGCCGGACAGGAACGGGAAATTATATTCAGGCTTGGTGTCGGACTTGATATGGAAGATACAAATGCCCTCATTAACCGTTTTCGGGGATCGGGGTCCGCACGTAAAGCATTGGAAGGTGTATGGCATCACTGGAATCAGACCCTCGGCTTTGTGCAGATAGAAACACCCGACTTGGCGTTGAATGTGCTGGCAAATGGATGGCTTTTATATCAAACACTGGCATGCAGGATTTGGGCACGTAGCGGATATTATCAATCGGGTGGCGCATACGGTTTTCGGGATCAGTTGCAGGATGCTATGGCCCTGATTCATGCCAAACCATATCTGCTTAGGGAACTGCTTCTGCTTTTTGCCGGCAGGCAATTCCTTGAAGGAGATGTACAGCACTGGTGGCATCCACCTGTCGGAAGAGGCGTGCGCACCCATTGTTCTGACGATTACCTTTGGTTACCATTAGCAACATGCCGGTATATAACAGGTACAGGAGATACAGGAGTGCTGGATGAATCTGCGTATTTTCTTGAAGGACGCCCTGTAAACCCCGAAGATGATTCGTATTACGATCTTCCAAACCGTTCGGAAGAAAAAGGCACACTATACGAACATTGTAAACGTTCTATCCTGTATGGGCTAAAATTTGGAAAACACGGACTTCCCCTGATAGGCACCTGCGACTGGAACGACGGAATGAATATGGTTGGTAACCAGGGAAAAGGCGAAAGCGTATGGCTTGGCTTTTTTCTTTTCGATGTGCTTACTCAATTTATTAATATTGCTCAGGCAAAAGGCGATTTTGAATTTGCGGAATTATGCAGGAGTGCCGCTAAAAAAATACAACTGAATATAGAAAAAAACGCGTGGGACGGAGAATGGTACCGCCGCGCTTATTTCGACAATGGCTTACCCCTTGGATCATCAAGCAACGATGAATGCCAGATTGATTCTATCTCTCAAAGCTGGAGTGTGCTTTCAGGAGCAGGCAACACAGAACGGTCGAAAATAGCTATGGAATCTGTTAACAATAGGCTTGTAAGGCATGAGGATTCGTTGGTTCAATTGTTAGACCCTCCTTTTGACAAATCTGATTTGAATCCCGGCTATATTAAGGGATATGTTCCCGGTGTAAGAGAAAACGGCGGCCAGTATACCCATGCAGCTATATGGACAGCTATGGCATTCGCAAAACTGGGAGACAGTAAAAAAGCATGGGAAATTTTAAAGTTAATCAACCCGATTAATCATGCCAAAACCCCGGAAGATGTTGTAAAGTATAAGGTTGAACCCTATGTAATAGCTGCCGATGTTTATGCCCTGGAGCCCCACGTTGGCAGAGGCGGATGGACATGGTATACAGGATCGGCCGGCTGGATGTATCGCCTTATTGTGGAATCGCTGCTCGGACTGAGGCTTGAATCAGATAAATTATATATCGAGCCTTGTATTCCGTCCGATTGGAATACTTATAAAATTCATTACAGATACAGAGAAACGATGTATCATATTATGCTATCTCAACTGCATGAAGATTTCAGTAAAAAAATAATAATAGTTGACGGGATTGAATGTAAGGATAAGTTTATCCAAATGGTTGACGATCGCCGGGACCACCTGGCAGAAGTAAAAATTTACAGGGATAATTTATAATGCCGGATAAAAACACATTTCTCTGTTGTAATGAATAAAAAACGACGCCTGGCATTGATGTGTGCTTCGAATGTGGATTCCAGACCTCTGAAAAGGAAGCCCGTTGGGGATGCTCAAGCACATTGCACACATTAGCAAGTTGCACCAGCCGACCCGCAAACCAAAACTTACCAAAGAGTGCAATCTTGCCGACACACAACGCAGACACTTAAAAATAAATAAATTAAGTAAGCAAATTATAATAATAGAAAGCAGATAATTCATGCATTTCATGGCAAATAAAAAAGTAAGCCACTAATTCACGAATATAAAGACGAATCATTCGTGCATTCGTGGCGAACAAAATTCATTCGTGCATTCGTGACTTTAAAAAACAAGCCACTAATTCACGAATAAAAAGACGAATCATTCGTGCATTCGTGGCGAACAAAATTCATTCGTGCATTCGTGGCATCCAAAAACAAGCCACGAATTCACGAATAAAAAGACGAATCATTCAT
>JAWOHT010000162.1:0-11710 GCA_046485045.1 Bacteroidales bacterium
ATAAGAAATATTATTACAGGGCTTATGCAACCAACAGCGCCGGAACAAGTTATGGCGCCGAATCTGATTTCACGACCCTGGTTGGATACCCAAAAGTTACAACATCGGCAGTTACTTCAATTACCGAAACTACAGCAACCGGGGGAGGAAATGTTACGGCAGCCGGAGGTGCAGTAGTTACAGCAAGGGGAATCTGCTGGAGCCTTAACCAAAACCCGACAACCTCAGACAGCCTTTTAAACAAAGGTTCCGGGTTAGGTGTATTCACCGGACAGATGAAAAACCTGTCTCCAAATAAAACTTATTATGTGAGGGCTTATGCAACAAACAGCAAAGGCACAGCCTATGGCACCCAAGTTTCATTCAAAACATCAACTGCTTCGCCACAGGTTGCAACAGATTCGGCAGGTACTATAACATCTTCAACAGTAATATTATATGGTAATGTTACTATAGATGGAGGAAGCCCTATTGTTGGCAGAGGTTTTTGCTGGTCAATAAACAATAATCCTGATATAAATGATAATAAGTCACCGGCGGGAACAGGAACGGGAATTTTTTCAACAACTTTGGAAGGACTTGCCAGTTATACAAAATATTATGCCAGGGCATATGCCATAAACAGCGCCGACACTGCCTACGGAGAAATCATCAGTTTCACGACATTGGCAGAATTACCAATATTAACAACTTCGGCAATTACTTCAATAACTGGTAGTTCTGCAATATCAGGTGGTATAACAACCAATAATGGCGGCGCCCCGATACTTTCAAAAGGGGTATGCTGGAACACCACCGGTACTCCAACTATTTTAAATGACACCACCAGCAATGGCAATGGCTCAGGTGCATTCACCAGTATTATCAAAGGACTTACAGCCTCTGCCACCTATTATGTAAGAGCCTATGCTCAAAACATAGCAGGTTATAACTATGGTAACCAGATTGAGTTTAAAACCCTTTACGAAACCGATTCTTTGACCGATGTACGTGACAATCAGAAATATATGACTGTTAAAATCGGCGATACCTGGTGGATGGCACAAAACCTGAATTACAGGGATACCGGAACTGTATATTATAATGGTGACAGTGCAACGCATGCAGCAACGTATGGACGCTTATATACATGGACTTCTGCCATGAAGGGGTCTCCTTCAAGTATTACGAATCCAAGCGGTGTGCAGGGGGTATGTCCTTCGGGCTGGCACTTACCGGCTAATGCTGAATGGAACAATCTTATTTCTGAACTTGGGGGAACAACATCTGCAGGATCTCTTCTAAAGGAAACAGGAAATATAAACTGGAGTGCCGCTAACACCGATGCCACAAATGAATCTGGTTTTACTGCCCGACCGGGAGGAATTGTAAACGTAAGCCTTGCATCATCAGAAGAAGGAACTGCTGCTTACTTCTGGAGTTCGACCGAAACGAATGAAACCAATGCATTTTCCAAAAAACTTGTAGATACAGGTGGAGGAGTTACTGAAAACTCACTGCAAAAAAGCAATCATCTTTCGGTAAGGTGCATTAAAAACTAAAAACCTGATAATAAAAAGTGTCCTAAAATAAAAAAGCCGTTAAAAAACGGCTTTTTTATTTTGTATATGATGGATTTAATCCACAATTTCAATCATTTTAAACGGTACCCTTATAATAGATTCATAATCTTCGCCTGCCTCAAGCATGTCTTCATCATCTTCTTCGTAATACCAGTTTATCTGAACATCATGGTTTGATTTATGAATTGTTTCGAGCTTTTTAAAAACATCGAGAATGCATTTTGAAGAACTTGTATTGAAATATTCGAGCTGAACATTAACAAGTGTTTTTTGTTTGGGGTCTTTTGAATAATCATCTAACCAATCAACAAGCGGTTTATAAAATTCGATTGAATTTTCAGGTATTGACCGTCCCTTTATCTCAATCACACCTTTATTGGGGTCGTATTTTACAGACGGGGTTTTCGGTGTTCCTTCAATCAAAATTGGTTCCATACTTTCAAATTATTATCGCGATTGATTTCAAATTCTTATTTCAAGATTAAAAAAATAGTAATGGTCGTTGTAGTTATAAAACGAATAGTTCAATTTACTGCCGGTCTTCCTTGCAATATCAACCAGACCAAGCCCACCGCCTCCTTTAGCAGAAAGCTTTTGATGATTGAGGATAAATTTATACATATCTTTAAGTTCATCCTTGTTGAGGGAGTTGATCTTGTCAATTTTCTCTTTCAGGAATTTAATTTTTGAAGAGTTAATAAAATTACCCGTATTTACACTATATTCCAATCCGTCTCTGGTGATTACAAGCACCCCGAATTTGGGGTCAAGGTCTTCCTCAATACCTTCATGAGTTTCTTCGATATGATGGTAAAGATTTTGAAGGCTTTCAACCAGTACATTGTAGATTTTTTTCCTGGTTTTTCCATCTTCATTAACCTCATCAAGTTTTTTCTCCACTGCTTCGAGTACATCATTAATAAGGTCTGATGTAATACTTCCCTTGTAGGCGATTATCACATCTCCGTTGCTTAATTCGTTAAAGTACTCTCTAATGTTAAAACTCATAAAGGGTTATATTAGCATGTCTGGTAAATATTGTTCCTTTATTAACCCCGACAAATATATAAAAAATATTCTCTACTGAAAATGAACTGTGAAACATCATGCAATATTATAAAACATTGAATTCTTTTCTTTAAAATAAATATAGCCAATTTTCAGAAAATAACCAGTATATCGGGAATTAATTTTTTCATTCATTTATTAAATACGTAAAGTTCTATAAATATGCTATATTATTTGACAAACTGTCAATTTATTATTTTGAACCTTGATAAATCTCATATTTATCGAATTTACATTCGAGGGCGCCATTGTACAGGTTAAGTTTCTTTGATGTTCGCAGCCCGATTTTTTTCATGGCTTCTTTATCGCTTGATATAATCCAAACATCGTATCCGTTGAAATGTTTTTTCAGTGCATCGCCCATTCGGGTGTATAATGCATTCAACTCATATTGTTTCATCCGCTCGCCATAGGGAGGATTAATAACAGAGAGGCCACCGCCGGTGGGAGGAAGGTAGTCGTCAATCGGTTTAAGTGAAACAGATATCTTTTTGCCAAGCATTGCATTCAGGATATTTCTTCCGGCCGATTCAAACGACCTTCTTGAAATATCTGCACCGGCAATCGTTATATCCACCTTTTTTTTCTCCTCGGTTTCTTCGGTGATATTTTCATACATATCGCTGTCGAAATCGGGCCATCGTTCAAACCCGAACGATTTCCGGAACACACCGGGGGCAATGTCAAAGGCAATGAGCGCTGCCTCGATAAGTAATGTACCCGACCCGCACATGGGGTCAACAAAGTTGGTGTTGCCTTTCCATCCGGCAAGTTTAATCATACCTGCGGCAAGCACTTCGCTTAAAGGAGCCAGGCCCTGTGAAACGCGGTAACCTCTTTTGTGCAGCGAATCGCCCGAGCTGTCAAGCGACACAGTAAGGTCATCATGGGACAGGTGTACATTTATCTTTAGGGTAGGATTTTCGGTATTTACCGAAGGCCTTCTTCCGGTACTGTCCCTGAACTGGTCTACAATGGCATCTTTTACTTTTTGTGACACAAACATTGAATTGCCGAAATATTCCGAAACCACAATACTGTCAACCGCAAGGGTATCTCTGTTTTCAAGGTAGTCTTTCCATTGAACAGATTTAACTGCATTGTACAACTGCACCTCGTTTTTGACCTTTGATTGACTTACCGGCCTTAAAATCCTCAGGGCTGTCCGTAACCTGTAGTTGGCCCTGTACATCATCTCTTTGTCTCCTGTAAAAGAAACTGCCCTGTTCAGTATTTTCACCTCTTCAGCACCTATCTCTGTGAGTTCTTCGGCAAGCACACCTTCAAGCCCTTTGAAAGTTTTCGCCACCATGTTGAATTTATCCATTGTCTCTTACTGCTTATAAATATAATAATTTGTCAATAATACCTTTTGCCATTGCAAATCTTTGTTCACCGGAGATTACCCTGTATGGCGCACCATAATGCTCTATTTCAGCAATATATCTTTTAAACAAAACCTCCCTCATTTCGCCACCGTTTTCTCTAACATCATCAGGTACCCAGGGTATATCGGGGGCACAAACCAGGTAAATATCCACCATTTTTTGTTTGAGAATATCTGTAATCCATACAGGAGACTGTTTAAAGACCACCTCAAGCCATACTTTCGTGATAACCAGATAGGTATCATAAAACAATACATCTCTCGCTTTTATTGCATATGCGGCTTCAAGTTCAACCTGCTTGCGTGCAATGTATATTATGTCTTCATATGTATATTTTCTGCCAAGGCCAGATACATAGTCACGGGCATATTCGGGTATATATAAGGTATTGTAATGCTTTGCAAGTTTTTCGCACAAAACAGTTTTACCGGTAGATTCGGGCCCCGTGACTACTACCCGTTTCACCTTGTTGCGGTTGTGTTTTTCCACTCCTTTTCCCATTGTATATACCCGGTAACCGACAGTATTGTATAAACAGCAAAAAGTATTATTGACGGATACAATTCTTTATAAAAATACAACCCTATGGAAACACTGTCAACTACTACCCATAAAACCCAGTGTTCAAGGTATTTCTGGGTAAGCATCCACGTAGCCGTGATGCTTAAGGCTGTTGTAAATGAATCCAAATATGGGATGGTACTGTCTGTGTATTTTTTCAATAAAAAAAGTACAATAAAATAACATGCCGTTGTAAAAAGTGTTAACCGAACAAGCAGCCCCATGCTGGTCTTTTTTACACGTATGCCAGTGCCACCCTTGCTGCCCCGTCCTTTGCCCCAATGATACCACCCGTAAAAGCCAATAACAACATAATAGATGTAAAGTCCCATATCTGCATAAATTCCTGAAATATAAAAGACATAAACAAATATGGCTGATGAAATGATACCATAGGGCCACAGGAGTAAATTTCTTTCAACAGAATAGACAATATAAAGCAACCCTGCAATAGTCGCGATGATTTCAGGCGAACGGTCATAAATCCAGAGAATTACTTCATCAAGCATCTGTTGTAATCAATCTGTTAAGAATCAGTTTTTCTGCTGAAGCATTTTCTCATACTTGTCCCAGTTTTCGATAGCATCAAGTGCTTTTCTAAATTTTAAGTCCAGGCTGTTTATTATTTGGAAGAATTCACTGGTAGACCATAAATCTCTTGCAACATATGCTTTCATTAGGTTTTTTATCTGTTCACCTGATGCAGCCAGATCAGTGCTACCGGGCTTTACTCCTTCCCGGGATGCATAATCTACCATGGCCTGTAACAATTTGTCGTCAATAAAAAACTGATCGATAAATTGGTTTACAGATGTATATATGGATGAAAGCCTGCTTCTGTTTTCATCAACATAAGTTAGGATAAACTGATTAAGCACCCCTTTTCTGATAATATCACGATAAAAATCGGAATAATAAGAGGTATCAATAGGTGTAAAGATATCGGGCATAATGCCCCCGCCACCATATACTACTCTTGATTTCTCGAGTGTATAATATTTTAATGAATCAGGAAAGTGGACACTGTCTTTATTTAGAAACTCTCCATTGTTGTACCTGGTAATAATCTCACGGTCATATTCATCCTTGTTCATCTGGTTATATGGTTTTTGGATTAATCTTCCGGTGGGGGTGTAATATTTTGCAATGGTAAGTCTTATCATAGACTGGTCTGTTAATGTAAGTGGCTTTTGCACGAGCCCTTTTCCAAACGACCTTCTCCCGACAATTATTCCACGGTCCCAATCCTGAATTGCCCCGGCAACAATTTCGCTGGCTGATGCGGAACCTTCGTCAATCATAATCACCAGGTCGCCTTTTTCGAACATGCCCCTGGCCGTAGCTTTATATTCGCGCTTAGGGCTATGCACGCCTTCGGTATAAACAATAAGTTTATTATTATCAAGAAACTCGTCTGCAAGTTCAAAGGCCACTTCAAGGTAACCCCCACCGTTTCCTGTAAGGTCGAGTATAAGTTTTTCCATCCCTTCTGACTTTAGTTTATCCAGAGCGGTTCGGAATTCATCCATGGTGGTCATTGAAAAACGGTTGAGTTTAATATAACCGATATTGTTTTTCACCTTGTAAGCTGCATCAACACTATAAATTGGAATTTTATCCCTGATGATGGTAAAATCGAGAAGTTCTATCACATTCCTGCGCATTATCGAAACAACCACCTTTGTTCCCTTTTTTCCGCGCAGCAACGCGAACACATCGTTGTTTGTTATCCCGGTACCGGCAACATTTTTGCCGTCTACCTTAACAATACGGTCGCCAGCCTGAATACCCACCTTTTCTGAAGGGCCTCCGGAAATGGGTGAAATAATAAAAATGGTGTCATTGAGGATATTAAATGAAACACCAATACCTTCAAAACTTCCCTGCAGCGGTTCGTTCATCTCTTTTACCTCCTCCTTTGACAAATATGAAGAGTGGGGATCGAGGTTCCTTAGCAGGTGAATGATGGCATCTTCAACCAGTTCTGCTTCATTAACAGTGTCAACGTAATAAGAGTTAATCCAGTCAAGCACCTGTCCAAACTTAACTGTCTGCTCAAAATAGGTCTGCGGGTACACCGGTAAATTAATTACAAATAATATGTAACAGAATATGTAAATGATTTTTTTCATCTTATTAAAAAGGTTTAAAAATAAAAAGGACCAAATACGGGCTTCGGGAAAAGTCAGGTGCAGAATAAGTCTTTTTATGGTGTGATATAGTTAAACTTCAAGCCAATCAGTTCGGACAAGTCCTGTCCGGCTTCTTTTAACAGTTCATCATCTTTATCGTAATGCCATTGAATTTCAGTTTTCACACCTTTATTATGAATCCGTGCAACGCCGGCAAAAATCTCATGAATATATTTCATAGAGCTGGAATTATAATATGCCAGTTTCATTGATACCTTAAATGGTTTGGTCACATTACCGGCAGAAGCTTCATATTCTTCAAGCCATTGCAGTATGGGTTTATAAAATTCATGAACGTTTTCAGGCAATGAAGAACCGGAAATAACCAATATGTTCTCATCTGGATTATAAGTTATCTTTGGGGTCAGCTTACCTTCTTTAATATCTATTTTTTTCATTGAACCTCATTTTTTGAAAAAACAAATTAAACATTAATAAGTTAAAACAAATATAAACTTTTTTTCGGGAAGGTATCAACAATTTACCGCTTCATTTCCTGCAGATTTTATCATTCAAAACATAACTTATATTTCAGCAATTTTTTAAATCTTCATTCCCATTCGATTGTTGCCGGAGGTTTAGAGCTAATATCATACACTACCCTGTTAATACCTTTTACATTGTTTATAATACGGTTTGAGATGGTGCCAAGGAATTCGTAGGGCAAATGCGACCAGTCAGCGGTCATACCATCGGTTGAGGTCACTGCCCGTAATGCAACTACATTTTCGTATGTGCGTTCGTCGCCCATTACACCCACCGACTGCACAGGCAGCAATATTGCAGCCGCCTGCCATACCTTATCGTAAAGCTCAAATTCTTTTAACCCTTCAATAAAAACATTGTCGACCTCCTGCAGCATATCAACCTTTTCGGGGGTAACCTCTCCTATAATCCTTATTGCCAGACCAGGGCCCGGAAAGGGATGCCGGTTAAGGATGATGTCATCAATTTTCAATGCACGGCCAACTTTTCTAACCTCATCTTTAAAAAGCAGTTTCAGCGGTTCAACAACTTTAAGGTTCATCATTTCGGGCAACCCACCCACATTATGGTGCGATTTTATGGTAGCCGAAGGGCCATTGACCGAAACCGATTCAATTACATCGGGATATATGGTTCCCTGTGCCAGCCATTTAACATCTTTAATTTTTAGGGCTTCAGAATCAAAGGTTTCGATAAAAACCCTTCCGATGATTTTTCTCTTCTGCTCAGGTTCAGTAATGCCCTTCAATTCTTCAAGAAACCTGTTTTTTGCATTTACGCCTACCACATTCAATCCCATATGCTGGTATGATGCCAGTACGGTGGCATATTCGTTTTTGCGCAATACACCATTGTCAACAAAAATACAGGTAAGGTTGGCGCCTATTGCCCTGTGAAGCAGAACTGCTGCAACGGACGAATCCACACCACCCGAAAGTCCAAGCACCACCTTGTCTGACCCGACTTTTGCAGTTATTTCCCCGATGGTTGCTTCGATAAAAGATGCCGGTGTCCAATTCTGCTTACAACCGCATATATTTACAACAAAATTATAAAGAAGCTTTGAGCCTTCGGAAGTATGGTATACTTCAGGGTGAAATTGAATTCCATAAGTTTCTTCACCCGAAATTCTGTAAGCCCCGATTTTTACATCGCGGGTGCTGCCGATTATGGTGTAGCTTTCGGGAATACTGGCAATGGTATCGCCATGCGACATCCAGACCTGGGTATTTTTCGAGAGGCCATTCAACAGTTGAGAATTCGCATCATGAAATTCAAGATTTGCACGACCGTATTCGCGGTGTTTGGAAGGAAGCACCTCGCCGCCAAAAAAATGGGCCAGGTACTGAGCCCCATAACATATCCCGAGAAGGGGTATCTTTCCTTTAATGCCAGACAAATCGGGTATCGGGGCATTTACTTCTCTTACCGATGAGGGGCTTCCTGAGAGAATTACCCCTTTTACTGATGAGTCATTTTCAGGAATATGGTTAAAAGGATAAATTTCACAATAAACATTTAGTTCTCTTATTCTTCTTGCTATAAGTTGGGTGTATTGCGACCCAAAATCAAGAATTACTATTTTCTCTTGCACTTACTGAATATTTTGGTTAATGCCGCAAAGATAATTATAATTGGTAAGGTGATTTAATTTATTATTCTTTTTGCTTTCTTACACGGGGAACATCATATACCCTGCCCTCCTCTGCCGGCAAGGTATTGCCAAACATGGCCCTGGCTTCGTCCAATAATTCGGATGTATCGTCATACCGTGATGAAAAATGACCTATAATAAGCGTACCGGCACCGGCTTCTTTTGCAATTGTTGCAGCTTGCATAGCAGTAGAGTGCATGGTAAGCCTGGCAAGTTTCTTTTCTTTATCGAGAAAGGTGGCTTCGTGATAAAGCAGGTCTATATCTTTGATACGTTCAGCAAGCCTTTGATAAAACATTGTATCTGAACAATAGGCATAACTCCTGCCTTTGTATGGCGGTATGGTTAAATGTGTATTGGGAATTACCAATCCTGCGGGAGTAACATGGTCATTTCCATTTTTAATCTTTACTATATCGCTGATTGAAAGCTGATATTTTTCGATCATTTCTTTGATCATACTCCTTTCCCCCTCTTTTTCCCTGAAAAGAAATCCTGTGGCAGGTATACGGTGTTTCAGAGGTAAGGATTCAACAACAACGTGTTTGTCTTCGTATATTACAACCTGTCTTTTACTGTGAACCGAGACAAAACGAATTTTGTAATGGAGGTCATTCCCAAAATGCTGTAAAAAGAAATTTATAAGATGCTCTAACTGTGAGTTGCCATAAACATATAAATCGTTTTTTCTGCCAAGCAGGTTGAAAGTAGAAAACAGTCCGGGGAGACCGAATACATGGTCACCGTGCATGTGGCTAATAAAAATATGGTTGATGCGTGAGAATTTGATTTTGTATTTTCTCAACTGAATCTGCGTTCCTTCGCCGCAATCAATTAAAAAAAAGTGCTCATGAACATTAAGTACATGGTCGGACGCGCTGGAGCTTGTGGCCGAGATGTGGGCCGAGGTGGGGATCAGGCTGATCTTCCGCCCGCTGGACCGGGACATCCTGCGCAACAAGGCCTATTCGGGCGAATCGATGATGCCGGTCTGGTATGGCTGGAACAACGGCCTGCCGACGCCCGACGCGCCGCCACAGGACCTCGCCCCCGTCGACCAGACCAACTTCTCGTGGCCGATGTGGGGCCAGCACTGGCAGACCAAGGGCCAGGCCGGCGAGGCCCCCGAGACGCCCGAGGCGCAGCGCCTGCTCGCGCTCTACCAGGACTGGCTGGTCGCCCCCGACGACGCCGCCCGGGCCGCGATCTGGCGCGAGATGCTGGCGATCCATGCCGACCAGGTCTTCGCCATCGGGCTGGTCAGCGCAGCCCCCCAGCCGCTGATCGCCTCGAACCGGCTGCGCAACGTGCCGGCGGCGGGGATCTATGCCTGGGAGCCGGGCGCGCATCTGGGCGTTCACCGGATGGACGAATTCTGGTTCGCGAACTAGACCCGGCGCATGCTCGGTTTCATCCTCAGGCGCTGCGTGACGATGGCCTGGACCATGCTGGTGGTCTCGGTGCTGGTCTTCGTCATCGTCAACCTGCCGCCCGGCGACATCCTGACCAACCAGATCAACCAGCTGATGGCGTCGGGGGAAAGCTCCTCGGTCGCCCGGGCACGGTTCCTGGCCGAGCAGTACTCGCTCGACGAGCCGCTGTGGAAGCAGTACCTGATCTGGATCGGGTTCTGGCCGGGGCCCGACGGGCTGTCGGGGATCCTGCAGGGCGATTATGGCTGGTCGTTCGAGCTTGACCGCCCGGTCAGCGAGATCGTCGCCGAGGCGATGTGGATGACGGTGGTGCTGAACCTGACCACCATCGTCTTCGTCTATGTCTTCGCCCTGCCGCTGGGCGCGATCGCCGCGGTCAAGGCCAACAGCTGGATCGACTACACCGCCACCTTCATCGGCTATATCGGGCTGGCGACGCCGAACTTCCTGCTGGCCATCGTGCTCTACCACAAGGGGGCGGAGTGGTTCGGCCTGCCGGTGGGCGGCATGATGAGCCGCGAGTTCGCCGGCCAGCCGATGAGCGTCGACAAGCTTCTCGACATCGCGGCGCATCTGGTGGTCCCGGTCATCGTGATCGGGACATCAGGGATGGCCGCGATGGTGCGCCGGCTGCGCGCCAACCTGCTGGACGAGCTTGGCAAGCCCTATGTGGTCACCGCCGCGGCCAAGGGCATGGGCCCGACCCGGGCGGTGGTGAAATACCCGCTGCGCATGGCGCTGAACCCCTTCGTGGCCGATATCGGCAACATGCTGCCGCAGCTTGTCTCGGGTTCTGTGCTGGTGTCGGTGGTGATGGGCCTTCAGACCATCGGGCCGATCCTGCTGTCGTCGCTGAAATCGCAGGACTACTTCCTGTCGGGCTTCATCCTGCTGTTCGTCTCGGCCCTGACGCTGGTGGGGATGCTGGTCTCGGACATCCTGCTGGCCCTTCTGGATCCCCGGATCCGCTATGTGGCGAGGGCGCGATGAGCTTCGATCCCGAGCGGCATTTCGTGGCGCCGGGGGTCTACGACCCCGAGGCCGAGCGCCAGGTGATCGAGCGCAAGGACCTCGACGCGGCGACCCGCGTGCTGGTCTGGCGGCGGTTCCTGAAGAATCGGCTGGCGGTGATCTCGGGGGCGTTCCTGCTGGTGATCTACCTCGCCCTGCCCTTCGTCGACTTCCTGGCCCCCTACGGCCCGAACCAGCGCAACGACGACTACCTGAGCGCCCCCCCGCAGGCGGTGGGGCTGTTCGACGGCGGCCTGCTGGTGGCCTATCCGATCAAGGCCGAACGCGACATGCAGACCTTCCAGTGGGTCTATGTGACGGACCGCGAGGCGCCCGCCCCGGTGCGCTGGTTCGC
>JAWOHT010000165.1:0-9743 GCA_046485045.1 Bacteroidales bacterium
AACTAAAAAACAGTTGGATACTTGAAAAGGAATACCGGTGCATACAGGTAAAGGTGCAGTTGTACCGCAATCCTAATGAGGCATTAATCATTAGGCAATCAAGTCCTTGAATGCAATGTGGGTTTAGTAAAATCTTTTAAACCTGCTTGTTTGAATATTGTTTTAAGGCATTTTTGCCATATTTTCCCACCTCACTTTCCATTGACCATTCTTAGGGAAGCCGGGGGTTTTATCGTCGCATCCATCCCAACCTGCACACATCATTGCCACAGCAGTTAAAAGGCCTCCGTTTCCGGGGAGGTAGATCCTCAACCGACCGTCCTGGAAATTATGTCCGTTGGCAAGGAAAGTGTTGGTTTGGATATCCATTAATAATGCATCTATGGCTTTTTCTGGCAGACCCAACCGGGCAGCAGTCATGGCTGTAAGGGGGAAGTCCCATCCCCAGGTTTTTTCCCACTGCCAGTTGTCCCAGATATAATCAAAAGTCTTGTGCATTACAGAAGTATCTATCAAAGGGGTAAGGGGTAATGTGCCCAATGCCCCGAAAACTGCCGGGTGGTCATAATTATGCTTTTCGGTATAGGAGTCGGGGGCGCTTTCGGCAAGCAGATAAATGCCGTCAGCAACAGCCGGAGTGGAGATTTTGTTAATTACACTGTCCCATTCGCTATTTCTTGACAAACCCATTCTCTCGCGCCATTTTTGCGCGGTTGATAAACCCCAGTACCAGTAAGCAAGTTCATAAGGAGGGTTCATGGTTTCATTGGGTGGAAAACACTCCTGTGCAGGAATAAGCGGCGGACCGAGTACATACCTGTCGTTTATTTCATCGTAATGAGCAAATGATGCCATAAATTCGGCAGTTTCAAACACAAGTCCGGCATATTTCTGAAGGGTACTGCTGTCCTGATGATGCCTGTAGCATAGCTCGGCAAAATAGATATAATGTGGCTGTTGCCATATAAGAAAAGAGCCGATACTTGAGGGACTGTCAATACCCGTAGGGTCGGTCATTTTGGGCCATCTTAATCCCGTGAATCCTTGTCGGGTAGCTATTTTTCGGGCTTCATCCGAAATTGACACATAATAACCGAGGCTTTTTTCAAGCAGATCAATCCGGTTCCAAAGGGCATAATGTACCGAATGCCACCAGTGCATTTCAAGGTGAAATTTGCCAAACCAGCTGTTAAAGGTCAGTCCTGTTTCCTGGGGTGGATAGTTACCGGCACACTGAACTTTCATAAGGTATTGTGATAGAACTACTCTGCGTTCTATTTCAAATGCCCTGGGGTCTTTGCTTCCGAAAAAATCAATTGCACCGCCATTAGCCCAGTATTTTTCCCATTTCTTCAGACTGTTGGCTTTAACTGTTTCAAATTTGGCCACTTCAATATTATTATCTTCCGGCGAAAACAGGCAGCTAAAAGAGAATTCATCCTCGTTCCTGTTTGGACTAATGATAAAATAATGGGGTGAATGCTGAATTATCTCTGCTTTTTTTTCAGTCCTTACAGATACAAAATAGGTTGTGTTGTCTATAATTCTTTGAATGGTTGCATAATTGTCACCGGTTTTGATAAACACCGAATGGTGCCTTTCGGGCTTAGTCCAGTCGCACGCATCGTCTACATGTTTACCAGTCGGATAAGGAAATTTCAACCGTATTTTAATCCGTCCGGTTTTCAGCAGTTCAGATTTAACCTGTGCGCTTATCATATCTAATTCCTGATGGCAATAGGTAATAACTTCAACGGGGGTTTTCCCGATTTTAAAAGTACTTTTTATTTCACCTTTCCACATGTTGAGTTCTTGCCGGATAGATGTAATTTCTTCAGGAGTTACCTCATTGCCGGAGGCATCATAAATTTCAAATCCTATTACACCCAGATGCAACCGGTGCGGGTTCTGGCGCAGGTAATCCGAAGCCAGTTTTTTTCTTTCAGGCTCTTGCCACTGGCAGTTGTATGTGATTTTACGACCGTAATAATCGTATTCTTTAAGAATCTCCTCATATTTAAAACCGGAAGTGTCAGGAAAACTATGCCATCCCCATTCTGATTGAGTGCCAAGGCTGACACCCTTCCCGTATAATCCGGGAAAGGTTTGTAATCCTGTGGCATCAACTGTAAAGGCAAAAGAACCATTGCCAACAGTTAATGATGCCAGCGTATCAAAATTTTCAACAATAACTGTATGTCTTTTTACAAGGGCTTCCCTGTTAATTTTCGGCATACCTCTTTTCTGACCTTCTTTACAAGCTGTAAAAGACAGCGAAAATAAAAACAGAATAATTGCCGGATGGGTTAGATATTTCATAGTTCTGATATTTAATTTAGAGTTGCATATTTGGTTTTATTTCTGCAATATACCAAAAAAGAAATAAATTGTCCTTGAAAAAGTGCTGTCTATATTGTTTTTAAAACTCTGAGGGCCTAAAGCTTCAGGGTGCATGTTTATTTTTTTGCTCATTTTAGTGCCTGTTGGGGGTATATGTTCGAGAAAGGAAATATCTCCCGCAGGCAACTTGGGATGATATACAATTCCGGGCAGGCTGTAAAAATCAAAAAGTCTTACAAAAAGGTTGTTCTGAGGTGAAGCCATAAATATTTTCCCTTCAACAGTGTTAAGTTCCATCCATACAATATTAGAAAAATAGCCTTTAAATTCCGGATAATACCAGGGTGAATACCCCGTAACTGTATTGTTATAAGCGTTTTGCCAGACATTAAAGGTACCACCGGCCGTACGGTTTTTCCAAACCCTGAAAGGGCCATTACCAAGCCATTTAGCACTCATTACATAATCTTCGGGGAAAGAGAAACTTACCCCGGAAAAGTCATACTCTCCGGTAATACTGTATTGGTAGTTCAATTCCACCAGGCCGCTGTTATATATTTTCCATCTTACTGTTTTTAGATCGCCGGAATATTTAGCCTCCAAAACGTAGTCACTATTTTCCGGATAGCTTACTAAACTTATAATTTCGGAATTACCAACGGCTAAAACAGGGCCGTTAGTAAAACTCATTGGAGTACCGCTGCTGTTTACCACTTTCTTTAACATTCCATTGTTTTTATCAAATGTGATAGAGAACTTTTCAATATTTATTGTAACTGATGTATCGGTTTCAATTGCAGCAATTTTTCTATCATTATTGAATTCGAAGAATTGATTGATCCGGGTTTTATTGTCCTTTATTTTCCATGACCATGATAAAATCTCATTTCTGGTCATATCAAAAGCCTTTAAAACCAATGCATCTGATGATTTCCATCCAGCAGGTAAATTAAGCGTCAGATGACCTTCTTCGCCGGGTTTCAGGTTAGGTCCCATAATACTATCCTTTGCAACAGTCCTGAATCCCGGTAAATTATCAAATGGGGTATGAAAATTAGCCAGTTGCCATTCAAACTGGCATTGATTCAGGTTGGTAAATTCGTATCTGTTCTCAACAGGAATTGTTCCGTTAAAATCTTCGGGGAGTTCAGCCATCTGAATATAAACCGGGGTAAATATTTCTTTAATTGCATAAAAGCTTCCCTCTTTTTGACGGTGAGGCCCTACCACACCGTCGGGGGCATTTACCCCGTTTACGTCAATGATATTGTTCATATCGGTGCGCACAATGCCTTCATCGAGAAATGCCCATAAAAAGCCACCGGCTGAAAGGGGAGAGTTTCTCATAAGCTCCCAGTAATCATACAAGCCTGCTCCGCCTCCGCCATCATTCTGGCAATGCAGAAACTCTGTAGTCATATAAATGGTTTGACCTTCAAGAATTTTTTTTACCCCTTCATAGTTTTCATAGTGGTTGCAGTCAATGCCATTGAAAGCATTTCCCGGCCGGTGATGTGCATGAATTACCGTACGATTTGAGGGATCATACAGGCCAAAATCATTATCCAGTTCTAAGTTATGACCGCCTTCATTCCCATTGCTCCAGAAAATAACCGAGGGATGGTTTACATCGCGCATTACCATTTCTTTTACCAAAATTGCTCCAACCTCTTTATCGTAAGCATTCTGCCAGCCTGCAAGTTCATCGAGTACATACAATCCAAGTGAATCGCATATCTCAAGAAAACTTTTGTCGGGCGGGTAATGCGAACACCTTACGGCATTCATATTCATCTCTTTGATAAGTTTTACATCCATCAAATCAATATCGCGGTTGATGGTCCTGCCGCTTTCAGGCCAGAAAACATGGCGGTTTAATCCTTTCATCTTAACCTTAGTATTGTTGATGTATATCCCGTCTCCAGGCCTTACTTCAATGGTGCGAAAACCAAATCTTTCTGAGGTCTGGAAGAGGACTTTTTTATCCTGATCGCATAATGCAACTCGCACCTGATACAAATTGGGTGTTTCGGCTGTCCATTGTTTTGGATTTTCAACATTTATGTTCACAGTCACAAGAGTATCAGATGGTTTTGCAGAGCGGGTATTTGTCCCGACAATTTTTCCGTTTGAATCAGTTATTTCGGTGTATATCATACGTTTGGAACTCAAACAAGTGGTATAAACCTGCATCAGAAAAGAGCCCTCTGCTTTTGCCGCAACTGCAATATGTGGAATGTGTTCCTGAGGAAAAACTTCAAGAAAAACAGGCCGGTAAATCCCTCCGAAGATCCAGTAATCAGCATACCTTTCTGCACGGTTCACCGAGAGGTTCGAAGACATTTTACTTACGGTGACTTCAAGAAGGTTGGTATCGGCAACATACAGTTTATCGGTAATATCGTATTTAAACCTGTAAAACGAACCCTGGTGAACAGGTCCGGCTGCTTTACCATTTATTTTCACTTCGGTATCAGTCATTGATCCTTCAAAAACAATATGTACCTTTTTATCTTTCCATTCACTGGGAACTATAAATTTTAACCTGTAAATACCCTTTTCATCAGCATAATTAAATTCTCTGCCATAGGTATTATAGTCCCTCCCGTAATTGTAAGTGCCAAATCCTTGCTGTTCCCAGCATGAAGGCACTTCAATGGTCGTCCAGCAACTGCTTTTACGACCGCCGGTGCAATAAAAATCCCAAGTTACGGTATGGTTGTAGCCGGTGCCGGAAAGATATTGCACCTGTTTTTCAATTTCTGAAACTTGTCCGAAAGACAGTGGATTAATTATCACTCCAGAAAGGGTAATTATTAACAATCCTGTTAAAATTCTTTTTCTCATTCTGTTAAGTTAGTTAAACAGTCTGATTGCTTAAAAAGTTAAATTAACAAAAATAGGTTAAACAGGGTAGTAACATGGCTTAATAATTTTAGTCTTTAATCATTCTGTAACAATAATCATATGTTTCCGTTCATGATTTGCTTTGCTGCTATATGATTCCTGTTTTGATGATAATTGTCTATATTTGATATTTATTCTATGAGAACTTTATTAAGGAATTTATAAACATTTTAAACTACAGAGGAAAAATCATGCATCGTATAGCTGCTATAATAATCAGTGTTTTATTTATCTCCACCGGCTTTAGCCAGAGAAAAGATCCCGATGAGTCAATAGTAAGGGTAATAGCTGACAGAATTATTGACAATACCACCTTTGCATATCAGGATGTGGTATCGGGACAAAACTATCAAAACATAGATGAGATACCCGAAAATGCAGAGGTAAGGTTTGCCGATCATTTTACCGAATGGCATTATACTAAGGGAGTGCTGAATATGGCAATGATCAACCTGGGGGCCTTTTTGAATGATGAAAAATATACCAATTACCCCATCAAACATGTAGCCAATGGCATGGATAACTATCAGTTTTTTCAGAAGCGGTTTAAGAACGACCGGCCTCATTACCGCTGGCCATACGGCCAGTTGTGGACCATGCAAGAGCTTGATGATTGCGGAGCAATGGGAGCCAGTATGATTGAAGTATATAACATGGTTAAAAATAAAGATTACAGAGCTTATATTGATAAAACTGCACTGCATATCATGGAGGGTCAGGATCGATTGCCCGACGGTACTCTGGTGCGTAAAGGTCCTCATGAAATGACCCTGTGGGCAGACGATCTTTATATGAGCGTTCCCTTCCTTGCACGAATGGGAAACCTTACCGGCGAGATTAAATATTTTGACGATGCATTGAAACAGGTTTTTAATTTTACCGGGTACCTGTGGCATCCGGGTAAAGAGCTTTACTACCATTGCTATTACAGCGATCTTGACCGTAACGGTGTTGCCCACTGGGGTCGTTGCAATGGCTGGATGATGATGGCGCAGGTTCACCTGATGAATTTTCTGCCCAAAGATCATCCGCAGCGTGAAGCATTACGTAAAAATCTTGAACGTCAGATTCTGGGAATTGCCAAATACCAGAATGGAGAGGGTTTGTGGCATCAGGTATTGGATAAGCCCGATTCTTATACCGAGTCATCATGTTCAGCCATGTTTGTATATTCTGTTGCCAGGGCGGTGAACGAAGGATGGATAGACAGACGTTATGCCACCATTGCATTGCGTGGCTGGGATGGTCTGAAAGAGCATAAAATAACTGTTGACGGCAACCTGAAGGATGTTTGTATAGGTACAGGAATAGAAGACAACCTGGTTTTTTATTACAACAGACCGGCACGTACCGGTGAAACTCACGGTCTGGGGGCCATTATTGATGCAGGTATAGAAATAATAAAACTGAAAAAGAATTTAGGACGATAATTCTTTAGCAAACTTTCCAAAAATTCTGAAACTTTTGGAAAGTTTAAAAGTATCGCCACAAAATTAAATATCAATTATCTTAATTCCGTGTGGTTCAATGCTTACCTCACGGGCATTGCCGCTACCATCGAATACCCTTGTATTTTCGTTGTTATTGCTGCTGCTAATTACCACCAGTTTACCGGTTTTCGGATAATAGGCACAATCGGTGCGCACATTACTGCATGTCCAGGGCTTGAAATCATCTTCACGACCTGCAGCCCAGAATAAACTTCTGTGCAGCAAACGGGTATTTTCCGGTGTAAATTCAAAGCCTGAAAAATAGATGGAGCGTCCTTTGCCAAATTCATTCATTACGATGTCTGCCGAACCATTCTGATATGCAAGAACCATGGCATTTTTATTTATAGGATAAACATTGTCAATGGTTTTACCCAGATCAATTTCACTTTCGAGATCTTCAGAAATAAAATGATTTTTAATATGATATGCTGCCGTATCTGTTTTTACCTTGCTAAGCGTATCACCGGTTTCTCTTTCAACACCCAGTATGTGCGATAACCTAAAGTATTGACCTGTTGCATGTACCGCCGAAGGTTCTCCCACTCCGATAAAACCACCCCCCTGCGCAACCCAGCCGGTGACAGCTTCAACTATTTTTTCATTTTTCCAGTATTCTCCGCCACTCCAGGCTGTACCGGATTTCCCTGCATTAACAATCACATCAACATCGTTAGGAATACCATGCTGAAGAATATCTTCAAAACCGATGTAAGAAACCTCAACAGGCAATCCGGCAAGCGATTCTGTAATTTCGTAGAGTTCCATTCCATGAATGAAATGACCCACATATACCCAGGAGCGCAGTGTTCCCCATGCGGTTAGTATGGCCACTTTAAGGGGTGCAGTGTAAGGTGCGCCTTCGGCATGGAATTTCTTTAATAAGCGAAATTGTTGGGTGATCTGTTCCACCGCACCTACAAAATCAGGAAAATCCTGCACCAGGTGCAGATATCCGCCCAATCCGATACGGTCAACAGGAGCTCTTAGCAACCCGCGGCGTATATCGGCCCAGAACCTTTTTGCATCCAGCGCCGGGTTACCACCGGGCATAAAAGTAGGTTCACCTTTTAACCCTGTAGGAAAAAGATACGGGTGCAGCCGCAGCTCTTTGGTTTTTACTCCTTGCACCCCCGAACACAATCGGGCTTCAAAGGCATTGAAAACACACTTTATCAGCCCGTCAAACCCGATATCTTTGAAACGTTCTCCATATGGCTCGGTGCCTACCCAGTGGTCGTCGTAAAATATGTATGCCACTTTTCCTGCTGCATGAATCATGTCAATACATTTGCGGCCAAAACCAACTACAAATTCATTCATAAAGTCCATCCAATGGAGCAGTTTTTTCGAGGGTACATTGTGGCTTGTGCAGTATGCACCGCCGTTAACGAAGTCCTCACTGGTCATCTCATAACCCCGGTTTTCGGCAAAGAGCTGCATGGCGCGCGGGCTTACCGTCATCTCATACGATCCCCAGTCGGCATAATGAAATCGCTGCATGGAAGGGTCTCCCCAAAACCAGGCAAAATTGTAGAACATCGAAGTAAAACGTACAATTTTGGTCTTTGGGTGCTCATCAATCCATTTCTGCAGGTAGCTGAGCATAAACTGCTGCGTTTCGGGATATATCGGGTCAACCGGCATCTGGTGTTCCCTGTCGCCCCAGTTGTTGGTAATGTGGTTGTACATTGAAATGGCCTCCCAGATACGGTAGGCCAGGAAATTTACCGTGTATTTGTGCCATTTCCTGACATTTTTAACAGTCACTGTCCCGGTACCAGCATCAAAAGACCAATTATCCTTTGAAACTTCTATGCCGGTGGTACGGTCAAAAACCTGCCACCATTTTTTGGGATCATCATTGAAATTGACTTCAAACTGTTCCCTGAAATAGTCTTTAAGCAAATCAATCTCAATCTGACTATTCTCTGCCACCAACGGAAAACTCATCAGGTAGTTTTGTTGAAGCTTATCCCTGTTGGCCTTGGCCCATGAATTATCTGCACGTACCAGACAGATTGTGGAATAAATATCATATCCGGTAGATATGATTTTATCTGACAGAACAGTACCGTCGCTGTCCCTGATGGCATCTGCCCCCCATGTTTCAGCAAGTTTAAGGGTTAAATCTTCGTATCCGGCTTCTCCCGGAAGGGTGAAATCGCCCTTGGTTTTAATATTGTCTTTCATGGATTGTTTGTTATCACGAACCCTGACAGGGTTTAAAACCCTGTCAGGGTTAAAATTAAAACATATAAAATCTTTTCAATTTTTCTCAGCTTCTTTTCTTGCTTTCAAATCTGTTTCAATGGTTGCCAGCATTTCTTCGTTTAGAGGATAAAAATACAGAATCACTCCGCAAATCAGGATAAAACCTGCCGGAATCAGGCTGAACAGTAATTTTATCCCGCTTATAGTTTCGGGTGTTACCGGTACATTTTTGGCATATCCGTAGTGTCCGAGAATAAATAAACCTAAAAAGCCACCGATGGCCACGCCCAGTTTTATGGCAAACATAATACCGGCAGTAACAAGACCGGTGGCTCTTTGCCCGAATTTCCATTCGTGATAGTCGGCCACATCGGCAAACATGGCGAATAAAAAGACTGGCAATGCCCCCGCAAAAATAGCCCAAAAAGCATTAAAGGTGCATAACATAATAAAATGATCCTGAGGCAGCCAGTAAAAAACTGCATTTGCTGCAGTAAGACCAAGAGTCAGAAAGATGATCACTCGTTTCCTGTCGAAATATTTTTTTAATGGTGTACAAAGTAACACCCCTGCTATCATCCCGAAAGTCACAATTGTTAAAAAAGTGGTGGTCTGGTTAAAATCCAGGTTAAAAACACCGATTGAAAATGTCCAGAGCACTTTGCTTCCCTCTCCGTTTACATAATCAAAATAGTAGGCCACCATCCCGTTACGTATCATGTTATGAATAAGCCAGAAAACACAGGCAATGAAAATTATTAACCAGGGAAAGTTTTTTGAAACATTCTTAAG
>JAWOHT010000244.1:0-16694 GCA_046485045.1 Bacteroidales bacterium
GTCCTTGGATCTGCACCATAACAAGTGTTGGCCATATGACCTAATCCAGGCTTGAGACACATAATAAGTGCTGCATCATGTGTCGGTGTTAATTCTACTGTTTCTTGTTCCTGTGCATAATTATTTTGCAGACATAAGAATGCTACTACAAATGAAATGAAGAGAAAATTTAATCCTTTCATTATTTATGTATTATTATTAAGAATTATTTTTTAAAACCCTCTTGCTTAAGTTGTAGAGATTTCCATTCATTAATAACTGAATCATCATCAGTATGAATTCCGGGTTGATTAATCAATTTCGCTTTGCCTTTCTTATTATTAACATCTATAATTTCAATTCCAATTATTTGAACTAATGGTTCGTTTTTTAATTCAATTTTTATCTTTCTGTTCGTAATAAGAGGTTTTGAAATATTTATTGATTTTTTATCAATTTTGATCTTTGCTTCTTCATCGGATAGATTATAAACTGCCTGTATACTTTTAATTTTGTTAAAAGGTTCTAAATCAAAAACAAGCCAGGTTTTAAAAAGAGAATCTTTTGATTTGTTGAAACCTATAAACTCAAATTCATACTCATACCTGAATTCAGAGGTGATTTTACTTTGTGAAAATAAAAGATTGCAGATAAAAATAAGATTTACTGTTAGAAGGAATAATTTCTTTTTCATCTTATTAGTCGGTTTAATTATTAGTTTTCCGGATTAATATAAATAAATATTCTAATCTTAAGACCTATATCGAATTACAACAATTAATAATTCAAAAAATCTTACTATAAAGAATACTCTTTACAAATGTAAAAATATTTTTGAAAATAAAAACTTAAGGACGGTTTTATTAGAGCATAAATATTAAGTTGTTTGTCTTAAACAACATATCTACCTTACTACTTCATAAATATTAAATAATCCAAATAGAATATGCTCATAATAATAAACTTTCTATTTAGGTTCCATAGAAAGAGAAAATCTTTTAATAATTCTGAATTATATACAACACCTCGTCATCTTTTTTCATCAGGTATTGTTCGCGGGCAAATTTCTCAAGATTTTCGTTACTGGTCTGTAATTCTTCAAGTCTTTTACTGTCTTCCTCAATTTTTTCAAGGTAATAATCCTTGTCCATCAGCAATTGCTTGTACTCCTTCACATATTTCCTGCGGTCGAGCAGGTTGTTCTGGTCGAAGAACAGAAGCCAGATAATAAATAGAATGGTGGTAAGTATATATTTGTTTTTCAGAAATCTGAATCTGTGTTTAATGTCCCGGATTAAGCTCATCCTCTTTTTTATTACAAAAATAGCTTTGATTTTGATGCTGGTTATCGTGGAACTGGCCTTTTTTATCAACAAATATCTAAAAATATAAGATTTACAGGCAACTCAGAATTACGGCTTTATAATATATGTCATGTTTTTGAACAAATTAACATTGTAACTTTGAAAAAGTCGGCCATTTTCTTTAAATTCTATAAATAATATAAACCATTACGATTATGGCAACAGGATTCTTTCATGTACCCTTACCAAAAAATGAACCGGTATTGAACTACGCCCCCGGCACACCCGAGCGTGTAAAGCTTAAAAAGGCAATTTCGGAGATGTTGTCAAATGAGGTTGAGATACCTATGTTTATTGGCGGTAAAGAGGTAAAAACCGGTAAGCTTAAAGAGATCAGGGCGCCACACGACCATAGCCATATACTTGGCTATTACCACGAGGGTGATGCCAAAACCCTGCAGATGGCCATTGATGCGGCTTTATCTGCCCGTAGGATATGGGCAGCCATGCCTTGGGAACAAAGGGCGGCAGTATTTCTGAAAGCGGCCGACATGTTGTGCGAGCCTTACTTCTGGACAAAGATAAATGCCGCTACCATGCTGGGGCAATCAAAGAATGTGTTTCAGTCGGAGATTGATGCTGTTTGTGAGCTTACAGATTTCTTCAGGTTCAATGTAAAGTATATGTCAGAGATATACGATTTTCAACCTATTTCACCATCCGGAATCTGGAACAGGCTCGACTGGAGGCCGCTCGAGGGCTTTATTTTCGCGCTTACACCCTTTAATTTTACCTCTATTGCCGGTAACCTGCCATCAGCGCCTGCCATGATGGGCAATGTTGTGATCTGGAAACCTTCAAAAGGACAGATACTGTCGGCCAGGGTCATCATGGAGCTGTTTAAGGAGGCCGGACTGCCCGATGGTGTCATCAATCAGGTATTTGTCTCCGGGCCTGTAGCCGGGGAGACCATTTTTTCACATCCTAATTTTGCAGGGTTCCATTTTACCGGTTCTACCGAAGTGTTCCAGGGTATTTGGAAAACCATTGGCAACAATATCCATACTTATAAAACATATCCCCGCATAGTTGGCGAAACCGGGGGCAAAGACTTCGTAATGGTGCACAACTCTGCGCAAGCTAACCAGGTTTCAACAGCGCTGGTGAGGGGTGCCTTCGAATACCAGGGACAAAAATGTTCGGCTGCATCACGGGCTTATATTCCACAGTCGTTGTGGCCAGCGATACGCGACCTGATGATGGAAGACCTTTCCACCTTTAAAATGGGAGGACCGGAAGACTTTTCAAATTTTATCAATGCGGTGATTGACGAGGCTGCTTTTAACAAGCTTTCAGGGGTGATTGAACGCATTAAGAAGGAAAAAGTGGCCAAAATCATTGCCGGGGGAGGTTATGATAAGTCAAAAGGGTATTTCATAGAACCTACAATTATTGAAACAAGCGACCCGAAATATTTTACCATGGAAGAGGAGTTTTTCGGCCCTATTTTATCGGTATATGTTTACCCCGACAACAAATATGAAGAAGTATTGAAACTCTGCGACAGCACCTCAATATACGCACTCACCGGATCAATTTTTGCCACCGACCGCGAAGCCATTAACCTGGCTTCTGCCACGCTGGTAAATGCTGCCGGCAACTTTTATATAAACGATAAACCCACGGGGGCTGTAGTCGGACAGCAACCTTTCGGAGGTTCGCGCGGATCGGGTACCAACGACAAAGCCGGCTCGGTGCTGAACCTGATCCGCTGGCTGTCACCCAGGACGATTAAAGAAAATTTCGTTCCTCCCACAAGCTATCAGTATCCGTTTATGGATGAGAAGTAGGGGTGAAGGATGGGTTTAAACCTTAGGCCATAGGTATTAGGTGTTAGGCCTAAGGCCATTGTATAAAGCAAAGGCGAAGGGCAAAAGGGAGAGGCAAAAGCAGAAGGTAAATAGTGAAAAGCAAATAGTAACCTGTTTTTGGTAAGAAAACAAAACCTGTAACCCATAGAAACAATCACTCTCCCATGCGCTCTTCCAGTTCCATCCAACGGTCGGTCTTTTTATTTATTTCTTCAATCAGCGTCCCGATATGCATTGATTTCCCGCTTAATTCACCGTGACCAAGGTTGCCTGATGACATCTGTATTTCCAGCTCTTTTTTTTCCGACTCGAGCTGTTCTATCTCTTTTAGAAGACGCTCGTGTTCCTGCTTTTCTTTATAAGTCAGCTTTGATTTTACTGTTTTTTCGGGTTTAACTTTTTCTGATGCAATTTGTAATTTATCAGATGCTCTCTCCTTTTTAAGTTTTTGCTCAATATACTCCCGATAATCGGAGTAATTGCCCGGAAAATCTTTTATCACCGCATCTCCCTCAAAAATAAAAATGTGGTCAACTACCTGGTCCATAAAAAAACGGTCGTGTGAAACAATCAGTACACAACCGTTAAAATTCTGAAGGTAATCTTCAAGAATTCCGAGTGACATAATATCGAGGTCGTTGGTCGGCTCATCAAGAATTAGGAAATTCGGCCGCTTCATGAGGATGGTGAGCAGGTACAATCTCCGCTTTTCTCCACCGCTTAGTTTTGATATGTAATTATGCTGCACCGAGGGCGGAAACATAAACTGTGTGAGAAATTGCGATACATCCACTGTATTCCCGTTTCCAAGCGTTACCGTTTCGGCTATTGAACGTGCAATATCAATCACCTTCTGGTTTTCATCAAAAGATATACCTTCTTGTTTTACGTAGCCGAAAACAACTGTTTCGCCATGCTCAAGAGTCCCTTTTTCCGGTTTAAGTGCACCTGTAAGTAATTCAAGAATTGTGGATTTGCCCGAACCGTTTTTGCCTATAATGCCGATTTTTTCGTGTCGTGCAAAATTATAGGTGAAGTCTTTGATATAACATACTCCGTCCCAGCTGAATGTAAGACCATGTGCCTCAATTATCTTTTTCCCCATGCGCGAAGCGGCAACCGTTATTTTAATGTTTTTGAGTTCTTTATTACCCGCTGCCACTTCTTTAAGCTCATAATAACCCTCTATGCGCGACTTTGCTTTTGTTGCCCTGGCCTGGGGCATGCGCCTCATCCATTCTGTCTCTTTTCTTAGCTGGTTCCTGGCCTTGCTGACAACAGCCTGTTCATTTGCAATACGTTCAGACCTCTTTCTTAGAAATTCTGAGTAATTACCGGAATATACATACAGACGGTTATTGTCCATCTCGATAATCTCATCGCAGATACGGTCGAGGAAATACCTGTCGTGAGTAACCATCAGTAGCGTGCACCCCGATTTTTTAAGGTACTCTTCAAGCCATTCGATCATCTCAACATCAAGATGGTTGGTCGGTTCGTCAAGAATTAGAAATTCGGGGTTATTAATCAACACCTGGGCAAGTGCTACACGCTTTTTCTGTCCTCCCGAAAGTTTCTCAATCTTCTGATCGAAATCATTGATCTTAAGTCTTGTAAGTATCTGCTTAACCTTTACTTCATGGTTCCATGCTTTATGGTGGTCCATTTTTGCAATGGCGGCTTCGAGTAATTTTTGTTCACCAGAGACCAGGGCTTTTTCATATTCTTTGATAACCATTATCAACTCATCTGCTGAATGAAAAACCTCTTCAAATACGTTGTTGTCTATGGTGAACAATGGTTCCTGAAGCAGGTAGGCAGTTTTTATCTGACTGTCAAGATATATGCTTCCGCTGTCGGCGCTGTCTATACCTGCAATAATGTTCATGAGGGTTGATTTGCCTGCTCCGTTCCTTGCAATTATGGCAACCTTTTCACCCGTATTGACCACGAATGAGATGTCGGAAAAAAGCTGCAGATCGCCTATTGATTTTGAAATACCGTCAACCTGAAGTACCACTCCCATATTTAGTTGTTTGGGCACAAAAATAAGAAATATGTGATATGAAAACAGAACAATAAAATGAAATTGCAGAATACTGAACTGAATACCTTTTGTTAAACAATTAGAATGATAAACACAATTCTGACATGGAATTTAACATCAGGGGGTTGTATATGATGGCATCAAATTGTTATTTTTGAAATTATTTTCACCATGACAAAAAAAGAGCTTTTTCATCGGGTATTGGAGTATTTTAAGAAGCACCGTCCGGTGGCCGAAACAGAACTTGTTTACACGAACCCCTACGAACTGATAGTAGCGGTGATATTATCTGCGCAATGTACCGATAAACGTGTAAATATCCTCACCCCGGCACTTATTGCAAGGTTCCCTGCAATTTATGATATGGCAAATGCAACCCCCGATGAGGTATTTACATATATAAAAAGCTGCTCATATCCCAACAACAAGGCAAAACATCTGGTAAACATGGCCAAAACGGCAGTTGAAAAGTTTAATGGCGTAATACCTTCAGAGGTGGATTTATTACAACAATTGCCGGGTGTAGGACGAAAAACAGCAAATGTAATAGCTGCTGTTGCATTCAACAAACCGGCCATTGCAGTAGACACGCATGTATTCAGGGTATCTGCAAGGCTGGGGCTTTCTACCGGTGCAAAGAACCCGCTCGAAACCGAAAAACAACTTGTTAAATATATTCCCGAAGATTTGCGCTCCATCGCGCATCACTGGCTGATTTTACACGGAAGGTATATATGTCTGGCGCGCAGGCCTAAATGTAACGAATGCGGACTGGTTAACCTCTGCAGTTACAAAAACAAAAATCTCTGAAAAAAAATACGCTATATGAAATTGTTAATAACTTATATCCCCTCGTTTTGTTTAATAAAACACTTTGTTAACTTTGTATTTGTTGCAGTTGATTAGAATTGACAGAGATGACAGGTTTAAAAAAGATTATACCTCTTTTTCTTTTTTTATTGGTCCTTCCGGGATATACATTTCAGCGGATTGATTATCGCAAGGGAATAAATAACAATGTTTGTAAAAGCCTTAAAGATAATGTGTTGTTATACTTTCTTTTTATTGACAGCCAGGAAACGACCCCATGGACCGAGTTTGATATAAAATCAACCCTTGACTCGCTAACCCTCGCTGTGCAATGGATTGAGAAGCAGGCTGCAATGCATGGTATTTCATTGAATATTATTCAGGATTATTACATTGGCACCGACTATGCCACCATAAAAAAACCCTTACCGGGGGGTACAGTTTATAAATCGCTGAATGAACCAAACCTGCACAAAGGGATGCATGAATTGAACAATTGGGCAGATGCAATCGCCAAAAGGGTCGGGGCTACCTTTAATATTTCAGAAAAAGACGGTATTCCCGAAGTAAGAAACCCGAGAAACAAAGAACGGCTTGTTGCCTTTTTAAGAGACGAAAAGCAGGTAGAAAGCGTGGCTTTACTGTTTATGGTAAATAATTATTTCAAAAATGATATTTCTGTAGCGATTAACACCATGAGCCATAATGATGTTGAATTTGCCATCGCAAGTTACAAATACCCTGCTGTGATCGCCCGCTGCATATTGCAGCTTTTCGGGGCTGCCGAATTATATAAATCGCCTTTTCGCAGAAATGAAAAAAAAATCGCCATGTCAAAAGATTTTTTTCCTGCCGACATCATGCAGGAAACAGGCGCTGCCGGTATCGAAATGTTTGAAATAGGAGAATTTACAAGATACCTGATCGGATGGTCGCCCAATCTTGACCCGAAATATTTGCCTTTGCTTACTGATAAAATAACTTTCTTTTAGATAGAATGATCAAATAAAAGTTGTAATTTCAACTTCTATTTTTAAATAACCATATATTAAGAAACCTAAGATGACACTAAATTTTGTAAATAAAAAAAAAGTATTAATTTTACTACCACTTAGATACGTAAATCCTTATAATAATCAACTATAAACGATCAGCCCATGCAACGCAGACATAATTCGATGAAAATAATCACGATTCTCTCCGTTATCTGCATTTTTTTCCTGACAGATTGTGCTTCAGATAAATCGAAACAGAAACAGAAAGATGTGGCCGTTGAAGATTTCCTTAGTGAGGATGATATTTTTGATGATATCAATAAGGCAAAGAAAATCTTCTATTCACTGCCCTCGCCCCTTGAAACAGCAATGCTCATAAAATCTGCCGGGGCTGAGTATGCTGAGCATCTTCTTAACCCTGTATCCAATGCCGGCAATTACACCAGTAACAAGAGTCTGGCCGTAAACCTTGGTATCTATACCACCGATCTTAGTTTTGCCAGTCTGTTTGATCAGGCCCAGACATCTATAAAATATATGGAAGCCGCAAGAAAAATGGCAGAAGGCCTTGATATTACCGATGCAATAGACAATGAGACAATTAAACGCCTTGAAGACAACCTTAACAACAGAGACGTAATAATGGATATTATTTCTGAAACTTTTTTAAACTCAAGTTCGTATCTCAAGGAAAATGACAGACCTGCCGTTGCTACAATTGTGCTCATTGGGGGCTGGATTGAAGGACTTTATATCGCCACTCAGCTTGTCGAAGACAACAATATTCAAGGCAACAAACTGGTTGACAGGATTGCAGAACAAAAACTATCATTTAAAATAGTTTTGAGGATGCTTGCTGAAAACCAAAAAGATCAGACAGGCACAGAGAATAAAGATATAACTGAATTAATTGCAGATATAAACGCTTTGAAAAACGTATTTGACAAAATAAAAGTCGAAACATCTGAGATTAAGGTTGAACCTGATGCCACAACAAATGTGGCCACCCTTAGGTCTCAGACAAAAATAACCATAACACCTGAAGTTTTTAAAGAATTGCGTTCAGTCGTTGAAAACCTTAGAACAAACTTTGTACAATAAATTAAAAAGTTATGAAAAGAATATTACAAGTACTTTTTGTAATTATAATTCTTGCATCGGTAAGTGTTACAATTAATGCACAATGCAAAGGCTTTGCCAAGAAAATCTGCAAGCTCGAATTAATACCGTTTATTCATGATGGCAATTATCATGCTGCAATTTTAACCGAGGGCGAAGAAGCCGAATTATACAAAACGTTTTATTCGGGCCAGGATTACCGTATAGCTGTATGCGGTTCTGAAGCATTGGGCAGCATTGAGTTTCAGATAATTGATGCATATAAAAATGTACTTTATGATAACAGGGAGAATAATAATTCCCGCACATGGGACTTCAGGCTTGAATCGAGCCAGCAACTTAAAATAGCCATTAAGGTACCTGTAAGTAAGGGCGATTCTGAATATCCGGCAAGCGGGTGCGTATCTATTATGTTTGGATTCAAAGAAAAATAGATTTGCCCTTGTAATAATATTCAACCTGCATCTTTCAATGCAGGTTTTTTTATTATCCGGGGAGCTCAAATGATTAAAGGGCATATCTACAAACCCGTTCCGTCATCGCGAACGCAGTGTGGTGATCTGTTAAACCGTACGTATTTGTTGAGATTACTTCGCTACGCTCGTAATGAAGGCTTCGTTTTAGCGGGTTTTTAGAGATGCCCTAAAACAATTTTTCTTTCAGAAACTTACCGGTATATGATTCTTTGCAATCAACAATGTCCTCGGGCACTCCCTGGTATATGATACTGCCTCCGCCTTTACCTCCTTCGGGTCCCAGGTCAATTAACCAGTCGGCCGATTTTATTACCTCAAGGTTATGCTCAATTATTAAAACGCTATGACCTTTTTTTATAAGGGCATCAAGGGCGCCAAGCAGTTTCTTAATATCATGAAAATGCAATCCGGTGGTTGGTTCATCAAAAATAAACAGGGTTGGGGTTAAGGAATTTTCCAATCCGAGAAACGAAGCAAGTTTTACACGCTGGCTTTCTCCCCCGCTTAACGTTGAGGAAGACTGTCCCAGTTTTACATATCCAAGGCCCACCTCGCCAAGAGTTTTCAGTTTTTTAACAATCATCTTTTCTGTATGACCTTTGTGCGCATCAAAGAATTCTATGGCTTCATCAACAGTGCTTTCCAGTATATCATAAATATTTTTACCGTGAAATTTTACTTCCAGAATCTCATCTTTGAATCGTTTGCCATTGCAACTTTCGCATATAAGGCGCACATCGGCCATAAACTGCATCTCAACCTTAACTTCACCTTCACCCTGGCATTCAGCACAACGGCCCCCTTCAACATTGAATGAAAAATGGGAAGGTTTAAAATCATTAAATTTCGACAATGGCTGGTCGGCAAAGAGCTTTCTTACCTCATCATATGCTTTGATATAAGTTACCGGATTTGATCTTGATGATTTCCCTATCGGGTTTTGATCTACAAATTCCACCCGCGAAACAGCGTTTATATCTCCCTGTACACTTCCGAAATCTCCGGTTTTTTCGCCTGCACCGTTATATATCCTGCTCAGGGCCGGGTAAATAATATTTTTAACAACAGATGATTTCCCCGAACCACTTACACCCGAAATTACAGTTAACACGTTTAAAGGTATTTTTACATCTATGTTCTTTAGGTTGTTGTGCCGGGCGCCGGTAAATTCAATATAGTGGTTCCATTTTCTTCTTTTGGCAGGAACAGTAATCTTTTCTTTTCCGGTTAAATATTGCGCGGTAAGCCCATTGTTTTCTTCCAGCATCTTATTAAGAATGCCCTGAAACACCACTTCGCCGCCATGCGTTCCGGCCAATGGGCCAATATCAATTATTTCATCAGCATTTCGCATGATCTCTTCATCATGTTCTACCACGATTACTGTATTCCCAATTTCTTTAAGTCTTTTGAGCACATATATAAGTAAATGAGTGTCGCGAGGGTGCAGGCCAATACTCGGCTCATCGAGTATATAAAGCGAACCTACCAGGCTGCTCCCAAGGGTTGTGGCCAGGTTTATGCGCTGTGATTCCCCTCCCGAAAGCGTTGCAGAAAGCCTGTTGAGTGTCAGATAACTTAACCCGACATTGCATAAATAGTCCAGTCTGTTTTTTATTTCAAGCAATATCCTGCCGGCTACTTTCTTTTCGAATTCATTTAGCCGGAGATCCGAGAAAAATTGTTTCAGCTCATCAACAGGCAAAGTCACAAGGTCCTGAATATTTTTACCATTTATTTTTACATAAGAGGCTTCTTTTTTCAACCTCGTTCCGTTACATTCGGTGCATGTGGTTTTTCCCCGGTAACGAGCCAGCATAACCCTGTATTGAATCTTGTATTTCTTCGATTCGAGAAATTCAAAAAATGCATTTAACCCTTTAAAATGCCTGTTGCCTTTCCACAAAATATCTTTCTGGCTGTCTGTAAGTTGAAAATAGGGTTTGTGTACCGGGAAATCAAATTTATCTGCGCTATAAATCAGTTTCTCTTTCCATTTACCCATTGTCTCTCCCCTCCAGCAAACAATTGCATCTTCGTAAACCGATAATCCCTTGTCGGGAATTACAAGATCGGGGTCTATGCCTATAATCTTACCATAACCTTCGCAAACCGGGCATGCTCCAACCGGGTTATTAAAACTGAACATATGTACCGAAGGTTCTTCAAAACTCATTCCGTCTGATTCGAACCTGACTGAGAACTTTCTTTCTGTATTCTCATTTTCTGAAATGTTTTTTATAATGCATTCTCCCGAACCAAGCCTGAAAGCTGTTTGGGCCGAATCTGCAAAACGTGTAAGTGCATCGTCATCTTTTGATGCAGCAACCCTGTCAACTACAACGTTGATTGTGTTTTTGCCGTTAGCTTTTTCAACTTCACCGGCCTCATCAATCCTTATAACCTCCCCGTTTATTTCAATTCTTGTAATGCCCTGGTGAGATAAATCCTCAATCTGTTGCTTAATGTCGAGTCGGTTCGTTTCGGCAAGAGGTGAAAGAACCAAAACCCTGCTGCCTTCTGTCATTGAAGCTATATAGTCAACTACATCGGTCACACTGTCTTTCTTAACAACTTTTCCCGATACCGGAGAATATGTTTTACCTATTCTGGCATATAGCAATTTAAGATAATCGTAAATCTCGGTTGACGTACCTACGGTAGAACGGGGATTACGGCTGTTAACTTTTTGCTCAATTGCAATTGCGGGCGGTATACCTTTTATAAAATCAACATCGGGCTTGTTCATTCTGCCAAGAAACTGCCTGGCATATGCCGACAGGCTCTCAACATACCGGCGTTGCCCCTCGGCATAAATGGTGTCAAAGGCAAGCGATGACTTCCCCGATCCCGATAACCCGGTAATTACGGTCAACTTGTTTCGGGGTATCATCAAACTTATATTTTTTAAATTATGTACCCGGGCACGCGATATAATGATAGCTTCTGAACCCTTTATTAAATCAGGCATAAATTTGAAACTGGTTAAATGTTGTATATTTATAAAATAATATTTACTTTTAACCCGCAAAATTATTTTATTGGTTTGATAAAAACCGGATTTTGAAATTATTTTATTCACTTTAATTAAAGGAGGACTTACTATCGGATAAAACTCTACTTTTTTATTATTACTAAGTAAAAAAGGAGGTTGTTTTGAAAACACATTGTCCGACCGATTTAGAACTTATAAATCAGTACCTTGAAGGTGAGCATTCCTGCCTCGAAGAATTAATAAACAGACACAGGTCGCGTATATTCACATACATTTTTTTAATGGTGAAAGATAATCATCTTGCTGAGGATCTTTTTCAGGATACCTTCATCAAGGTTATTAAATCACTTCATAACGGGAAGTACCATGAAGACGGAAGGTTCATCCCGTGGGTGATGCGTATTGCGCATAACCTGATTATTGACCATTTCAGAAAGAAAAAAAGGATGAGCATTCTTTCTGGTGATGACAGCAGCAACAATTTCTTGTTTGACAGTTATGGTTCTTCTTTTAATATTGAAGAAGACTCTGTTCAAAACCAGATTTCAAAAGATGTTAGAACCCTTGTTGATGAACTTCCTCCAGACCAGAAAGAGGTGGTAATACTGAGGCATTATATCGGGATGAGTTTTAAAGAGATTGCAGAATTTACAGATGTAAGCATCAATACCGCCCTGGGAAGAATGAGATATGCCCTGATAAACCTGAGAAAGATGATTAAAGAAAGAAATATTTGTTTATCTGTACAGTAAAAAACAAGACAATACACAATAATATTTTTAAAATATCGTTTTTGGGTTATAATATATAAATTTAGTTAACCTTTTGCCTATGGAGAAACTCTCTACCAAACATTCTCTTGATAAAAATTTAAACGATAAAAAAGATGAACTGGCAGAATTTAATTCCCTGCTGAAAGATGAAACCTTTAATTTGGCTGAAGTGAATAATTACCTGGATAGCCTGAAAAAAGATGTAAGCAGTAATCGAATTCAAAAAATTATGGAATTTGCCAGAAAATATCGTGAAAACATACAAAAGAAAGAGAATGCAGTAATCAGGTAATTATTAATTTATTTCAAATAAAAAGCCGCCTGTTTTTCGGGCGGCTTTTTATTTGACTAAAGGTTTTAAAACAAAGTTTCAACAACAATTATTCAACACAACCTTATGATCTAATAGCTTGATATTTCATCTACATGATTACCATTTCTAATTCAGCAATATTTAGAACCGAACCAGAAAATTCTACCTGCAAACTAAATTAATCTTGTCTTAGGTGTCTGATTGTATCAATATTTTGTCATTTCACCGGGCAAACAAACTCAGTTTGTATTTTTTGGCCTGGCTTCGTTTACTACGATTTTTCTACTATCCAGTTCTTTTCCGTTGAGTTTGTCAATTGCAGATTTGGCATCGCCATCTTCGGCCATCTCAACAAAAGCAAAACCTTTACTTCTTCCACTGTATTTGTCCTTAATAATCTTAACTGAGGTTATTTCTCCAAATTCCTCAAAAACCTGTTTCAGGTCATCCTCACTTAATTTATAACTAAGGTTTCCGACATAAATGTTCATCTTTCAAAATTTAAATGTTAATAAATGATCAGTTTAGGTATTTCTTTAAAATTCCTTTATTGCTTATTATGCTGTTAAAATTACAAATATCTATAAAAATTCCAAAAAATCTATATAGATACATTAAAACTATTTTATCCGCGATATTATCTACCCGGGTTTTGTCTTTAAAATGCCCTGATTCAGGACAAGTCAGCAAAAAAGTTTTTATTGATAATAAACTACAATTATAAAATTTATTATTCATGCTTTTTTGCCCCATCACCAATATCTGCAACATAAAAATCAGCTTCATGGCCAATTTTTGCTTTGTAATTTTTTCCAACCACTTCGATAAAACCTTCTATAGCATCTTCTCTGACCAGACTTACAGTGCAGCCGCCAAAACCTGCCCCGGTCATCCTTGAGCCAATAACGCCCGGGATTTTCCTTGCTTCTTCCACCAGTGTATCAAGTTCTATCCCTGTTACTTCGTAATCATCGCGAAGTGAGTCATGTGAACCGTTCATTAATTCACCAAACTTTACCAGGTGGCCTGCCTTTAGTTCATTTACTGCATCCTTTGTTCTCTTAATCTCTGTAACTACATGCCTGGCGCGCTTTAATACATTCTCTTCAGGTATGGCATTCTGCAATTCTAAAAATTCTTCGTAAGAAAGTTCTCCGAGGTTTTTAATTTTTTTTCTTTGGCTGATGTATGCAACCGCTTTTTCACATTCACTCCTTCTTTCATTGTATTTGGAGACTGCAAGTTCTCTGTGCTTATTTGTATTGGCAATTACAAGCCTGTAGCCTTTTAATAACACGGGTACCCAATCGAAGTCGAGGGTGTCGCAATTCAAAAAGATGGCTGCATTTTTTCTGCCCATAGAAGATGCAAACTGATCCATGATACCACAATTTACACCTACAAAAATATTTTCTGCCCGTTGGCCTGTTTTTGCCAGTTCAATGCCATTTAATCCCAATTTAAAAATATCATTTAAAGCAAATGCCGTAACCACCTCAACAGAAGCCGATGATGACAACCCGGCCCCGCTTGGCACATTGCCCGAAAACAGCAATTCCATTCCGGTAAGACTGACTCCTTCTTTAATAAATTCATTCATCACGCCAAGGGGGTAATTAATCCAATGGCTACCCTGCTTTATTGCTATGTTGGTTATATTTATACTGGCTTTAAACGAGAAATTGGAAGAAGCAAATTTTATCAAATCGTCGTCAGTTTTGCGCACAACAAGGTATGTACCAAAACTAAGAGCACACGGAAAAACGTATCCGCCATTATAATCGGTATGCTCTCCTATAAGGTTGACCCGGCCCGGGGCAAAATAAACCGATGGGTTGTTTTCTCCTTTACCGTATAATTTTATAAATTCAGCCTTCAGTATTTCTATATTCATCGACTTATCTGTTGTGTTTGATATAACCAGCAACACAAAAGTATTTAAAATTCGTTATGAAACAATCTTTAACTCATTAGTTATGAAAACTTTTTTAATAAAACACACTTTTCTCTTCGGTATTCAATATTTTATTTGCAATTAAATATTAATTATGCATTAATAATAGCTTTACCAGGACAGAGGTTCATGGTTTTAAAGCACACGTGTATTCTGCATGGCGTAAACTCAGAAGCAAAAAACCTCTCTGCATAAAATATTGGTGATCTAAATATGGCTTGTTGAAAACTTACCTTTTAATTAAGGTTCCGGGAGATTAATTTTATTTAATCAATAAAAACTGTAACTCTTACATCAATCTATGAGTAGACATTGATAGTAAATTTCTGAAAATGGAGCCTTTGGTATGAAAAGAGTCTTTTCCCTATTTGTTATTAATTTTACAGCTATTTTGTTATTAGGATTATTTATCAGGTTTGCCCCGGTAAATAACAATCATCATATTGCCAGTTCTTTTTTATACCGCAAGATAGACCCACCATTTATTAAATCTATTGAAGACAAATGGGTTGATTCGGTTTTTAATTCTCTTTCTGAAGAAGAACGCATAGCCCAGTTGATAATGATTGATGTCTACCCGGACAAAGATGAAAGCCATTTTAAAGAAGCCGAATACATTATTGACAAGTACAATCCGGGAGGGATAATTTTTTTCAAGGGCAGCCCTGTAAAACTGGCATGTCTGAACAACAGGCTTCAGAATGCAGCACGAACACCATTAATGACTGCCATTGATGCTGAGTGGGGATTGAATATGCGTATAGACAGTACTATATGCTACCCTAAACAGATGGCGCTTGGAGCAATACAAGATGATCATCTTATTTATGATATGGGGGTGCATATTGCCCGTCAGCTAAGAAGAATTGGAATTCATGTGAATTTTGCCCCGGTTGCAGACATTAACAACAATCCCGGGAACCCCGTCATTAATATGAGGTCTTTTGGTGAAAACCGGATAAATGTAACCAAAAAAAGTATGTTGTACATAGCAGGTATGCAAGACAATAATGTGCTTGCAGTTGCAAAGCATTTTCCCGGGCATGGAGATACCGACACAGACTCACATCATGCATTGCCTTTAATCAACCACAACAGGCAAAGACTCGACAGCATTGAGCTTTTTCCTTTCAAAGAACTTATCTTTGGCGGGGTTGGTGGCATTATGATGGCACATCTGAATGTCCCCGCGCTTGATCCTGAGGGGTTGTATGCATCAACGCTTTCACCTGTTATCACCGACAGCCTGCTGAAAAAAGAACTTGGATTTAGAGGTCTTGTTTTCACAGATGCCATGAATATGGGTGGTATATCAAAGCATTTTAAACCGGTAGATGCAAATATCATGGCGATTAAAGCAGGCAATGATGTATTGCTCATGCCGGGTGAAATAGCCAAAACCATTGCTGCCATACATAAAGAGATAAAGAAGGGCGAAATTAGCGAAGACGATATCAACAGTAGATGTAAAAAAGTACTTGCAGCTAAATTTTGGCTTGGCCTGAATACATATGAACCGGTAAAACCCGATTCGCTGGTCTCGGATCTTAATCTTCCAGAATACAGGCTTCTTAATGAAAAGCTTACCGAGGCCTCACTAACGCTGGTAATAAATAAAAACCTGCTTCTTCCCTTAAGACGGCTCGATACCCTGAGAATTGCATCGGTAACCATTGGCGGAAAAAAGAACAATGAATTTTGTAAGAAATTGAACCAGTTTGCCCCGGTATCAAATTATTACCTGTCAAAAGAATCAAATGAAGTAATTATAAATAAGCTGTATTCCGAACTTTCAGCATACAATCTTGTGATCGTTGGCATTCACGAAACAGATTCACGGGCAAGCCGCGATTACGGACTGACAGTTAATGTTGTTAACTTCATCGACAGCGTTGTAGCAAAAAACAAAGTGGTATTAAACCTTTTTGCCAATCCGTATGCCCTGTCGTATTTTAAAAACCTAAACCATCTCAACGGACTAATTGTTTCATATATAGATACCGAATTGACCCAGCATCTTTCTGCACAATTAATATTCGGATCGGTTTCTGCCACTGG
>JAWOHT010000015.1:0-48140 GCA_046485045.1 Bacteroidales bacterium
GCCAAGTATGTATTCGGAGTCAACAAATGCATATTTCTGACCGAAGGCCGCTGCCATACCGAATATTGTAATTGCCGTTAATAAAAATATCTTTTTCATAGTGTTATAATTTTAAATTAAACCTTTTCAGCAATGATTACAAATATAATACCAAAAATAAGGTTAATACAAACTGAAAATTAAAATTGCTGGCCCATCATGAAGTGAAACTGGCTTCCATGCGCTTTATTTTCATTAGGTTGCGGATCAAATCCATAGCCCCAGTCAACTCCCAGCAATCCAAACATCGGAAGGAATGCACGAAGACCAATCCCCGCAGAACGTTTAATTAGAAACGGGTTAAACTCCTTAAAATTTGCCCATGCATTACCACCCTCCAGAAACAGGAGGCCATATATGGTGGCCGACTCGCTGGTGGTGAAAGGGTATCTTAGTTCCACAGTATATTTATTGTAAATATTTCCGTTGTCTATTTGCTTGTACACACCTTCGCTGTTAAGTATGAGCGAGGTAGGGGTAAGACTTCCGTCTTCGTAGCCGCGTAAGGCAACGATATCGTTACCGTAGTAATAGTTGCTGTAGTTCATACCACTGCCACCCACATCAAATTTTTCAAAAGGTGCATGTTTGATTTTGTGATTATAGAAACCCAGCAGTCCGAACTCAGCCTTGGTGGCCAGTACAAGGTTGCCGATAAGGCTGGTGTACCATGCGCTTTTAAATGTCCATTTGTGGTACTCAATCAGGTTGAACTTGGTGCGCGTTTCTTCTCCGGTAGCTCTTTTGTAAACCTCCTGAGTTACTTGTTTATCAGTGGGTTCAGTATTTGTTTGGGCAAAATCAGCCCGAATATCTGACTCAATTTGAGTCCGTCTGTCATCCGAAATCTTCCAGAACTCATCTTTTCTGAACAGTGAATAGGGAGGGGTTAGCTGCAACGTAAGATTAAACATCGAACCCTTTCGCGGGTAGATCATCTGGTCTTGTGAACTACGGCTCAGCGAGGTTTTAAAACTTATGGTATTTGCAACACCGTTGGCAAGAAAGAATTCTCTATTCCAGTTTCTAAGGCTGTAACGCTGGAAACCGATCTCGTTATAGAGTACAAAATAGTCGTCGGGCCATTTGAGGCTGTGACCCAGACCAACAGAAGCGCCATAAATTTTAAAATGTCCGTCAATTGTTTCTAAATTATATTGGGGGGGTTTCGTGGCCGAATGAAACATCGAAACCGAGAAATTATTCCGTTTTTTCCCTCCAAACCAGGGTTCAACAAAAGACAGATTATAACCCTGATAAAATCTTCCGTTTGATTGTGCCCTAACGGAAAGGGTTTGGCCATCGCCTGTTGGGACAGGCCGCCATGCTTTGCCGTTCAATATATTGCGGACCGAAAAATTTGAAAACCTTACACCCACCGTACCTACAAAACCAAAGCCGCCCCAGCCGCCAGAAACCTCAAGCTGGTCGTTGGCGCGTTCTTCGAGCTGGTATTCAAGGTCAACTGTGCCGTTTGCAGGGTTTGGTATCGGGTTGGGCACAATTTTTTCAGGGTCGAAATGGCCTAATGTAGCCAGTTCGCGTACCGACCTTATAATATCCGATTTGCTGAAAAGTTCTCCCGGTCGGGTACGAATCTCTCTGCGAACAACATGTTCGTTGGTTTTGGTATTGCCTTTTATGATAACTTCATTGATCGTGGCAGGTTTTCCTTCGTAAATTCGCATCTCCAGGTCAACAGAGTCGTTTTCGATGTTTACTTCCACCGGGTCAACCGAAAAAAACAGGTATCCATTGTCCATATATAGCGAGGTAATGGCATCGGGATCGCTGTTTAACCTCTTTTCCATCAAACTCTGATCATAAACATCGCCTTTTTTAAACCCGAGAAGCCTGCCGAGGAATTCGGTAGGATACTGGGTATTCCCTATCCAATGGATTTTTCTTACATAATACTGATTGCCCTCCTCAAGCCTGATGAACAAAACCAACCGGTCGTCGGTTAATGATTTGAGGCTTGTCTCTAGAATTTGTGCATCGCGGTAACCATGCTCGTTATAAAAAGCCAGCAGTTTTTCCTTGTCTTCCCTGAAATCTGCTTCGATGTATTTTGACGTCTTAAAAAAGTTGAGGTTCTTTTTCTTAGTTTTTTTCATCAGGCGCTGTAGCTTTTTATCGGCGAAATGTACATTCCCTTCAAAAACGATATCACCGATTTTTACCTTGCTGCCTTTGTTTACAGTAATTTCAAGGTTCACTTTATTAAAGGCTGCTGTATCCTCAACCGGTACAATGGTAGTGCTAACATTGTAAAAACCTTTCGAAATGTAATGTTTCTGCAAAATGGTCTTAACATTGTTAGTAACATTATCGGTAATCTGGCTTCCGGGTTTAAGCTCAATCATTTCCTGCAGGTCGGTTACCTCCGACTTTCTTACTCCGTTGAAATTTGTTTTCGAAAGACGTGGTCTTTCAACAAGATAGATATGAAGATAAACGTTTTTATCTTCGATTTTATCAATCAATATCTTAACATCCGAAAACAGGCCATGTTTCCAGTATTTCTCAATAGCCCTGGAAATGTTTTCGCCGGGTATGGATATCTTATCCCCGACTTTTAATCCCGAAAGGTTTACTAAAACCTGTGGTTGCAGGTATTTTACACCGGTAACGCGGATATCTGCAATGGTTAGGTCTTCCATCGGCCTTGAATAATCAAAATACTGTAATCCTTTAAACTCACCTTCCTGGGCAAGAACAGTAAATCCGGCAAAAAATAAAACTAAAGTGAAAAATTCTCTCATTGCGATATGTCAATTAACATTTAGACTTTTTTGTATTTGTTTACCTGTTTTTCCGAATCTTCTTTCTCTTAGCTGAAAGTTAACAATGGCTTCATAAAAATTTTCTCTTCTGAAATCGGGCCATAATGTTTCGGTGAAATATAATTCGGTATAGGCCATCTGGTAGAGCAGAAAATTGCTCAACCTGTATTCGCCGCTTGTGCGTATTAACAATTCGGGTTCGGGAAACCCTGCAGTGCTCAGGTTATCTTCAAAAGTGGAGCAATTTATGTCACTGGCAGTCAGTTCACCACCTTCAATTTTTCGGGCGATATTTTGTACAGCATTAACTATTTCCCACCTTGCACTGTAACTAAGCGCCAAAACCAGTCTTAGACCAGTGCAGTGATCGGTCTTTCCAATTGCCTGCTTTAGTTTTTCTGCAACACTTGCGGGCAGGCTGTCAATATTGCCAATGGTAACAAGCCTTACATTGTTGTCGAGAAGAGTTTTGGTTTCTTTATTTATGGTTGTTACGAGTAACGACATAAGGGCATCAATTTCGGTTCTTGGCCGGTTCCAGTTTTCGGTAGAGAAGGCATACAGCGTAAGATATTCAAGGCCCAGTTCAGCCGCGGCTTCTACAGTATCTCTTACTGCAGCTACACCGTTTTTATGGCCAAAAATTCTCTGGTTTCCCCGTTTTTGCGCCCATCTGCCATTGCCATCCATGATAATGGCAATGTGCCGGGGCATTTTATCTTTAATTATCTTTTCTTTAAGTGACATTTTAAAACGATTTACTGAGCATAGGCCGGACAATCAACTGCAAAGTTAAAAAACTTATAAGTAATAAAAATACCTGCGAAAGAATACCAGTCATTATTATGTGAAAGCGATGTCTGGTTGCTCGGATTTGGCAGAAAATCAACACGATCGGAAAATGCTTTCCTGAAACTCCATTCGGCCCCCGCGCTAATTTTGCGGGTAATATTTAATTTGAATCCCACCCCGAAAGGAAATGTAAAATGTGGTATAGGGTTTCGAACAGCATCATGACTGGTTCCTACACCCGAACTAAGAATCATCGAATAGCCAAATCCTCCCGATACGTATGTGGTGTATTCCCACTTTTTATTATTGGGCACATATGGCAGAAAGTTAAACTCAAACTGAATGGCGCCGTCGAGAACAGAGGTGTTGAAGTCAACAGGACTGGTTTGGCGGTCGGCATGATATTCGTCTGCAAAATCAATATCGCTTCCCGAAAGATACGCGTAATAAGCATTGGCCCGTAGTGAATAATGTTTGTTTAAATTATACCTGTACAACAACCCGAGAGAAGGCCGGGGTCTGTAAAAATGGCGGTTAGGGTTTATGTCTCCCATATAATATGCGGTGCCGGCAAAGATACCCACATTGGCATTTCGCTGGCTGAAACAGATAAGTGCGGCAGGAAGTAAAAGGGTTAAAAGAAAGAGTTTTTTCATGTGTGTTAATATTACGCACAATAGTAAACGAAAGTAAAGACTATTTAGCGCGCAATATCAGAATTTTTCACAATATTTCATAAAAAAAGTTAAGTGCAACAGATAATATCTCAGCGTCTCACACGGTTGTACCTTCTATCGAGAAATAGCGGGATGTTTCTCCTTGAGGTTTTTAATTTGTATGCGAGTGAAATGGTGGTAAGCCAGTAAACATCGTTGCTCTTTGAAGCAGGAGGTTTAAATCCGTCGAGAAAATCTGAAAATACATACCTGGGGCCTATTTCGTAGCCGAAAACTATTTTATCACTGTAAATGTACTTGAATCCCAAACCGGCCGGGATTGCGAGTGCAAATCCGCTTTTTTTGATTTCATCTCCGGGACGGGGGGTAAAATCGTAAACAGAATTGTAATAGACTCCTGACAGACCGCCGTAAACATATATTCCAAAGGTGGAATAATCGTTTAGCATTCCCCGTCGGTTGTAAATAGCAACCGACCTGTACCTTCTTTGTTCCTTCTTTAGATAATATTCTGCAGTAACAGCCGGTTCAATAAGATGTGTGTTTGAACTAAAACCATCAGTGCCGGGTATCCGCTCGTTTGTAATATCCTTGGAATGCCCATAACCATATGCCAAACCGAATTTTCCGGATAAAGCATGCGAGAATTTATACCTTACCCCGGCATAGAGATTGGGGCGGGTAAAGTCCATACGAAATCCAAGAAGACTCTCTGCATTAGAAGCACCCAGATCGGTAAACATATTGAGCGTGCCGATACCCGCAATTGCTTCATATCTTTTGAGTTTCCATCTTTGGGCATCGGTTGTACCCACTACCATGAGAAAAAAGGATATGATTAAAATGCATTTCTTCATGATGCTTTGTCTTTCAGTAGCAAAGATAAAAAATGTATTTTCTTAAACGAATTTTCATCCGAAATAGTTCAGTTTTTAAAATTATATTTTTTTTTTAAACTTCCCTAAAAAATAGTGAAAAAGTAAAATCTGCATGGTTGCTAATTTCGTTTATCAGCCCCCCACATTAGTTTATTTCGTAAAGTGGAATAAAAACAATTATTTGGCAATTTTAGCATTTGCAGCCTGAAACCGGCCTTGCAAATTTCAAAATGAACCGGTTGCTTTACCTCAAAAGTCCTGTTGTCGGCCGTTACCTGTAAATGTTCGTGCCTTGATGTTGCCCTTAATTCTATAACAAGATGGTCGGGTATGATGATTGGCCTCACAGAGAGGTTGTGCGAAGCAATAGGCGCCAGGATGAGGTTTCCCGATCCGGGCATCACAATCGGGCCGCCAACGCTTAGTGAATATGCAGTTGACCCGGTAGGTGTGGAGACAATTAGTCCGTCTGTCCAATAGGTATTTAAAAATTCACCATTAAGATAGGTGTCAATCATTATCATTGAAGAACCCACCTTCTGTATGGTAATTTCATTGAGTGCAAAATTATGTTTGCTGATCAGGTTCTCGGGGGTGCGCACTTTAATCAGGGTTCGGTATTCTATTTCGTATGTTTTATTGAAAATAGCCTGAAATGAAGCGGCTATCTCGTCGCGTGCAATATTTGCAAGAAAGCCGAGTCTGCCCGAGTTCAAACCTATCACCGGGATATTGTTCTTTATTGCGAAGGGTATGGTCTCAAGAAATGTGCCGTCACCCCCGATACTTACCATAAGGTCAATATCGCCTGCAAAGTCATCGGGAGAAGTAAAGGCGCCCGAGATGTTATTACTGATTTTGCCCTGGCTATAGATATACTCAAGAAAAGGCTCATAAATAATCACTTCGGTACCGGCATCTTTTAGCAGGTCAAATACCTGCCGGATACTAATGAAAAAATCGGGACTGAATATTTTACCGTAGATTGCGACTTTCATTTTCAAGAAAAGGTTTTGTTAAATATTCAGGTACCTCATGAATGCATCGTACCTGTTTTCATAAAGTGCATCCATGTCGTCCTGGTTCATGAAAGAGGCTTTTATGGTGTAGTTGTACCGGTTAAAAGTCTGGATTACAGACGATAAATCAAGCCGGTTTATTTTCAATGTTACTTCCATTTGGGTAGATTGTTGGTGAGAGGTAATATAAAGGCTGAGAATCTTGGCATCATTGCCTTCGACTATCTGGGCGATTTGTGTTAGTGAATAGTCGCTGGCATTGATATCAAGCACAAGTATTCCACCAGGCTGTTTAATGGCCGACATGTCTGCAAAATAGTGCAGCAGGTCTGTTAATGTCACCAACCCCTGATACTGGTTGTTCTGATCAAGTACTGGCACCACCGTGAGCATCATCCGCGATGCAAGTTCCATTACTTCATACACATGCTGGGTTGTTGTAACATAAGGGCTGAACAACGACAGGTTGTGGTTACCTATAGGCTCCTCAGACATATTAAGATCGTAAATGTCTTTGTCAGAGATCAGGCCGAGAAAATCGCGGTTATTGACTATTGGCAGGTGAGAAATCCTGAATATGTCCATCCAGTAAAGCGCTTTTTGTCCGCTGTCAGAGGTTTTCAGTGCAGGCACAACATCAGAGATTAAATCTTTTGCGTACATGATGGCTCAATAAAATTATAAAACACTAAATTTGTTTTTTCTTGTGCATTTGTTCCGACAGGGTATAATACAGCTTTTATGACCAGATTGAGTGTAAATATAAACAAAATTGCAACAATACGTAATGCAAGAGGTGGAAATATTCCTGATGTGCTGAAGGCCGCCATTCGTTGTGAAGATTTCGGCGCCCAGGGCATTACATTGCACCCCCGGCCCGATGAAAGGCATATCAGGTACCAGGATGTTCGTGATATAAGGCCGGTGATAAAAACCGAATTCAATATTGAAGGATATCCGGTTAAAAAATTCATCAACCTGGTGCTTGAGGTCAGTCCCGATCAGGTTACGCTGGTACCCGATCCGCCAGAGGCGCTTACCTCGAACCAGGGGTGGGATACTGTGAAGAACAGGCAGCTGCTTACCGAAGTAGTCTCTGAATTTCAAAAAAACGGGATACGAACCTCGCTGTTTGTTGACACAAACCCCAAAAACATTGAAGGCGCTGCATTAACAGGCACAAACCGTGTTGAATTATACACCGAGCCTTATGCAACCTTGTTCCCTGCTGACAAGCAAAAAGCCATGGCCCCGTTTGCACGGGCTGCTAAAATAGCGCTGCAGGCAAATCTGGGGATTAACGCCGGGCACGACCTGAACCTTGATAACCTCAGATACTTCAAAGAGAGCATACCTGATCTTGCCGAGGTTTCCATCGGGCATGCCCTTATTTCCGACGCTTTATATTTAGGGCTTGAAAAAACCATTCAACTTTATCTTGCGCAACTGAAATGAAATTATTTTACAGGGAAACGGGGGAAGGGTGCCCCTTGATAATTTTACACGGGCTTTACGGCTCTTCTGATAACTGGATGTCTTTTGCCAGAAAGCTTGGCAACCACTTCAGGGTGTTTCTTCCCGATCAGCGTAACCATGGGCAGTCACCGCACAGCGACATTCATACCTACGAAGCTTTAAGCAATGATCTCGCAGAATTCATCAGAGAACATGGTATTGAAAAACCCGTGGTTATCGGCCACTCAATGGGGGGCAAAACTGCCATGTACCTGGCTGCTTCGTTTCCGGAACTTATCAGGGCAATGATTGTAATAGATATCTCACCCGGCGCTTATTCCACATCCTCTGAATCGAACCCCGGTATTTTAAGCCATACAGATATTATTGAAATACTCTGTCATCTGCCGGTAGAAAATTTCAGCACACGCGAAGAGGCAGAAGCAGAGCTGGCAACGCATATTCGCTTTAACAGGGTCAGGCAGTTTTTGCTGAAAAACCTCACACGAAGCGATGCCGGGGGCTTTCGTTGGAAAATGAATATCAAGGCGCTGAAAAACAATATCCACAATATTTTTGCCGGGCTCAACAAGGCTGGAGTGCTAAGTGGTAATTACCCCGTAATGTTTATCAAAGGGGAACTTTCTGAATATATCTCCCCCAAAGATATGGCGCTAATTAATGAAGTATTTCCGCATGCCGAAATTAAAAACATACAGGGGGCAGGGCATTGGATACATGCCGAAAAGCCCGGTGAACTGATGAATGCAATCATGGAGTTTCTGAGGGCACATTCATTGTGTAGTTAATCGCCTACTATTATAATGTCTTCGTTGTTTACAAGGTTTTCTCCTTTATATCTGAGAATAAGCTGCGCGATAGCGATCACATCTTTTTCGCAATAATGTACAATTGAACCAAGGTCTTTTTTATCGTAATAGATGCCCGAAACCATACTACCGTCAATATCATCCTTCGGGTTGGGGATATCAAGAATGGCGGTGAGCAGTTCAAGGGATGTATAATGTTTGTAATCACCAAATTTCCATAATTCCATGGTGTCAATAAAATTGGTTTCCCATGGTTTCTTGCCACTTGTATCAAGAATATATGGCAGGTTTATTCGGTTCACCACCATGCGCCGTGCAATGTACGGAAAATCGAATTCCTTACCGTTATGAGCGCAAAGCAGCAGGTTTTTTCGCCCCGAAAGGCCTTCGGGCAATATGATAAACTCTTCGAGTAGTTTTTTTTCGTCGTGCCCGAAAAACGACTTGATCCTTAAGGTGCGTTTATTGTTTACAGTGTAAAACAATCCGCAGGAGATGCATATAATTTTACCGAACTCAGCGTAAATTCCTGCTCTCTGGTAAAATTCACCTGTCGTCTGGTCATCCTTTTTAAGATAGGCAGCCTTCTTGTCCCAGAGCTTCCTCATGTTTTCAGGCAACTGGTCGTATGAAGCATATCCGGGTACTGTTTCAATATCAATAAACAGCAGGTTTTCGGTTGAAATATTTTGAAGCATACTGTTAAGGTTGTTATTAAGTGGTTACTGTTTTTTTAATTATTTGTCTCTAAAACCCCCGATTAAAACGGGTTAATTTCTATTTTTACATTTTTGATAAAATTAAGACAAAACTATCAATATGAACAAACTATATCCGCTTAAATTTACTCCTCAAATTCTTGATAAGGTATGGGGAGGAACCAGGCTTAGGGCTACTCTAAATAAAAAGACTACCTCTGATAAAGCGGGCGAGAGCTGGGAAATTTCGGGTGTTGATGGCCATGTGTCGGTTGTTTCAGAAGGTTTTTTAGAGGGAAATACCCTACAGGAACTTATTGAAATTTACATGGGCGATCTTGTGGGCGATCATATCTTCGAAAAATTCGGACCTCTTTTTCCTTTGCTTATTAAGTTTATTGATGCCAACGACAGGTTATCGATACAGGTGCACCCCGATGATGAACTTGCCGACAAAAGACATGGTTCTTTTGGTAAAACAGAGATGTGGTATATTGTTGAAGCCGAAAAGAATGCAGAGATAACTGTGGGCTTTAACAGCAAGATCAGCAGGGAAGAATACCTGGAGCACCTTAAAAACAAAAAAATTGAAGACGTACTTAATAGGGAAAAGACCCACCCCGGCAATGTCTTTTTTCTGCCGGCAGGCAGGGTACACGCGATAGGTGCCGGCATATTGCTGGCCGAAATTCAGCAGACCTCCGATATTACCTACAGGATTTTTGACTATGACCGCCCTGATGAAAACGGCAAATTACGCGAATTACACACAGGCCTTGCATTGGACGCCATTGATTTTAACATGTATGGTTCTTACAAAACCGATTATGAGAAAGAGCTGAATAACCGATCGGGCCTTGTGGCATGCGATTATTTTACTACAAATTTTTTTGAGGTAAACCGGCCGGTTGATCTGGATTATTTCATGCTCGACTCGTTTATTATTTTACTTTGTATTGATGGCGCATTTGAACTGAATTATCAAAATGGTTCAATTAAAGCCATGAAGGGAGAAACCATCCTGATCCCTGCCGCTATTAAAAGCCTTGAGCTGAAACCTATTGGGCATACAAGTTTTCTTGAGGTTTATATTCCCTGAAAAAAAACTGACCGTGATTATTAAAAAGACAGAATTTATAAAAAGCTGTAGTAAACCCGAAGCTTGTCCGGAGACCGATAAACCCGAATTTGCATTTGTAGGCAGATCGAACGTGGGCAAATCGTCTCTGCTGAATATGCTGGCAAACAACAGGAAACTGGCAAAAACATCTTCCACACCCGGCAAGACAAGGTTAATCAATTATTTTCTCATCAACGACGCGTGGCTTCTGGTTGACCTGCCCGGTTACGGATATGCACGTACGGGCAAGTCAGAGCGTAAGGGGTTTCTGTCACTTATAAAAGGATACCTCTTGAAACGCCAAAACCTTTATTGTCTTTTTGTGTTAATAGACTGCAGGCACAAACCACTTGCCAGCGACCTGGAATTTATTGAATGGCTAGGGGTGAACAGGGTGCCGTTTGTAATCTGTTTTACCAAAACCGATAAACTCTCATCGTATGCGTTGACAAAGAATACAGAAATATACAAAGCAGAATTAAATAAAACCTGGGATATGCTTCCCGAAATGTTTTTTGCCTCTGTACCTGAATGTTCCGGCAGGGATGAATTGCTTGGCTTTATTAATGGTGCCATTCAACAGATATAATTTTTTAAAAAAATGGGGGTGGTATGTATCTAAAGTGTCATTAATAAAAATGATGAGTTGAAGATGTGGTAATTAATTTATACATTTATTATACGTTGACTACAATTAATTTCTAAATACCTGTGTTATGTACCTGCAAAAATTTATATCAATCAGCCTTGTGTTACTCACAATTCTATTCTCACTAAATTCATTTTCGCAAGAGACAGAAGTTGTGCAAAGCACGCCCGAATTCAACTATAGTTCAACCAGTTTGCATAAAATCATCGGGCATGATAGCGATAACTACTATGTGTTAAAATATTACAGCAACCAGTATCATCTTGAAAAGCTCGATAAAGATTTAAACCTGTTGCTCGAAGAGCCCATTATATTGTTCGAAGGCCTTAAGAGTTACGACTTCGAAACGGTTGTGCATTTTCATAATGAGCTTTATGTTTTTGCATCAAAGTTACGGTTCAATAATATTACACTCTATTACCAGAAGATAGACAAATCGAACCTTCAGGCAGCCACAGAGCTTATTGAGCTTACTACCCTTAAATTCATCAAGGGCAACTGGGCCGACTTTCATTTTGCATTGTCGCAACGCGAAACAAAACTGATGGTCGCTTGCCGTACTAAGGTTCAATGGTCGAAGGTGCAGTTTAATGAATACTATGTGTTAGGTAAAAACATGGAGTTGATATGGAAGAGAAACGATTCGTTCGAATACAGCGGACAAGGGCCCAGGGATAACAAGTATAATGTTGATGAACAGGGAAATATTTCTATTCTGAGCCTCCTTAGAGATGAATCAATCTTCTCTCTGTTCAGCGATGTCAAAAATGTTTACACGATTTACAGGTATACCGACAACGGGTCTTACTTTCAGGAATACCCCATTACAATAAAAGACAAATATATAAGAGGCATAAAGATTTTTGGCAATGATCAGGGTGAACTTGTATGCGCAGGGCTTTATTCAGAGTTGTTCAGGGCTGGTGTAAGGGGAACTTTTTTCTTTAAGATTCTCCCGGGCGATGGCAATATCTACTACAATTACCTGAATGAATTTAGCGATGATTTGCTTGAACAGCTTGCCGAGACCAAAGAGCCCACAATAGCAAAGGAAGAACTTATACAATATTTAATGACCGACCTTGTGCAGCGCGATAACGGTAAAATATTTCTGGTAGCCGAGCAACTTTTTGAGCAGACCTATGAAACGTATAATAACCTTATCGTTACCTGTTACGATACACTCGGGCAGGTTTACTGGACCCGGGTGATAAAGAAAAAGCAGGATTTTAACATTAATTCACTTACCCCATTGAAGATAGAGCCTACCGATTACCGCGATTATGTAATTGAAACCGGTTCGCTTGATATGTACCTCGAAAACTATTGTTCATACGCGCTTATGGCGCCACTTGATGAGAATGATATATATATTTTTTTCAACGAAGATATAAGAAACCTTGATAATCCAAACAGGTATATAAATTTTAACCGACCCAGAAAATCATATATCCGGGGGGTAAGAATAGATGAATACGGAAACATCTCAGACCATCCCGTGATTAAATGGAAGAAACGCGCATTATACCCCGAACCTATGCGATTTTACGATACCCTGGGAAATACAATTGTGATACCTGCATTTAAAGGAAGAAAATACAACTATTATAAAATTACCGCACGGTTTTAAGCCGGCGGCGGCAATATACTCTCTGAAACCAATGGTTAACGGTAAAATCAGGCATTTTAACATTCGTGTTTATGGTCTTGTTATCAACAACCGTAATGAAATATTATTGACAGATGAGTTTCAAATCGGACAGGCTATGACCAAGTTTCCCGGAGGAGGGCTTCAATTTGGCGAAGGTACAATTGATTGCATTAAACGCGAGGCTATTGAGGAGTTCGGACAGACTGTAGAGGTAGTGGAGCATTTTTATACTACAGATTTTTTTCAAAAGGCCCTGTTTTATGAAGACCACCAGCTTATAAGCATATACTATATCATTAGGTTTGTCGCGCCGCTTGCGTTTAAAGTATCTGAAAAACCATTCGATTTTAGAATGTTTGAAAACGGGAACCAGAGTTTTCGCTGGAAGAAAATCTGCGAACTTACCCCCGATGACCTCTCATTACCAGTTGACAAACATGTGGCAGCCCTGGTCAAACAAAAGTATTGCCTGGCATGATCTGAATTCTTTACATAACGCATTAATTGGCGTTTTCTTAGGCCACTATTTTTGAATTATCCGTGATAAAACCGTGCCGGTGCGTGTACCCGAAAATTATTCATGTAAATAAACTTTTAAAAACCTTATTTTTTGATTTTCTTTGCTTAAAACCATATCTTATTCTCAAAAACGGATGAAGGCAGTTATTTTAGCTGGCGGAAAGGGTACACGGCTTGCCGAATATACCAGGGAGTTACCAAAACCAATGCTCAGGATTGGAGGTGCATCTATTCTTGAGCACCAGATTAATCTTCTTATAAAATACCAGGTTGATGAAATTATAATACTTGTCAATCACCTGAAAGACATTATTATGAACCATTTTGGCGATGGCTCTACTTACAATGTTCAGATCAGGTATTTTGAAGAAACACTGCCCCTCGGTACTGTTGGAGGAATTAAAGAGGTTGAAGAGTGGCTTACCGATGACTTTTTTGTTCTTTATGGTGATGTAATGGTAAATATGGACCTTAACCGGCTAAAAGATTTTCATGCCCGGAAAAAAAGCCAGTGTACACTGGTATTGCACCCAAACAACCATCCATACGACAGCGACCTGGTAGAGACCGATGAAAATAGCCGGGTGAAAGCATTTCATGCAAAACCACACGACGCCTTAAAATATTTTCATAATCTTGTAAATGCCGGTGTTTACATTTTCTCTCCAGATATTCTAAAGTATCTTGAGAAAGGAAAAAAGGCAGATTTCGGGCGCGAAGTGTTCCCGCGTATTTTCAAAAATATACGCATGTTTGGCTACAATACTTCCGAATACCTTAAAGACATGGGTACCCCCGAAAGATGGGAAGAGGTGAACGAAGATTATAAAAGTGGCAGGGTATTCCAGCTCAATTACGAAAATTTGCAAAAAGCGGTCTTTCTCGATCGTGACGGTGTGTTGAATGTTGAAAAAAGTTATATCAGCAGGCCCGAAGACCTTGAATTATATAATTTTACAGCAGAAGCTGTTCGCACAATCAACGATTCAGACTACCTTTCTGTTGTAGTTACAAACCAAAGTGTTATTGCACGTAACCTTTGCACTTTAGATGAACTTGATACGGTTCATAAAAAGCTTGAAACAGAGTTGGGCAATCAACATGCCAAACTCGACGCAATTTATTTCTGTCCTCATCATCCAGATAAAGGATATCCTGAAGAACGTTCTGAATACAAAATAGATTGTAATTGCCGCAAACCCAAAACCGGTTTGTTTCTTGAAGCATCACAACAGTTTAATATTGAACTGGGTGAATCGTGGATGATAGGCGACTCTGAACGCGATATCCTGGCAGGTAAAAATGCCGGGTGCAAAACCATTGGGGTAATGACAGGTTACGGATGTGCAAAAACATCGGTACAACCCGATTTTTTCTTTGCCGACCTGCTCGAAGCCGTAAATTTTATTATCAAAGACCCCTATTCAGAAGACTTTGGCATATTGCTCGCGAAGGTGAAAACACTTGAAAAACGCCCTGTGATTATTTCGGTGGCAGGTAATTCAAGGTCGGGTAAAAGCAATTTTGTATCTTATCTTGACAAGCAATTCAGAAAGCACCGGCTCTCTGTATTGAAAATTCAACTCGACCACTGGATACTTCCCGAAAATGAGCGCCAAAACTGTAAAAATGTTTTCGACAGGTTCCAGGGAGAAAAACTTGAAAAAGATATTGCATCACTGCTTAGTGGAGAAACCATTATGCTCCAAAGCTATGCCAATCACCCTCAACGTGATCCCCGGCCGGTAGAATACAGTTTTAATAACGAAGACATTGTTCTTATTGATGGTATAGTTGCCCTGGGGTTATTCAAGATAAGAAAAATTGCCGATATAAAAATATTTATGGACATGGAGGAAACCATGCTTCGTGAGAGAATTAAAAAATATTATACCTGGCGGAAGAAAGAGATTGAAGAAATAGAACTTCTTTATCAAAAAAGAAAAACGGACGAATATCAATTAATTGAGAAAGACCGTAAATTTGCAGATTTTATCATTAATGCACTTTAGGTATGATTATTACACGCACACCTTTCAGGATTAGTTTTGTTGGCGGTGGTTCAGACATGGAGACTTTCTATTCCAGGCACCAGGGAGCGGTACTGAGTACTTCAATAGACAAGTACATGTATATATCTTCGCACAGGTTTTTCTTCCCCGACCAGATACGCATCAAATACTCCCAGACCGAGACTGTTGCCTCTGTGGATGAGCTCAAACACCCCATTTTGCGTGCAACACTCAAAAAACTCAATATTCCGGGAGGTACTGAAATAAGTTCGATTGCAGATATCCCGGCAGGTACTGGAATGGGTTCATCTTCAGCCTTCACGGTCGGTCTGTTGCACAACCTTTATGCTGTTAAACGCCAATATGTTTCGCATGAGCAGCTTGCACGTGAAGCCAGCGATATTGAGATCAACCTTCTGGGTGAGCCTATCGGCAAGCAAGACCAGTATGCAGCCGCTTTTGGCGGGTTAAACGTTATACTTTTCAAACCCGATGGCAGCGTAATCGTAGAGCCGTTGTATATACCGAATGATACCTACTACGCATTGAAAGAAAACCTGGTAATGTTTTACATAGGTAACCAGCGCAAGGCATCGGATATATTAAGTGAGCAAAAGAAAAATGCCTCGCAGGACGATAAGTTCAATACGCTAAAAGCCATGGTATCGCTGGTATTCGACCTTAAAGACTGTCTTTATGGCCAGCGGCTCGGCGATTTTGGCAAGATACTGCACGAAAACTGGATACTGAAGCAGAAATTGGCTTCTCAAATAAGCAATAGCGAGATTGATGTTATCTACCAGACAGGGCTTGAAAATGGTGCAACAGGCGGTAAACTATTGGGCGCCGGAGGGGGCGGTTTCATGCTTTTTTATTGCGAAAAACACAAACAGGAAAAACTAACCGAATCGTTGAAACATTGCAGAAAATTCGATTTTGCCTTCGAACGCGACGGTTCAAAACTTATTTATTTTGCCGATGAAAAATTCTGATTATACCAGCTATTTTAATAAAGTTGCCGACACCCTGAAAAAAATTGACCAGGGTACCCTCGATAAAATGGTGCAGGCTATTTTCGATTGCAGAGAGAACGGAAACACTATCTACATTTTCGGGAACGGCGGCAGCGCTGCCACTGCTTCGCATGTAGCAGGCGATTTTATGAAAGGTATCTCGTACCAGCTCGAAAAACGGTTCAGGGTTATATGCCTTAATGACAATATTCCCGGTACTTCGGCTATTTCAAACGACCTTTCGTACGATGAGGTGTTTATTGAGCCACTTAAAACTTTCCTTACAAAGAATGATTTGGTGATTGGTATTTCTGGTAGCGGTAACTCGGTAAATGTGGTGAAAGCAATGGAGTTTGCGAAGTCTGTCGGTGCAGTTACTATTGCAGTTTGTGGTTATAAGGGAGGTAAAATAAAAGAAATCGCAGATATAGCAGTGCATGCGCCCGTAAACGATATGGAGGTTGCCGAAGATATTCACCTGGTTCTTTTTCACGCGGTAAAACAGAACATCATAAGGCAGCTAAAAGGCGAAAACTATTCTATGGGCTATAATTACGATAAGCGGGTGCAGTAACGCTGACCTGCATAGTGTTTCTAAGAAAACTCTTCTTTTTCGGAAGTGGCTCTGCATAGCGCAGAATTAGCGTTTTCTTAGAGCCAACATAAGCAAAATGCCCTGCACTTTATTAGCGTCGGGCATTTTTTGTTAATTATGAGATGTACGTATTTTATACTTTTGACTTTTTCTCTTCTTTATCTTCCTTGCCAGACTTTTCCTCATTTTTTTGTTTCATCTCCATAACTTTTTCAATAAGGTCGGGTGCTTTTTCTAATAGGGTCTGCAGCCCTTTCTTATTGTCAGAAGAGATAAAAGATATATCATCGCCTTTGGTTACAAGAAAACCCACAGGGGTTACACCAACGCCCCCTCCGGCGCCAACACCTTTTCCTTTGCCCTTAAAACGGTGCTTGTCATCATCGCCTTCGCCGGTACCGCCACCAAAACCCAGTCCTACTTTTATTACCGGGCGGCATGAAAAAGCCCCGAGTGTGAATTCTTCGCCAAGCACTGTTTCTGTGGTGGCTATCCCTTTTAAGTTTGCTGATAATTTATCAAGCAATTGTTCAAAATTTGTTTCCATAATTGTATTATTTATCGGTTAAACATATAAAATCTGATGAATGTGAAGAGTAATCTGAACAAACGTGTTGTAGCTATAATATACAGCTCGTTTATGTTGCTGAAATTTATCGTGACCGAAACCCCGGTGCCTGATAGGCATGCGGCAACAGGAATTAGCTGTGCATTCAGCGGGTAATCGCCTGTATCTATTCTCCAAACGAACTTTTTAATTTTAAAGCCGGATAATACCCTTGAAACCAATTTCGGAAGCACATATATATTCAAAGGTTTTCTTTTCTTCGTGGATTTGTTTTTATTGGAAAGGTATTCAGCCTTTTTTGTCCCCGGGCTTGAAAAATCAAAGGAATATTTCAGGAAGAAAATATAATAGTACGATTTCCATGCCCCGTCTTTTTTAAAGGCCCGTATGCCTGCTATACCCGGAAGTCCTGCATAAAAATGGTTTGTAACGGTGTTAAGCCGTATTAAAACCGGGAAAAACAGCAGGTAACCCAGAAATAGTAAAAGAAAAATAATTATTATCCATCCTGCACCCATTATTTTTGTTTATAATTATGAAACAAATATATTACCCGGCTGCATTAAGTAAACATCTTAATAGGCAGGGCAATCTGTAAGATAGGTGAATGACGAAAATAGACCGGTAAAAAAACAGGTAAGCGACAGTGATATTATTCTTCTTTGGTTGAGAATAACACTAAAGCGTTGGCTATTTGCTCCGATTTGCCCATCAGGTAGAGGTTATCGTCTTTCTTAAAGATCAAATCGGGTTCAGGGTTTTCGATTAACTTACCGTTACGCAATACAGCAATAAGTGTTACCCCGTAAGCCCTTCTCAGTTTGGTTACCAAAAGGCTTTTGCCAATTACGGGAGAGTCTTCATTGAGTTTATATACCACAATTTCAATATTCGGTAAATCTTCAAGAGCTTTCAGGTCGGCCTGGGCTTCTTTTTCAAGGAATATACCATAATGGTCGTCTCTAATCTTGCTTATTACTGAATGAATGGTTCTTTGCGGAACGAGTTTGATCTTAAGTATCCTTTCGAATAATTCAATAGCTGTTTCGAACTCTTCTGGTATAACCTGGCTGGCGCCCAGCTTGTATAGTATATCAAGATCGGTAACCTGTCTTGTGCGCACGAGTATATATGCAAAGCTGTTCATGGCCCTTATTTTTTCTATAACAGCCATAGCTGTAATAAGGTTTCCAATAGAGAGTACCACTATCTCCGCTTTGTCAACCTGTGCTAATTGCAGGATAGGATCATTCACTGCATCGCCATAAATCACGGTTTCACCTTTCTCCTGTCTCTTACGAACGGTTTCGGGGTCGAAAACTATTGAAATATAAGGAATATTCATGTATTTGGCCATTACCGAAAGGCTTAGCGCCCTCGAATCTTTCCCGATAAACACCATATGGTTTTTCAGAACCGGAACCTCAATCTGTTTTAGCGGAAACAGGCCTTCAACAAGAGATTTCGGCAGTGGAAGTTTTAATACCAGATTTGCCAATGGCCTGGAAAACATCATTATAAGTGGTGAAACAGACATGGTTATAATGGCAACCGATAAAAACAACTGATAATAGAAATCATCGATAAGGTTGAATTTAACCCCTTCTTTGGCCAGAATAAACGAAAACTCCCCAACCTGGCAAAGGGCTAAACCCACGAGCACTGTCCCTCTGAAAGTATGCCCCAGAACAAACGCCGTTCCGCCGGCCACAATTGTTTTAAGTAATAGTACAAGCATTACAGTAAAAAGCACCAGGAAAATATTATTATAAACAAAATTAAGGTCGAGCAGCATGCCTATCGAAACAAAGAAAAAACTGGTGAATGTGTCTTTGAAAGGCACCAGGTTGCCAAAGGCATTGTGGCTGTATTCCGATTCAGATATCATCAGGCCTGCCAGAAATGCACCAAAAGCCAGGGTCATGCCCATTTGAGATGTAAGCAGGGCAACCGAAAGGCAGATAAGCAGGATGCTCATTAAAAAAAGTTCCTGGTTTTTGGTTAGTGCAATCGCGTGAAGCAATTTTGGAATAAGCCATTTATTGCCTAAATACACCAATCCGACAATAGCCAGTGTTTTTATTAAGAGGATGAACAGTTCTCTGGGATGTATCATACTGCCATCGCCCAAAACAGGGACAAAAAGCAGCAAAGGTACAAGAATCAGGTCCTGGAAGATAAGAATGCCAAGTACGGTACGGCCGTAATTAGACGACAGTTCAGACCTGTCTTGCAGAAATTTCAATACAACAGCAGTACTGCTTAGCGCTGTAAGAGTTCCTATAAAAACCGAACTTGACCAGCTTAGCTTGTAAAAACGTGAAATAAAGGCAATAATAAGCGTGGTGAGAACCATTTGCAGTATACCACCCAAAAAAACAATTCTTCTTATTTTAAGTAAATGCTTTAGAGAGAATTCCATGCCAATGGTAAAAAGCAAAAGCACCACCCCTATTTCTGCCATTAAGTCTATCTGGTGGGGGGCTTCAAAAATTCTTAAAAAATGCGGGCCGGCTATTACCCCGGTAAGCATGTAACCAATAAGGGTAGGTACTTTTATCCTGGTAAACAAAAAGTTAACGAGGGTAGACAATGCAAAAATAATTACAATATCTTTTAAAACTGCCATGAAATAAACCAAAAAAGTTTTTAAAAAAAAACTATGTAAAGATGCAATAAAGTTATTGAACGAAAGCTATCAGATGCTAAAAGATATAAACTGCTATGCCATTATTAACGGATCGAATGATGTATTTTGCAGACGAAAAGATGATTTTAATGAAAATTCAATTAAGATTTGTTACTGAAATCTATATTAATTCGTATATTTAAATAGTTCTATTTTAGGTGAATATTAAACTATGGTATAAAATCTTTACAATCAACCGGTATTCAATCAAAGGGTGACATTACATCTGATTGGCGAAATAAAGTAAAATATGACTAGAAGAATTATCCTGATTCTGGTATTTCTGATAACCCAGTTAGTGTTTCGGGGATATTCGGTTTTTGAAAACACCATCCATTCCGGCTACTATTTTACATATCTCAATATGGAGGATGGCTTGTCTAACAGCAAAGTCAATACCATTGTCCGCGATCAGGTTGGTTTTATGTGGTTTGGGACCAACGAAGGGATAAACCGTTACGATGGTTATAACCTATGGGTGTATAAACACGATCCTGCCGATTCGGCATCATTATGCGATAACCTTATCAGGTGCCTGCTTGCAGATAACAGAAAAAGAGTATGGATTGCAACAGAAAACGGCCTTGATGTATGGGACCATGTAACAGAGACTTTCCACCATGTTCGCACCAGCAACAATTCACGTCTGGAAGGGGCAACCTGGAAACTTATGGTTTTTGACAATAATCATATTATGTTGGCAGCATCATCAGGTCTATATCTTGTAAATACCGAAAGCCTTGTTGCCAAAAAAGTGAATAAAAGGTTTAACATTCCCGAAAGAACAGGGGTATTATCGTTGTTTATGGACTCATTCCAGAATCTCTACATAGGCAGCCTCGCGGAAGGTCTTTTTGTACATAACTTTAAATCCCGGGTTACAACCCTTTTCTCAAGTTCAACGGGCAACAAAAAATACTTGAGCGGTAACAGGGTTGAATGCATTTCGCAAGACAAAGACGGCAACATTTGGGTGGGTACCCATGAGAATGGATTGAATTTCTTCAACCGTAACGACTCATCATTCGAATGGATAGACCTTGACAGGAACGGTAATTATCAAATCCGGGTAAGAGATATTGAATCCGACAGGTTTGGCAGGCTTTGGGTAGGCACATACAACGGTCTTTATCTTAAAAACGACAACAGTCATTCGTTTATTCTTTATGCTCACAAAAAAGAGGGAATCTCTGAAATATTGAATAGCTCAATCTTTGACATCTACATTGACCCTTACGATGTGATGTGGCTGGGAACATATAGCGGGGGAGTGAATTATTGCGATTTTAACCAGAAAAGATTTAAACATATTATTTCCAGAGAAAACGACCCCCGGTTCTTAAATGATCTTAGTGTATTTGCAATTGCTGTTGACAATCAACAAAACATTTGGGCAGGCACCGAGCGAGGAGGGCTGAACCGGTTCGACAACAAAACAGGCCTATGCTCATACATATCTGCTGAAAGCCATTCGGCATTATACAGGGACAACAACATCAAGGCGCTGTGCTTCGATGAAGAAGATAACCTATGGATTGGTACCTATCAGGATGGACTAAATTGTTATAACATTAATTCAAATACATTTTCGAATTACAGGCATAACCCCCAAAGTCAATACAGCCTTATCAACAATACCATTTATTCTATCGTAACAGATAAAGAAAAAAACCTTTGGATAGGTACATTCGAAGGAATTTGCAGGCTTCCGTATAAAAGTACCCGTTTTATCAGTTACAACAAACCTTCGGATGCGTATTCGGGATTGGGGAAAAGCAGAATATTTACCATTTATGCAGACCCTCAGGGTAATATTTGGGCCGGCAGCAAACAGAAAGGTTTGTATCTATACAACAAACAAAAAGACCTGTTTATCCGGTATAAAAATAGTTTTGACGATGTAATGGTAACCTCTGTATTTATAGACCGGAATGGACATATCTGGACAGGGAGTACCGATGGCCTGAGGTGTTATAATCCTGCAGATGACTGGTTGGTCCATTATACCGAAAAAAACGGATTGCCTACCAGTAATATCTCATCAATTATTGCAGATGATAAAGACAATCTTTGGATATCTACTGCCAATGGGCTCGTGAAATTTGTTAATGGAGTTGTTTCGCCAGAAATTATTGATTTTAAAGTGTATAATACTTTTAAAGGTCTTAAATTATTGCAGTATGCCAATAATTCAGTATCAAAGAGCATTTCGGGCGAGCTCTTTTTTGGAGGTTTTAACGGCTTTATTTCATTTAATCCCGATGAAATCGAAGACTATCCCTATGTGCCAGATGTAAAAATAATAGGGCTGAAAATAGCAAACAGTAACATTTACCCTGAACAGAAAGTAAATAAACATACCATACACAGGCAACCTATTTATCTTTCGCAAAACATAACTTTATCGCACAGGCATTATATCGTTACATTTGAGTTCAGTACTATGCATTATGGTCAACCCGAAGCAAAAAGTTTTGCCTATATGCTCGAAGGATTTGACGAAGACTGGAATTATACCACTTCTGATAACAGGTTTGCTACATACACCAATCTTCCGGGGAAGGATTATGTTCTTAAAGTAAAAGCGGCAAACAGCGATAACATCTGGGGCAAAACGCCTGCAGTTCTTGCGGTAAAAGTGGTGCCGCCGGTCTGGAAGACATGGTGGTTCAGGCTGCTGTTGTTTGCCGTTGCCTTTGTAATAATATTATTGTTCTACAGGTTAAGGCTTTTCAGTATCAGACAGCAAAAAGTCATTCTTGAGAAGATGGTGATGGAAAGAACCAAAGAGTTTTCGGAAGTAAATTCATTGCTTGAACAAAAACAAGAAGAGATTGTAATCCAGAATGAAGAACTTGGCCGGCACAGGTTTAACTTAGAGCAGCTTGTGAAAGAGCGTACCTCAGAACTTGAAAAAGCCAGGAGAAAAGCAGAAGAGAGCGACCGGCTCAAATCTGCCTTTCTGGCAAACATGAGCCATGAAATCCGCACGCCGATGAATGCCATTGTAGGTTTCTCAAATCTTTTGCTTTCCGAACCTGATGAAGAAGAAAAAAAAGAATATGTGAAAATAATTACCAATAACTCCGAAAACCTTATTGTACTTATAAACGATATCTTGGATATATCAATGATTGAAGCTGACCAACTACATATGAATGCGCAGCATTTTAATGCAAACCTGTTACTCCAGGAACTTGCAAATACATACCGGCTTAAGAAGAAGCCCGGAATTGAAATAATACTCGATTCATTTCCTGTTTCCCGTCTCATTCTTTTTACCGATCAGTTCAGGTTCAGGCAAATTCTTAACAATCTTCTTGGCAATGCCCTTAAGTACACCGAACAGGGCTTTATACGTTTTGGATACAACGTAACCGATGATTTTGCCAGGTTTTACGTTTCCGACACCGGTGTTGGTATAGATAAGAAAGATTATGAAAAGGTCTTCAACTACTTTCAGAAACTTGATAACAGAGATGCAAAGCTGTATCGTGGCGCTGGTATAGGTTTGTCAATATGCAAAAAACTGCTTGATCTTATGGGAGGCAAAATATGGCTTGAATCTAAATCGGGACATGGTACTACCTTTTATTTTACCTTACCATATGATTCATTATCGGGTGTGGCGCATGAGAGACAATCAGGGGGGAAAGATGCAATAATCGCCGCGGATTTCTCAGATCACCAGGTGATTATCGCTGAAGATGAACCTGAAAATTACGCCCTTCTTGAAAAGATATTAAAACCGCTTAAAGTAAATATATTGTGGAAGCATAACGGGAAAGAAATTTTAGAATATGTTCAAAAGAATACAGTATTGAAAAACACTGTGATACTAATGGATATAAAAATGCCTGTTATGAACGGAATACAGGCATTTAAAGAAATCAGGAAAATAAATAAAACCATACCGGTAATTGCAGTAACAGCTTATGCCACCGAAAACGAGAGAAATGCTATTATTGACCAGGGTTTTGACTTTTATATGTCAAAACCTTTTAACCACGATCATATTGTAAATACGGTAAGGGAATGTTTGATGAAAAGTACGGGCGACTGATTTGCTCAGGGCAATTCTGTTAGCTCTTCAAAATGCTTGTGACTGTGCCATGCACCTGCTGTATACCATTTAGTATGTGTAGGGCTAATTGCTCATAAAGAGGCTTTTTGATGAAAATTCAGGGTCGCAGGTGAGGTTTACATGCAGCTTGCGAAGCCCTGCCTCATCGCCCGGTGTGGGGATATGGGTAAGATGTACCTCGCAATCTTTCAAATGTTTAAGGTTTTCCAAAGCCATTTGCGCAGCAGGGTTTGATAAAGCGCTGATGCCAAGAACTATCAGCGTTTCCTCCAGGTCAAGGCTTGCCACTTTGCCGTTTAGAATATCTTTTTTAAGATAAGTAACAGAATCTATAATGTTTTTGGGTAACAGGTACATGTTATCGGGCAATCCGGCCAGGTGTTTTGTTGCATTAAGCACAAGGCTCGAAGCAGCATGCATCAGCGGAGAATTTTTCCCGGTAATAATTGTTCCGTCTTTAAGTTCAAGCGCGGCGCCACAATATACCCCCGCGTTTCCCTTGTTTTGATTCAATGCATCGAGCGCAGAATTTCTGGCCGGTTTCACCACTTTTCTGTCCTCAACCCTCGCATTTACCTTGTCCATTATCATCTCTGCCCTGTTCAACGACTCTTTTTCAGCCATTCCCATTACATATTCGCACGCGCACCTGAAATACCTTCTTATAATCTCCTGGTGAGATGCTTCCTGAACTAGGGCATCATCAGTTATGCCCGATGCAGCACGGTTTACGCCCATGTCGGTTGGCGATTTGTACATCGAAGCTTCACCGGTAATCTTTTCAAAAATTCTTCTTAACAGTGGAAAGGCTTCTACATCGCGGTTATAGTTCACCGTTTTTATATTGTAGGCCTCAAGATGATGATGATCAATCAGCACCAGGTCTTTCAGATCAATGGTGGCAGCCTCGTAAGCTATATTCACCTTATGGTTCAGGGGCAGGTTCCAGATAGGGAATGTTTCGAACTTGGCATAGCCCGCTTTAATTCCGTGCCTGTAATCGTGATACAGGTTACACAAACAGGTTGCCAGTTTTCCGCTTCCGGGCCCCGGGCCTGTTACAACTACTATAGATTTGGTGGTTAATATATATTCATTGGCGCCGTATCCATCATCGCTTACAATCGAATCTATATCGGTCGGATAGCCTTTGGTGCATTTATGTGTATAGACTTTGATACCATTCCGCTCGAGTTTGTTTCTGAATGTTTTGGCCGGTGACTGGTCCTGGTAACGTGTAATTACCACAGCAGTTACCGGAATACCCCAGTCATTGAAATCATCTATGGTTTTTAGCGCGTCAGAATCGTAGGTAATGCCAAAATCAGCCCTGATCTTCTTCCTTTCAATATCTCCGGCATGAATACACATAATCACATCTATTTTGTCGATCAGCTTTTGCAGAAGCCGCATTTTAACATTAGGGTCGAAGCCTGGCAATACCCTGGATGCATGGTAATCGTAAAGAATCTTACCGCCAAATTCAATATATAACTTATCATTAAAAAGATTTACCCGTTCAAGAATAGCAGCAGTCTGCTCTGCAAGGTATTTTTCGTTATCGAAACCAATGTGGTTGTTAAGGGTCATAATAAATGAATCTGTTTAAATATCTTCTCCGGCCTAAAAGTTAAGGGTGCTAATGTAAAATACTTTTTGGTTAATTTTCAATATGAGATAGAAATAATTGCTTTATATTCATTTTTATCCAATTTGAAGGTTCAGATGATATGTATTAGTATTTAATGGCCCAAAATCATCTAATAAGGAAATATAGTCTCTGGTATACATTATTAAATTGCCACAATAATTAACTTGCCTGTAAATACTTCATCATTCGCAGTAAGACCAATGAAATACGGTCCCGGCACAATGTGATTTCCCAAATTAATTTCAAACAGATTGGTGCCCGGAACAACAATACAATTTTTCAGATAAACAATTTCGCCATGCAGGTTTGAAATTGAAATCTTAAGAGGTTTATTGCTGTCGGACTGATACTGGATTTTAATAATACCTTCTGAGGGATTTGGAAATACCTTTAGGCTATTTTCTGACTTTGATGGGTAGATTGCCGATGGTTTTTCGTTAAACCTTATTTGAAGTGAATCATGAATAATACCGTTTTTTTGGTCATTAATCTCTAAAAGTATTTTGTAAACTCCTGCACTTTCAGCACAAAGATGCAGAGTTGCAATACCCCTCATTTCATAATTCAAAGTTGTTGATAGTGTATATTGCAGATTATCATTATCAGGGTCATGAAAAACCGAATCAAGCGCTAAAATAACGCACCCCGCGTTATACTGATAAACATACTCTTTAAATTCCTTTATTCTTAAAGGTTTCGAATTAACCAGGGTATTAATCATTAAAGTGTCTTTGCCACCAAAGCTGTCTTCAGCAATCAATTCAAGAGAGGCATTGCCAGGTTTAATTCCAGTAAGGTTAACAGAACCGTCCTGAATTTCAATATTTATAACAGAAGTGTCTGACAATAAATATTTAAATGTTAATGTGTCATTATCAGCATCGTAAAAGATGTTGCCCAAATTCAAAAAAAGCGTATCATTTAGCTGAATAATATAGTCTTTTAAAATATTGCCCGGATGAAAAGGAACTGAATTGACCCGTAATGTCAAAGAAACCGAATCTGATCCGCCCCGGCTGTCATCAACAATTATTTTTAAAGTTGTGGTATCGGCTTTTAAACCCGATAATGAAAGATGATTACCGGAAAGCAATGCTGAAACAACAGATGTATCACAAATATAGTGCTGATAATTAAGGATGTCATTATCAGGATCTGTGAATAATTCATCAAGATGAACAATCGAAACGGCATTCAATTGAATATTTAATTGTTCTGAATACAGGTGATAAGGCGAATGGTTCAGCGGGTCATAAACTGAAAAATTGAAATCCTGGATGAAAACCTCACCAGTGAAATCATCGAAAAACCGAACAGATGCCCTGGTTTTGTCAACTTTTAATGGTTTCAGGATTAATGAATCATTTGAGAAAAATATGTCAGCTATGGTACTGTCTTCAAAATTCAAATGAACATTCAGCCCGTTTCTTGAATAATCTTCAATTAATGAACCGGTATTTATTACATACTGGTTGTAGATTGATATTGTGGTATCAGAAAGCAAATAGTTGAATTTTAAAACGGCAGTATCAAATAACACATTGAAAATCTTTGAAAATGTGTCAGCATCGCAATCTATTGCAACAACTTTTATGCGTAAATCATTTATTTGTGACAGATCATCTTCAGAATTAAGTATCAATGAATCACCCGAAATTTTAAAATATTGATTGTTAATGAATGAGTTATCCAGATAATAATTTACCGGGTTATTATAGTTGCTGGTATCATGCGATATACTGCCAATAAAATCACCTGAATGATCAGAATAATTTATGGTTGAATCGGTTAGAAACAATTGAAGATTATTCTTTTTAAAACCCTGGTATTCATAAACGGCATCAGAAATTTTACCATATCCCTTCATTTTTAAATGTTTGGGATAAATCTCCAGAATACCAAAACTGTTGGTATCCGGTGTTTCAACCATTGCTATCTGCCCTATATAGTGAATATTATTTTTCAAACTATAACTTCCCGGATGATTATGGCCATTTATATAGGCAACAACATTGGGATACTCTTCAAGCAAAGAAACAATGTCCGGTGAATTCCATAATCTTTCCTGTATATCCTCCGGAATCAAGGTAAAATGGCAAAAAAGAATCACATGCTGTTGCAAGGTTGCTGCTTCCTCAATTTTGTTACGTATCCATTGTTGTTGTTTTCTACCAATACCTCCATTCCATTCTTTAGCATTTAGCTGTCCCTGTATACTATTCCACAAGCTATCACCTTCTTCTGCCAGTTCGGGGTGAACATATCTTGAATAGGCTGCCAGCTCTGTACCATCCAGCACAAGAAAACGCCAGTCGCCATAAACAAAATCGTAATAATATCCGGGGGCCCGATACCTTGTGGTCAGATCTGCCATTTGTTCATTGGTTATTCCGTAAAAATCATGATTACCCAGCACATTGTAATAAGGCATATCAAGTTTTTCGTAAAATGGTGCAATAGAATCATAACTTTCATAAAACTGATCTGTCAAATCGCCCAGCGTTACTACAAAATCTACCTGGTATTTGTTGAGTGTATCAACGGCCCGGGGTAGTTTCCATAAAGTTTCTCTGTAGTACCTTGTTGTACCGTGATCACAATCACAATACTGCGGATCGGCTATAAGTCCTATTTTCAGAATCGGGGAATAATCACATCCGTTAGGAATACTCATGTCTTGCTGGGCAAAAATGAGTAATCCGGAACTTAACAAAACAAAAAGCAAGAAAAAAAGTCTGATAATCTGCATTATATTCAAAACGGTTTATGAGTAAAAATAATAATATTAACCCAATTTGTGTTAAAAACATTGCTTCTGTCCCGTTACTTTTTAGAGATACCAAAAACTAACTGAACCGAAGCCCGGCGAAGCCAATCTTAACCGCGAAGCCAGAAAGATACTGTATTATGTTTCTAAGAAAACTCTCCTTTTTCAGAAGTGGTTTCTAACAAAACCTCAACCAACGATATATCGAGGATTTACTTTCTGGGTTCATCATATAATTTATTGTTCGGGCCTGGGATATTCACTCTGTTCACAAGGTTGAAAATAATATTTTCATTTCGTTTGCCGGCTAAAAAACATTTTGTAATTTGTGGTGCACTTTAATTACAACACAATGGTTACCCGGAGATGAAGCACACAAATTCCGGTAAAAAACTAAAGAAGATTTATATGGTTATGGGGATGTTGTGTATTTTGCAACAGTTACCAAAAATTGGTATATTTGTAAAAAAAAATAAAGACATGAACAAGAATACTTCAATATCACTTGGAGATTATTTCGAAACTTTTGTAAGAAGGAGTATTTCAAAAGGTAGATTTAAAAATGCAAGTGAGGTGATTCGAGCTGGATTACGACTATTGGAAGAAGAAGAATCAAAAGTCTTAGCATTAAAAACTGCTATTCAAGAGGGTATTGACAGTGGGATTGCCTACGATTTTGATTCAAAAAACCATCTTGTTTCACTAAAAGAAAAGAGATTAAATGGCTAAATACTTCTTGACCAATAAAGCCGTTGATGATTTGACTGAAATATGGAACTTTACATTTGATGAATGGTCGGAGCAACAAGCTGATAAATATTACCAGTTGTTAATTGATAACTGTGAGGAAATTGCAGAAAATCCAAACCTTGGGAAAAACTATGATGGGATTATGAAAACCTTGTATGGATTTAAAGTATCAAGACACATTATTTTCTACAGGAAATTAACTAAGAACGAAACTGAAATTACAAGGATTCTGCATGAGAGAATGGATTTGAAAAGTAGAATCAAAGAATAAAAAAATACACCCAACAATATTGTATTTAAGCCACAGTTGAGCCAAAAAAAGAGGCAGTAAGCTGAAAAACCTACTACCTCAAATAAACATTAGTGAACTTGAGTACCTGCTCAGTTAAGAAGAAAGAATGGTATTGTGTTGTTTTTAAACAAACTGCTTTCGGAAAGGACACGGCCTTTTATTTTTAACCGGAAAAGGTTAAGAAGTACCCTGCCCGCACCAATGCTCTGACAGGCAGGAATATTCAGCATTTTCACAACCCGTTGAAAATAATATTTTCATTTCGATTGCCGGCTAAAAAACATTTTGTAATTTGTGGTGCACTTTAATTACACCACAATGGTTATCTGGAGATGAAGCACACAAGCACGAAACGCTAACACGGCATTATTTAGTAACGGCATATGAAGAATTATTTATTGAGGTTATAGAAATACAATAAATTTATAAACGATAAAACTTTGATAGATCTATTACAATAATCATTTTTAGAATACAATTATATACTGTTTATGAAAACTAATGTTAATGAAATAGTTAGACATAATATTCAAAATTATTTAAAAGGTGATGTTGAAAGTTGGAACAATATTGTGTTTAATCTAGCTACAAGATTATCAGCTTTGATTAATTTAGATGAAGAACTTTCTTATGATATTAAAGAACGGTATTATCTTGAACTTTCTGAAATATATTGATTTATTGGAGAACAGGATTATTTACAAGATCAAATATCACAATACCTATTCTCGCCTAAAGAGATAGGAAAGATAATGTTAAATGATCCAGTGGCAGAGATTAGAATTCTTATTGAGCAAATATTGCTTGATGCATTGTGGGAAATGGATAGTGTTGATTTCAAACAATTCAGGCCAACAGGTTATCCTAAAATCATAAGAACCGTTTTAAGTTATATTTCAATTTATCACAATCAAGATATTATAGAAAAGGATTCAATTAGTACAGTAATTCTCAGTGCTTCAAGAAAACTAGTAAAACTTGATATGTCAAATTATCAAGTTCTTACATTTAATCATTTAGATCCTACATTATATAAAATTTTAAACAAGAATCCAAAGTTACTTAACAATTTAGATTGGAGAGTATTTGAAGTTTTGTTAGCAGATATCCTTTCATATTATGGGTATGAGATTGAATTGACAAAAAAAACTCATGATGGAGGTGTTGATATTGTTGCATTCAAGGATAAAAATATTCTTGGAGGACATAAGTACATTATACAAGCAAAAAAAACAAAGAATTCAATTGGGGTAGATCCAGTTAGAAATTTACTTTTTCTGCGGTCCCACTATAAAGCATCAAAAGCCTGTTTGGCTACTACTTCAACATTCACCAAGGGAGCCTGGGAATTAGAATCACAATATAAATGGCAGTTGCAGTTAAGAGATTATTTAGGTATACAAGAATGGATTTCGGGAATTATAAAAATGATTTAATAGATCATAACGAAATTAACGCCACATAACAATTAACCCCTAATAAAGCGTTGCTCGCATACGCTTTACATTAGTGGGCTATGTTGAACTAAACATTGCCCACACTGGCGCGTCCCGCTTGTGGCCTCCCTCTTCCCCTGTTTATAACCACTTGAAAAACTATCCTTTTAAACAGCCGCAAAGCTTTTTCATCTTGCAAAGTTTGTACTTTTTTTTCCTCAATACTCAAACTCCAACTCAAACTCAAACTGATTCCCACACCAGTTTATAACCGGTTGAAAACTATCCCCTTGAACATGGCATCTTTTTAAAGATATTTTGTAAATTACACTGTTTTTAATACAGCAGCACAATGTTATAATAAAACCCGTGAACGCCCATGAAACAAAACCTGTTACGGCCCTAAACGCAAGTGTATGAATGACTATGTTACAAAACCTCAACCAATGCTATACCCGAAATATATGTACCTTTTGAACAAAAAGTACATATATTTGGATGTTTTGTATGCAAGTGTAAAAACCGCGAGAATTACTATTTAACAATGATATAAAATAAAAAATTGATGATTAACAACTCAAAACATGAATTAAATATATGAAACACGAATTAATTATAACATGTATTTTATTTTTTACTTTAATATTAAAAGTTTATAGTCAAAAAAACGAATTGCCAGATACAACAATGTACAAGCAGTTAGGAATGGCAGGTGACGACTTACACTATTTATTTAAAGACACGATTAAAAGTACTATAACGAACTATAATTGGCCATTTTTTGAAATAAACGTATTATCAGGTTTAGATCTAAATAATTGGGTATTTGCCAGTCCAGAAAAAGATTATTCATTGAATGTAGTTGAATTTAAAGAAGAGTTTGATGGTATAAAGCGAATAACGGAAATGGGTAATTATGAAATTGAGATAAAGTTAAATACTCCTCATATTGAATTATTCGCTTTATATAATAGCCACTATCTTTCATATCAGAAATCTCTTGATAAAGATGAGTTATTATTTGCTAATAATATTGACTATAAATCTAAGGAGATACCAACTAATAAAAATGAAATTCGACTAGGGTTTAATATAATCATAAAAAAGAGCAAAAAAACTATTAACCAGTCCTTTAACACATTAATAAATAGTGGTTTAAAATGTGAAATTTTTACGAATTATTCACGTACTGTAGGTGATACTACTTTTTATAAAAACACTAAATTTGTAGATGTAGTCTATAATTACACACCTGTTGAGAAAATTATAACACACACCTATACAACAGTTAATATTGGTTTCATTAGACCATCTTTTCCTCTAATATATAAACAAGAACCTCAATACATTTATTATCCGGAGCTTGATTACTGTCTCTTGACAAGTTATTTGCTTCACTGGCATAAATATAGTATGAATGGTTTGTCATTTGGAATAATGCAACGCAATTTTAAAAGATACAAGGTGGAAATTCATTCTCCAATTAAGAAAATATATGGATTAGGTTTGGATACCAAAGGATATCGATGCAATTCAATAGAATACGGAGCAAATTTTTTTCTTGGTACAAAAGTAAAATTAGAAAATCCATTACCTTTTGATTTATCACAAACTGGTGGAGAGATTTATTTTAAAACTAGTTGGGAGCCCTTTATGTTAAAGTTTAATGGAGGTAAAATGATTGGAAGACCTGACGATTGGTTTATTAGGGCATCTATTGGCTTTACAATTCGAGGAGGAAAAACTATTCTTGATTATGAGAATCGGGTATATGTTGTAAAAGATTATCTTTAACAAATTAATATGACAAAATACATTTTTATAATTTATTGATTTTGAACACAGAACCCCTGCATACAACCCCTCTTCTCCTCTCCTGTTTATTCCTCAATACTCCAACTCCAACTCAAACTGATTCTCCTCTCCTGTTTATTCCTCAATACTCCAACTCCAACTCAAACTGATTCTCCTCTCCTGTTTATTCCTCAATACTCCAACTCCAACTCAAACTGATTTCCCCCTTCATAGCGCGCGTTAAGCTTTAGCGCAACGCGTGCTCATCTTTTCAGAACTTTTAGTAAAACGGAGCGTTCCCCTTTATGACTTACAGATTTGATGAGATTTCTGTTCCGGGTTGCAGGAAATTAATAATACAATTGCAGTTACATACTTAATTGTGGACGTTAAATATTTCATAATGGATATGATTTAGCAAAGGTTAACTGGTTACAAAATAGGGATTTTTTTTAATGCCACATTATCTGTAAAAACTTGTCAGGTTTTGGAATAAGTTGATACAAAAAGCAACAAGCCAGTTCATAAACACATAAAGTAAAACATGACTGCAAGATGCAACCAGTAACCGTATTGACTTTAGAATTTAGATACTGAAGCGACGTTTTTGGTAAATTAGTACCTGACTTTTTTATAATTACCGTGATGGTTTTGTTTGGGTTTGGCGTGTTCAGCATTAATTCTAATGCCTCTGTACTTTAATTTCTTAAAGGCCTGCAAAACATTAACTTCAAAGCTTTCCTCTACCTCAAAAAATGAAAATTTCTTCAGGATTTCAATTTTACCAATTTCCACAAACTTTCCTGAGAGTTGCTTATTTACAAGTTCAATTAACTCCATTTTTGAAACCCCATTCTCGCTTCCAAGGTTTATAAAAATACGGGAAAAGTCTTTGTTACTACCTCTTTTTTCCTTCTCATATTTTTCTGGCACATTCAAGTCGGGAGCATTTTCATAATATGAAATAAACCTGTTAAACTCTATCGAAACGAAATGCTTTATTAAATCTTCACGACTCAGCCATGCAAGTTTTTTATAAATTACAGGAAGGTATTCCTCGATTTGAGATTCGTTTAACTCAATTTTTTCAAATTTATCAATCAGGTTGAAAATCTGTTTTTCACAAATCTCTTTACCCGACGGAACCATTTTTTGTTCAAACTTTTTACCTGTAAGTTTTTCTATTGTATGCAATTTACTTTTTTCTTTCAGGTGGATGAGCGAAACAGATATGCCTTTTTTTCCGGCCCTGCCTGTTCGTCCGCTCCTGTGAATATATACTTCAGGATCATCGGGCAGGTTGTAATTAATCACATGAGTAAGATCATTCACATCAAGCCCCCTTGCTGCGACATCGGTGGCAACAAGCATCTGCAGATGTTTCATCCTGAACCTTGTCATTACCTGGTCGCGTTGTGCCTGAGATAAATCGCCATGCAAAGCATCGGCGTTATAACCGTCTTTTATTAGTTTTTCGGCTATCTCTTTTGTTTCGCTGCGGGTACGGCAAAAAATAAGACAATAGTTGTTCGGATGTATGTCGGTAATTCTTTTCAGGGCAAGATACCTGTCTTTGGAATGAACCATATAGTAGGTATGATGCACGTTTTCAGCGCCAACATTTTTTCTTCCTGCACTGATTTCTTCAGGATTGTGCATGTATTTCCCTGCAATTTTTGATATTTCAGAGGGCATTGTGGCTGAAAACAACATGGTCTGTTTTTGGGAAGGAGTTCCTGCCAGTATTGCTTCCAGATCGTCTTTGAAACCCATAGAGAGCATTTCGTCAGCTTCATCAAGAACCAGCCATTTTATTTTTGAAATTTTCAGTTTTTTACGATTAAACAAATCCAGTACACGGCCCGGAGTTCCTACCACAATATGGGCTCCGTCTTTCAAATCTCTGATTTGCTTTTCCATAGATGTTCCGCCATAGACCGGCACTATTTGAACCTTCCCCAGGTGTTTTGAAAAATTTTTCAAATCGCCGGTTATCTGTATGCACAATTCACGGGTGGGACATAAAATCAAAGTCTGTGTATCTCTTATATTCGTGTCAATCTGATGAATGATTGGCAAGCCAAACGCAGCAGTTTTACCTGTGCCAGTCTGCGCCAATGCTATAAGATCGTGAGTTGAATCTAATAAATAGGGTATAATTTTCTCTTGTATGGGTGTAAGCTGTTTAAATTCCAGTTCATCTACTGCAGTTAATATTTCTCCGCGCAGTTTGGTTTCATTAAATAAAGTCATTAAATTCTTTTCTGTTAACTTGGTACTAGAAATTATTGCGGCAAAAGTAGGATTAATTTCTGAACTTATACTAATTAAAAACATGCAATAAATCAGGTTTTTACATTTTTAAGGATAAAAATTCAGAGCCCCTTTATAATAACCTGTAAAACTTTTAGCGTTTTTGTCGGTGCAGTTGATTGTTATTTCATATTTTGCGCCGGTTTTTGAAACGGTAAGTGTACCACTATCAACCTCTCTTTCAAATCCGGTTTGAGTTTCAATTTCATAATCAATTCCAAAACGACCGTAACCATAAGTTCCGGCCTTCCTGACATCAAGAAGGTCGTATGTGTATCTGGTACTGTCCAGCCCTGTGGCGCTTGATGAATACATATAGAATTCGGTAAAATGCCCGATTCCTAAAATTTTTTTCAATTCATTAACAGAATCAACTATTGTAAAACTTTCTGACAGTAATATCAAATCTATTCTTCTGTCGCCTCCTGATGAACTTATACCCCTGTCGATTAAACAACCTTGAGTAATTGAATATTCTTTCCCGTCATACTTAAAACTATTGGTAGTTTTGCTCTCCTGTTCTTTTTCGCAAACTGAAAGAAAAACAATACAGACCAAAACGGAGGCAAGGATTTTTATATGTTTCATAATTTTATTGTAATTATTATTGTTCACTCAATGCGTTTAATTGTGTCTGTTGATATAAAGATAGTTTTTTTTTAAATAAATTCCTAAGTGTTTATTTCAATCTTCTGACTATTTTATCGGGCACAACTCTCAGGCAGCAATGCTATTCAACAGGGCTGATTGAAAAACTGTATGAGTACTCCTTCTGAAATAACCTTTATTTATCATGCGGCAGGGCGCCCCAACAGCCGCATAGCTTCTTCATCTTGAATAGTTTGTAGTTTTTATTCCTCAATACTCAAACTCCAACTCAAACTGATTTCCTCTCTTTTCTCTCTTTCCTTCTCTATATAATCAGTTAAAAACTATCCTCAATACTCAAACTCCAACTCAAACTGATTTCCTCTCCTGTTTATAACCGGTTGAAAACTATCCCCTTGAACATGGCATCTTTTTAAAGATATTTTGTAAATTACACCGTTTTTATGCAACAACACAATGTTTTTTAAAACCTGGTACGCCTATGAAACAAAACCTGTGATGGCCCTAAACGCAAACCTATGTATGAGTATGTTACAAAACCTCAACCAATGCTATACGCGAAATATATGTACCTTTTGAACAAAAAGTACATATATTTTATACTGATGTTGATAACAACCTACGGCTTTTATTCCAATACTGATAGAAGGGCATAAAAAACAACAGGAGCTTATTGAAGAAATGCAAAATGAAATAGAAATGCTTAAGGGACAGATTAAAAATATTGATAATTCAAAATTGAAAAGTACTTCTTATTCATTAAATAAAGAAGAAGATGTTGAGCTAAATAAAAATTTGCTTTATCAAAATTCACCAAACCCATTTTCACAGGTTACCTCAATTGAGTATTCATTAGCAGAAGGTGTCCAAAAAGCCATGATTTGCATTTACGACATGAATGGTACGCAACTAAAATGTATTCCTTTGAATCTTAATGGATATGGCAATATTATAATAAGCTGAAGTGAACTAAAAGCAGGAATGTATATGTACTGTTTAATTGTTGATAATAAATTGATTGATACTAAAAGAATGGTTTTAACTAATTAAAATATTTTACTATGAGAACAATAATATTTATTCTATCTTTTATTACTCTTTTAAGTTGTGATAAAAAGGATGATACTAATAATTTGGAACAAAACCCTAAGTGGTTAGTTGATTTAATTTCGACTATTGATAATAATCCCCAATTTAATAAAGATACAATATATCGTCATACTTGGAAGAATCAATTTTATTATCATTATTTTGGATATTATTCTTCATGTGTATATTGCAAAGTCTATAATTATGATGGAAATATTGTTAATTGGGAAAATGAAAATTTTGACGATTATCTTTTAAATAGAAATAATGAAATAATTATTTGGAAATATATAAAATAACACTACTGTCCGGTTAAAGTTTATTGAAACCTACTGGAAGTCTTAATATATAAGGGATAGAAGTTCTTTGAAATATTTTTCGATTTGAAATCGCACATTGAAATTTTCAGGCCAGTTTTGTATTATGAATACAGGCAGAACTATCCTTTTCCCTCCCCCCAATGGAGAGCGTTTTACTTTTGCGCATCGCGCGCATAGCTTCTTCATCTTGAAAAGTTTGCACTTTTTTTCCCTCAATACTCAAACTCCAGCTCAAACTGATTTCCCAGCCAATGCTATACACGAAATATATGTACCTTTTGAACAAAAAGTACATATATTCGAATGTTTTAGCTGTAAATATAATAAAGAATAATATTTTTGATAAACAGATATATTTTATCGAATATCAATAATTATTATTTGTTTTGTAATATATTTATGTATATTTGTATTCATTAAATCACACTTAATATTTTAAATTATGAATAACAAATTAAATTTATCAAGCGTTAGACTTTTAAATCGTTTATTTTCAATTTCTTTGATTTTTATGTATATAGGAGTAGTAGCTGGAATATTGTTGCTTGGGTATGGAAAAATAAAAGATAAAAAAGATGATTTCTCTTTTGTTTTAGATGTACCTTTTTATTTTAGTATTGATGAAAAAACGGATTTAGTTAAATTTACTGATAAAGAAAATAATATCGGAATAAAGGATGCTGTTGGTAAGTTATCTATAAAGAACCCTCCTTCCTGGTATTTTTGGGTTTTTCTTGTAGGAATAAACCTATTAAAGTCAGCAGTTATAATTGCAATTCTTTTATTATTACAAAAAATTACCAAAAACATTATTGACTCTGAATCCTTCCACCGAAGCAACAGTATTTATTTAAAGATAATAGGCATATTATTAATTGCATATAGTTTATTTATATCATTGTTTAAGCTTATTTCAAGTAATTGGTTTGCTAATCAAATTACAACTTCATTTGATAGAGCAACAAAATTTGAATTAGATTTCAATTTAGTTCTAACAGGATTATTTGCAATAGCCTTAGGGGCAATTTTTAATTATGGATCTGAATTACAAAAAGAAAATGATTTAACCGTATAATATGCCAATTATAATAAACTTAGATGTGATGTTGGCAAAACGGAAAATGTCGCTAACAATATTATCTGAAAAAGTTGGCATAACGATGTCAAATTTATCAATATTGAAAAAAGGGAAAGCAAAAGCGATTCGTTTTTCAACACTTGAATCAATATGTTCTGAACTGGATTGTCAACCCGGTGATATTTTAGAATATATAAAGATATAAATGATATAGACGAAAAAACATCAACAGCTAACAGCCAATATAAGTAAGCTGGGGGGCAGTGGTTTGCGAAAAGTTAGTACATTTAATCAAAATTGTAACGGTCTGATAAGTAAGTGGCTCGAAAATCCCAGCCTACTCATATTGGCCATCCGTTGGCATTCATGCAGAGAAACCGCTCGCGAGCTTGAAACAAGGTGAAATTGATTATTTTTGAGATAAAAAATAAATGGCAAAAGAATCCGAAATTATATTTTACCAATCAGATGATGGAATTATAAAAATTGAGGTCATCTTTCAGGACGAAACTTTCTGGATGACTCAAAAGAAAATAGCTGAATTGTTTGGAGTTCAAAGACCTGCAATTACTAAACACCTTAAAAATATCTTTGATTCAGGGGAATTAGTTGAAAAATCAGTTAGTTCCATTTTGGAACATACTGCAGATGATGGAAAAAAATATAAGACAACCTTTTACAATTTAGACACAATCATTGCTGTTGGATACAGGGTTAACTCAAATAAAGCAACAAAATTCCGAATTTGGTCAACCAAAGTATTAAACGAGTTTATAACAAAAGGATTTGTATTAGATGATGAAAGATTAAAACAAGGCAAGCATTTTGGGAAAGATTATTTTGATGAGCTACTTGAACGTATTCGAGAGATTCGTGCAAGTGAGCGTAGATTCTACCAAAAGATTACAGATATTTATGCCTTGTCGATTGATTATGATAATACGGATACATTAACCAAGGACTTTTTTGCTACAGTTCAAAACAAACTGCATTGGGCGATAACTGGAAAGACTGCTGCTGAAATAATTTATTCATCGGCTGATGCCACACAAATATACATCGGATTGACAAACTGGAAACATGCACCAGATGGAAAAATATTAAAATCTGATGTGTCGATTGCCAAAAATTATTTAAACGAGCAGCATATTAAAGAACTTAATCGAATTGTTTCAGCTTATCTTGATTTAGCAGAGACTAGAGCAGAAAGACAGATACCAACTAACATGCAGGATTGGATTAATTTTTTACATCAATTTCTTGACTTATCGAACTATCCGATTCTAAAAGACAAAGGAAAGATAAGCGCTTTAGAGGCAAAACTCAAGGCTGAACAAGAATATGATAAGTATAGAAAAATCCAGGATAAAACTTACACTTCCGATTTTGATAAAGAGGTGAAACGATTGAAAGGTGAGGAATAATGCACGATATGCCAACAAGCTGTATGAAACATTGGCGTTTAAGTTGTTATGCAAGCATTCTGCCACGCATAAAGTTGGGTGTAACTGGACAGGAAAATAGCCCGCAATCCCCAACAATTTCATGCCGCCAACCGTTTGTGCAAAATAGTAAGAAACATTCTGCTTTATGGATAAAATAAATCAAGATTTTTTAGATTCCCTTGACTTGCAAGACAAGGAAATGGAAAAATACATTCCATATGTACTTCAGGATTTATGGGGACTTGGTAGTATTCCTGATTACATATATCAGTTGATTGATACTCATTTAGAAACAAAAAGACTGAAAAAGATTATTGATTTTGGCTGTGGGAAAGGAGCTGTTTTAATTTATTTGGCAAATAGATTGAACTTTCAAGGATTTGGAATTGATATTGTACCTGAATTTATTGAATCAGCAATCAAACATTCAATTGAAAATTCTGTTAGTGACCGACTAGAATTTGCTTCAAGAGATTTATTAAAAATTATAGACCAACCTGAAAAGTATGACATTGTAATTTATGGTTATGACTCAGGAATTCTTGGAGATGTGTATACTTCAATTAATCGTTTGCAAAATTGCATATCTGATTCAGGATATTTAATTTTAGAAATTGCCTTTACATCAGACAATAAAGCAAAGATTGAAGGGTTACCGACTGAAACGGAATTATTAGAACAACTTAATAAATCAGGTTTAGAAGCAATAGACAAGATTTACTGGGAAACAGATAAAATCAGAACAATTAATAACAAGAATAACATTTTGATTAATAAGCGGATTGAAGAACTGAAAAAAACTAATCCAGAGCAAACGAAGATTTTTGAGCGATATATGTCAAATCAGATTGATGAGTGCAAATTGATTGAAAATGAAATGATTTGTTCAACTTGGATATTGAAAAAATAACTACTTTGCACAACATTGACTAAAACAATAAAATAAATTGCTGTGCATACCTTTTGCAACCATCAATTACTACATCTATCATTTTACCATGAAATCTATTTTTTTTTCAATTTCGATTTTTCTAGTTGGATGTGATACATACCATTATGTTTCAACTCCTAATTATGTACCAGTCAACACTGAAAAAGGAAAGATACTTGCCAATATATCCTTTAATTATTTTCAATTAGGATATACATTTGCAAATCATTTTTCAGTCTATACCGCAGGTAATAAAAAACAAAATGATTTTAGTTCAGGAATTTTTAGTGATTGCTTAATTCAATGTGGTTATCGTGAAAAAAGAGATAAATTCAAAGAATTTAATTTAGGGTTTAGCTATTATAGTACCATTACAAATTATCTTAGCTATGAAATTTTATCTTGTATGGGAAAAGGAACCGTTCATTACTTCAATTATTATCAGTATCAAGATGATTCTCCTTCACCTATGGATTATAGTTTTTCATTTAATTCTAAAAAAGCTACTTTCTTTATGCAACCTAACATTTCGTTCAGATATAAGGAATACCTTGATTTAACTATCTTCTCACGTTTAATTTTGAATAGATATTATGATTTGAATAGTACTCTTAATTCAGGTAACGGGTATTATAGTGATGCTGCTATAAATGATAGGTTCTTTTATGATAAAAAAGTTGTTGGTTTATATTTTTTAGAACCTGGAATACAAATTAGAGGAGGTATTAATAATCTCAAATTTGTATTTATATATTCTAAGGCAAATAATTTACAGTCTAATTCGCTTCAATACAGAAAAAATAATTTGTATTTAGGGATATCCCTATCTTTTGATTTATTGAAAAGTTTAAATAAGCCCAGCCCATAACACGCGGTCATAAAACATGCCGGATTCAGTGGGTTTTCGGGCGTTTCGTCCCGCATCGTTGGTTTGTCTCGGTGGATACAGACGCAGCCCCGCAACCAGGCACGTTTCATACCGCAATACGCTCAGCTGTCTCAACCCTTCCTCCACGCCAGATATAACCACTTGAAAAATATCCTCTTGAACAGCCGCATAACTTCTTCATCTTGCAAAGTTTGTACTTTTTTTTCCTCAATACTCAAACCTCAACTCAAACTGATTTTCACTCTTTTCTCTCTTTCCTTCTCATATTATCAGTTAAAAACTATAGTCAATACTCAAACTCCAACACCGAGCGTTGCAAATCAACTTTTTAAGCATTTGTGATATAAAGTGAATACTTTTTATTTTACATCATTCTATTTGTTTTGACAATTCTTTCAGCAGGTTAAAAAACACCTTCAACTTTCATAGTAACACCTTCAGCATATTCTTTTTTTATATCGATAAATAGCCAGATACTTTTGTTTCATAATCTTTTCAAATAATAATTAAAAACTATAAAAAAATGAAAACAAAAGCATTAGCATTAACAATGTTTGTTTTATTATCATTGAGCAGTCTTGCTCAAGAATCTGAAACAAGATTCGGATTTGAACTAAACAGTGGAATTTCATTAGCAACAAAGAAAATTGATGGTGCAAGCCTGAACCCAGGATTTGGCTTCGAGGGTACTTTACATTATCGATTTATGCCGCATCTGGGTGCATATGCAGGATGGGGATGGAACCGGTTTGGTGCGGATGAATCTTTTGCTGGAAATGATGTTTGCTTTGAAGAAACAGGTTATGTTTTCGGACTAAATTTCAAGCACCCGATTGGCACCTCAAAATTAGCTTATTATGTTAGAGCTGGTGGGTTATACAATCATATCGAAACTGAAAATGCAGACGGTGAGATTATTAACGACAGTAAACACGGTTTTGGATATCAGTTAGCTAGTGGTATAGATATTAGTTTAGGCAAAAACTGGAGTCTTACACCGGGGTTTAAGTTTAACTCCCTGTCCAGAGATACTGAGTATGAAGGAATAGTTAAACAACTTGATTACCAATATATTTCTGCAAGAATAGGTATTACAAAAATGTTTTAGTTCAACTACTGCGAGAGGGTAATATTGTTGCAATTAGATATTACTTCGAAACATTTTATATTTTTGACGTTAATAATTAATTTACAATATTTTAAATACATGCTTTTAAAACAAGTAAACAACTTTTTTCCTTTTAAACGTCTTTTAAAATTTTTAATAGGACTGGCAATTGGAGTTCAGATCATCGTGATTTTATATAATCACATGAGCGGCTATTATATTCTTGATGGTTATGTACATTTTTTTATGCGACTTTCAAGAGGTTCTTTGCTGAGCCTGCTTGCCGGATTTTTAATTGCTTATCCCGATTTGCTGGTAATTAATTACATGAACAAAATTGTACCCTGGGAAAAAAATATTTTTAAAAGAGTCCCTGTACAACTGGTGTTTACCGTTACTATTGCGGCAATTATTGCTACATTAATAACTTTGTTTGCAAATTGGATTAAAGTTTATGACGATCATGATATTGCAAGTATTGTATTAACCAATATTCTTATTTATGCGGTGGTAAACATAGTTGTAATGGCCATTTTTGAGGGGTGGGTTCTCTTTATTGAAAGAGCAAAGGCTAAAAAAATAGCAGATAATTTACAAACGGAACTTTCGCAAATCAAATTTGAAGTTCTTAAAAGTCAAATTAATCCGCACTTCATGTTTAATAGCCTGAATGTTCTGTCTGGATTAATTAACAAGGATGTAAAAAAAGCTCAACAGTTTATTGATGAGTTTTCGATGATATATCGCTATGTATTGGAAACAATTGAACAACCAGTTACAGCATTGGGAAAGGAACTTGAGTTTATGCGGTCATACCTTTTTCTTCAACAGATTCGCTATGGCGAGAATCTTACCTATTCTGTAAATATTTCAGCGGGTCTGTTGGAAATGTTTCTGCCACCATTGTCACTGCAAGTGGTACTTGAAAACGCCATGAAGCATAACATTATTAACGAGTCGAAACCTTTGCATATTGAAATTTGTGATGAAGCGCTTGTGCTTATTGTAAAGAACAATATTCAACCAAAAATTTCGAAAGGTGTTTCCACAGGATTAGGATTAAAAAATCTCATTAAACGGTATGCATTAATCAGTAACCTGGAGCCTGAATTTAAAGTTGAAACCAATCATTACATCGCTAAACTCCCATTATTAAATATTGAAAACAATGAACGTACTTATAATTGAAGACGAAGTTTTCGCCGCTGAAAAACTGGAGCAAATGTTATTGGAAATTAATCCGGCCATTAATGTACTGGCAAAATTGGGTTCGATCAACGAATCGGTAAAATGGTTAATGAATAATAAAAGCGACCTTATTTTTTTGGATATTCAACTTTCTGATGGTATTAGCTTTAGCATATTTGAACAGGTTACCATAAATACTCCAATAATTTTTACAACTGCCTACGATCAATATGCAATTAAAGCATTCCAGCTGAACAGCATTTCCTATCTGTTAAAACCCATAAGGAAAAGTGAGTTGGAAGAAAGTCTGCAAAAATACCATTCACTAAAATCTGCTTTTAGCATCGACTTTGAAATGCTATTGGCTAATATTCAGGGAAGGGAGCATGAATATAAAAAACGGTTTCTTATACAAATTGGAGAAAAAATAAGAAAGGTTGAAATAAACGATATAGCCTATTTTTTTATGTTTGAAAAGGCGGTGTATTTAAGAACATTTCAGGGAAATTCTTACCCGGTAGATTATACACTTGATAAACTCGAAAGTCTGATTAATACTGAAAAGTTTTTTAGAATTAATCGCAAGTACATTGTTTGTATTGATGCAATAACCAGTATGTTCGCCTATTCAAGATCACGGGTAAAGCTGGAACTGAAACCAAATGCCGATGATGAGCATGACATCATTGTAAGTATCGACCGTTCATCAGATTTTAAAAAATGGCTGAACGCATAATATTATCAAATAAGAACTCTTGAAAAACATAATAAAAAAGACAAGACGAATGATACTAGCAATTCTTGCCATTGCATTGGGAAGTAGCCTAATTCTTTGGATTGTTCTGCTATTTTATAGCCCGGGCATATCTGAACCATTTTTGGACAATCAAGGAAATCAAATAGCCGGAAGCATTTCAGAAAAAATATTTACTACAATTGGAGGGGTACAACAGGGTATGTTTATCAAGAGCAAAAACCGGGAAAACCCTGTTCTGCTCTACCTTCACGGGGGCTTGCCTGATTACCATCTTACCCGGAAGTACCCTACCGGGCTTGAAGATTATTTCACCGTGGTGTGGTGGGAACAGCGTGGCTTTGGACTCTCATACAATACCAAAATACCCACTGAGAGCAGAAATCTGGATCAAATGATATCCGACACAAAAGAGATCACAAATTATCTACGGACCCGTTTCGGGCAGGATAAGATTTACCTCATGGGCCGTTCGGGGGGGAGCTTCATTGGAATACAGGTGGCAGCAAGGGCAGCTGAGTTGTACCACGCCTACATTGGGGTTGGACAAATGTCGGACCACATGCAATCAGAAAGAATGGCCTATGAATATATGCTGAAGAAATACAGGGATGCCGGGGACATAAAATTGTTACGAAAACTGGAGGCCTCACCTGTTACTGACGTCATACCGTATGGATACCTCAAACTGCGCGACCAGGCAATGCATCGTATTGGAATTGGTACAACCCGTGACATGAGTTCAGTAATAACCGGTATGTTTATCCCGTCGCTGACCTGCCGGGATTACACCTTAAAGGAAAAATTCAATTTATGGCGGGGCAAAGCCCAATCGGGTGTCCACCCACTCTGGGATGAAATGATAACCACGGATTTGTCACAACAAGTGAATAAAGTAAACATCCCGGTCTATTTTTTTCATGGTATATACGACTACACAGTTTCTTACCCCCTGGCAAAAAAATATTTTGAGGCACTAAATGCACCCCTGAAAGGCTTTTATACATTTGAACAATCGGCGCACAGCCCCATGTTTGAAGAACCAGACAAAATGAGAAAAATTATGCTAACAAATATCTTAACAGGAACAAACACACTTTCTGATAAATAAGCAAAAAAAATTATTTGGCTATTCCAACATCAAGGGCTAAAGAAGCAGCACAAATTAGAATAAATCACTTCCAACAGGCAAATCCACTTGTTCATTAGTTTTATGTATATTATTTGAGGTGTATTGATCATTAATACAACCTTAGTAAATAATGGAGAATCATTTCGTCAAATCCATGGAAATAAAGTGAAAGAAGATTAGCAAGCCAGATGGCTCATAATCAATTCTGCTTTCTACGCTTTCACATGCTTTTTACACACCCCTGTCATCATACTTTTTTATTTCGGAATTTGTCATGGTAATTTTACTTCATGATTGTAAATGATTACGGAAAGTCATCATAGATCAGATATAAAAAATTACTGGAATTTGATTACAAAACTAAAAAGTGAATTATGAACCATAATTGCATTATTGTATATGAATCGATATACAACGGAAATACAGAGAAATTAGCCAAAACAATGGCTCAGACACTTGGTTGTCATTTTATCAAACCACAGGAGGCTCTAAAGACTGATTTAAGTCAATACAAAACGATTGGTTTTGGTTCAGGAATTTATTTCGGTTGCCACCACACTGCTGTTCTCGAAGTGGTAAAAAAACTTGATCGCTCAGAGCAGGATGTATTTATTTTTTCAAGTCGGGGAGCTCCCGTTTTGGGCAAATACCATCAACCCATAAAAGAGCTGTTGAACGAGAAATGTAAAAAAATAGTGGGTGAATTCTCGGTGAGGGGCTATGATGAAACTGGACCATGGGTTATCATTGGAGGTGGAAATGTTGGAAAACCAAATGAAAAAGACTTGAAAAAGGCAGTAAAATTTCTAAAAAGGTATCTTCCTCAGTATTGCATGCCCGATTATTACGAACAGATTAATACAAAGCTGCCAGTTAATGATGGTTTTACGAATGAATATAAGTTGAGTGTAAATGATTCTTGCATAGTTCTGAAAGGAGATTTTGTAACTATAAATCAAAGTGCCTGTAGGGGATGTGGAAAATGTGCAAAGGTATGCCCCTTGGGTGTTATTGAGCTTATGATGCACAAAGCGGTTCCGGCAAAAGAACTGGATTGTACTTTATGCAGATTATGCGAAATTAATTGCAAGGAAAGGGCAATAAGTTTACACTATAAATGGCTTGATGCAATAAAAATTGCGGTGAGGCATGGAAAAAGAAAATCACTTTAAAGAAATATCAAAGAATACGATTAAAAGGTATATTGAATATATAGAAGCAGCTTTCCTAATTAGAGTGATTCATCGAATTGACATAAATGCAGAAAAAATTAAAAGAGTCAATTTCATTAAAGTATATTTGACAAATCCGTCATACAGAGGGTACTCTTTTTTCTCCAATTTCGGCAACTGATGACTTTATTGGGAATATGGTACTGCAATATATTTACAATGGAGTCAAATTCGAAATTCTACCCTATCTTGAAAGACGAGCATATCGCAGTAGTTGGCGTTTTATTTAGAGTCACTATGTTACAAAACCCCAACCAATGCTATACGCAAAATAAATGTACCTTTTGAACAAAAAGTACATATATTTGGATTACATGCCATTTTAAAGACCACATTACACATGAGATATATACAGATTTTAATTTATATTAGTTTCTTTTTAAATTGTTCATGTCAGAGCAGTTCCGATAAAGATACATTTATCAAAGTATCGTCATTAAAAACTGTTGGATTTGATGAATATGTATGGGAAATCATAGACCATGATATTTTACTTGGTAACTATGGACAAATGAATAGTGTTTTAGTTATTCATGATAATAAACTAATACTTGAAAAATACTACAATGATTGTACAAGAGACCAATTGCATACTATTCAATCTGCAACAAAAAGTGTTACTTCAGCATTGATTGGTGTTGCCATAGATAAAGGTTATATTTCATCGGTCAACCAGAGAATAGTTGATTTTTTCCCACAACAAAATTTAGATTCGCTCAAAAGTCAGATTACGCTTGAAAACATGTTGACTATGAGTGTTGGTCTAAAATGGGATGAAGAATCAAAAAAATACAATGAATCTGGCAACAGCCTCACAGATATGTATAATATGCGAGATGATTGGACTGATTATATCTTGGAACAACCAATGTCAGATTCACCTGGGAAAACATTTAACTATAACAGTGGCGTATCAATATTATTAGGGAGCATCATTAATAGTTCTTCCAAAATGACTGTGCCAACTTTTGCAGAAAAGTATTTATTTAATCCTTTAGGAATAATGAATTATCAATGGATTGACCATTTTGGATTGACACATTGTGGCGGAGGATTAAGTTTAAATTCTATTGATTTAGCAAAGTTTGGATATTTGTATATAATTACCCCCAAAATTAGGACAGCAAGTTAAGATTTAAAAACTTTTAAATTTGTTGTCATGAGATCAAAACGAAAATTCACACCTGAGTTCAAAACCAAAGTTGTATTAGAAGCACTTCAGGAGCGCGAAAGTGTAACTGAATTAGCAAAGAAATACACACTTAACCCTGAGCAAATTAATAAATGG
>JAWOHT010000016.1:0-8076 GCA_046485045.1 Bacteroidales bacterium
CCATTTATTAATTTGCTCAGGGTTAAGTGTGTATTTCTTTGCTAATTCAGTTACACTTTCGCGCTCCTGAAGTGCTTCTAATACAACTTTGGTTTTGAACTCAGGTGTGAATTTTCGTTTTGATCTCATGACAACAAATTTAAAAGTTTTTAAATCTTAACTTGCTGTCCTAATTTTGGGGGTAATTATAAATGGCATATGGTATTGAATTGCCAGAGGTATATTCTCTCGGTGCGGACGATTTTGATAACATCTGTTCCGAACTGTTCAAGTTTGTTAAAATGCTCCCGGAGTGTATCCTGCACAAACAGGATATTTTCCTCAAAAGCAATTATCAATGCGACAATCTTGAAAACAGGACCTTCCTGCAAAAGGCTACCTATAAACACTTTTACAACCGGGATTATGTCAGGCATTACGCGTTTTTGTTTATCACATTGTCAAATCTTAAGTCATTCTCGAAAGATTATTTGTCCGTGAATCTGATAAAAAGCAAAAAGCAATTTGCTGTTGACCATCAGAAGATGGAAAATTTTAATATTGATGTGAACCGGGCAGTCAATGTGCTGAACGATTCCGGGGTAATTTCACTTAAACCGTTACAGGATTTTGAACTCAGGGAGATTCTTTTCAATTATATCAATGGTTTTAACCAGGGTAAAATGACAGATATTGTCTTTAAGCCTGAATTTAAAATCGGGGATAATTTCTATAATGTTTATGCCGTTAATAATGTGCATAACCTTCCGGAATCTGTCAATTCCAGTGTCAGGGATAACCGGATGAGCGCGGATGATTTCATTTTTTATAAAAGCTTTTTGCAGCCCATCGGACTGGAACTGGATTGCAACCATATTGTAAACCAGTATATTTTTATTGATGACCATAAAGAACTTAAAAAGGAGATTTCTAAGAAATACAACCAGTTCAATATGTTTTCAAAGTTTTCTCCCCATAACGAGCATGGCGCTGAAAACCTGAAAGACTTTTTAAATGATCTCGAGCAGGATGAAAATATCAGGCTGTGCCGGGCACATGTAAATTTAATTGCATGGGCCGACAGTAAAAAAGAGCTTTCTTCAATAGATAACCAGGTTGTAACCCGCTTTAAAGAGGTTGATATTACCCCTTATTTTCCCAAATACATCGATCATGTGTATTATTTTCTTTCAGGCTGTCCGGGAAATGCCGGTTCAATGCCCAGGGAGGAGACTTTTATATCACATCTGCAAGGTGCAACATGTTTTCTGTTGGTAGTTTCAAATTACAAGTCCGATGACAAAGGCCTGATTTTTAACGAAAGGATGTTTAATCTTCCGGTACTTAAAGATGATTTTTACGGGCCTTATGAATCAAAGCTCATTACTGCCCGCAATGCCATTATTGTGGCATCCACCGGAAGGGGCAAATCGGTTCTTCTAAACCATATCCTCAGACACTCCATTGAGAATAATTTTCTGTTAAGCCTGATTGACCTCGGCGGATCTTACGAAAAGCTGTTTCACCTGTACCCGGAAGAGTCCGCTTACATTCAATACCAGGAAGGAGTACCCCTGGGGATTAATCCTTTTTTGATTAAATCAACAAATGAACTTACAGCAGATAAGGTCAGGACGCTTGCAGATGCAATTCTGATACTTTGGAAAAAGGAAAAGAAGGAGGAAGATTCCGAGCGGATATCGCTTTATAAAATCATCAAAGAGTTTTATAGTCGCGGTCCATCTAAACTCTCTTTTTCATCTTTTTATGATTATGTAAAAAATGAAAAATCACTTTTATCAAGGCTTGAAATAGATAAAGAGTTTTTCAATAAAGAGGAGTTTTTGCATAATACCGGTGAATATGCACACGGCATGTTTTCATTTTTGCTTGAAGATAAAGAACAGATACGCTCGACAGGCCATAAAAGATTTGTGGGGTTTGAGCTTGAGAACATCAAAGACAACATGGATGTGCTTCCCCTTGTTTTTATGATGATAAGGGATTATACCGAAAATATCATCTGGGGAAATAAAACGGCCGATAAACGAATATGGTTTGAAGAAGCTGCCAAGCTGATCAAGTATCCGATTATGCTCCGTATTATGGATTATTACTTTCAGACGATCAGGAAGCATAACGGAAGCGTCGGAATCGTGCTTCAGACCATCGAACAGATACCAAACAATGAAATCGGGAATGCCATCCTGGAGAATACCGATATCTATTACATCCTGAAACAGGACAATATTGAAAGTATTTCAAAGCGCATCAGACTGACCAGCCACGACACCAACCAGGTACTCTCTATCCAGAATAATTTTTCAACCGAACCTTTTTATACAGAATTCCTGCTTAAGATGGGAAGTTATTCCAATGTGTACCGGCTGGAAATTCCATTGGAAGCAAGACTGGCATTTCTGTCGGAAAGCAAAGACAAGAAACCGATCATGGATGAATTCAAACGTACCGGATCCATGGAAAAAGCAATTCAAAACCTTACAAAAATCAAACATCTATGTATAAATACCTGATAGTATTACTTTTTATTTCTGTGCGTGTCTTTCCCCAGGCAGCTGTATATGACGTTAAATCAGATGTTAACATGACCAGGCAGTACCTGCTTGGTTTAAAAGATTTTGCAGAATCTGAAAAGCAGTCTGCAACGCTTGTTAGAATCCATACCTTTTATCAGGATGCCGAGAAATTACTGGCCAAAGTATCGCGGGCTGTAAATGACATATATTATGTAAACAATATCGTGAAAAGGCAGATGGAAATCTACCGGATGCAGGGGTATTATATCAGTTCGGCAAGGCAGATGAAGGGCATTGATGCCGGGATGCTGGGCTCATTTCTGAATGCCATGAAAAATACCATGGAAAATGTGGATAACCTTTTCAGGATGAGCGAGCTTATTCTTCGGCCGGACTATTTCAAAATGAGCGATACGGAACGAATAAAATTTCTTTCGGGGATTGATGAAAAACTCTCTGATTCATATACCAGGATGAAAATGGATTACAATGAGCTCGAAGTGATAGACAGGGAGCTGGTTTATTACAAATATCTTGACGGAAAGTTAAATTAATATGATTTCTAAGAGTTTAGAGTTTTACAACGAGATATTCCGGGAAATATTAGACTCGGATTTTATCTATGTTTCTTTATTTATTGCCAAGGCATTTGCCATTGTGGCAATCCTGTTGCAATACTTTAAACTCTATTTTAAAACATACAGCCTGGAATCTTCCAGAAAGCATATCCTTTCTTTTTATGATATATTCCGTCCGCTGGTCCTTATCCTGTTAATTGCTTCTTATACCTATTTTTTTGATATGATCAGCAACCTGGCTGTAAAGGCTGAGACTTATGTTATTGGAGAATTCGAAAAAAAGGACAGGGAGTTGCTTACCCTCAATGAAGAACTTAAAGCATACAATAAGCCGCAGGAAAACATCGAACAATCAGCACAGGATAAGTTCATGGAAAATGTTTCCAAAGCATCTCATTATATATTGCACCCCTCATTAATTATTGCTGAAACAGTAAAATTTATCTGTAAACTTATTGACTGGATAATATTCGACATCGTTATTCTTATACGGTTTGCTATGCTGTTTATTCTGAGGTTTCTTGGCCCTTTAGCCATCGTAGCGTCGGTATATGACCGGTTTCAGAATTATTTCTGGAACTGGCTGAAAGGCTTTGGCCTTTTGTATTTGTGGGTTTTTGCAATTTTTATTGTAAACATTTTTGCCGCTTTTGTCGGGAACAAGGTGCTGGCCTACAAAAGAATTCCGATGATGCCGGATGCCGCCGTGGATATGTCTTTTATATCTGTACTTGTAATCATGGTTATAGTGAAGATAATCCTGTACTTTCAGAGCCGTAAGATCCTGTTTAAAATATTTAATTGATTCATTATGGAATCTATTCTTAAAGAACATTCAAATATTGAAAAGCATATACGAAAAACGAACCTGGTGGTGTGGTTGCTTTTCGGAATTGTATGCATTATTATCATCAGTTTCTCAGTTTTCTTTTACAGGCTTTCTGTATTTTACAGCAGTAACCAGCTTATACTGGAGCATGACGGAAGCGTAAGAAAGGTCGGGGTTATTTCGGAAAATGAAGCCAGGGAGATTGAAATAAAAGATCACCTGGCCAGGTTCATTGATAATTTTTACAGCTTCGACCAGAACACCATAGATAAAAACATTAATGCAAGCCTTTGGCTGGGTGGAGATTGTATTAAGAATCTCTATTTCAAGTATAAAAACAATAACTGGTACAATAAGGTAATCCAGCTGAATATTATCCAGGAGGCAGTTCCTGATTATGATCAGTTTAAGGTGGATATCAGTACATATCCCTATAAAGCAAGTGCATCGGCAGTTCTTTATTTAAAACAGGGAAATGCCACTGAGAAATTTCAGTTAAATATTTCCTGTACGTTGGAAAATGTGTCAAGAAATTTTCCTAATAATCCGCATGGGCTTTTTATTACAGAATTATCCGAGCAGCCACTAAAAAGTATGAAGTAATGGAAGACAATAAATTTGTTAAAATATTTATTGGTGTAATCATTCTGGTTATTCTTTCGTGCGCAGCTTACCTGTTTTTTACCATATTTGGAAATAAAAAAGAAGCCTCCGGGGTAAGTGCTTTCAATAAGTTTGATGAGCATAAAAAAGAAATTTACGCATCAAAACTTACAGCTTATAATGATTTACTCAATGACTCGCTGGTTAAGATCCGCGAAGAAAACATTACAGTAGACCTTTCAAAATTATTTTCATCCGGAAGAGATGATTCGATAAACAGCAAGCCCTCTCCCCTACCCTATACATCTGATGTTACACCCGTTGCCGTGAATAAGAAATCAATGTTACCCGTTTCTGTAACAGGTTATCAAGGTACCAGCAATGAGTCAAAGAAACCGGTGGCGATGAAAAATAATGTTGACCTGCACGATGAAAAAGCGCCGGTAATTGATGCAGAGCCAAGAAGAAGGACTGGGTTTAATTCATCATTCAAAACAATTCCTGCTGAAGACCAGGTTGAAAACTCTGAGGATTTTAACGCAGTTGTTCATACCAGGCAGGAAATTCATGAGGGTTCCACTGTAAAAATCAGGACAATATCTCCGATCCTTATTGAAGGTTATGAAATACCGTCAAATACATTTATCTATGGCATTGCTTCCATTTTTAATGAAAGGGTGAGAATTATACTGCAGTCGGTCTCTTTCCAGGGTAAAATTCTTTCTGTGGATTATTCAGCATACGATAAAGATGGCATTCAGGGGATATACATTCCAGACCTCAAGATTCATGATGCCTCCGGTGAGATTCAGGAGAATGCCCTGAATGAGGCTGCATTTAATGTACCGGCTGTAGGTCGTATCCCATTAAATGTGATTCGAAAGAAAAATAACATTGTCACCGCGATTCTGACAGACGGTTACAGATTAATTTTTAAATGATTTTATATGACAAAATATTTATTGCTTTTTTTCCTTACCATTTCCATTCCTTTAAAATCACAGAAGGTTGAGCGGATATTTCTTACCTTCAATAAGACGGTTCACCTATTTTTCCCGGAATCAGTCTTTTATTTTGATGCAGGGAGCGAAGATATCCTTGTACAGACAAAGGAGAATATCTTGAAACTGGCCCCTGCAGTTGAGCATTTCAAAGAAACGAACCTTACCGTCATTACCTCGGATAATTACTGCTATACCTTTATCCTCGAGTACAAGGACGATATTGAAGCGCTTACCTGTTTTCCCGATACCGGCCAGGCCAGGCTGATCGTGAAACATACCCGTGATGGTAAGGATGATTTTACAAATGATTCCCTGCATAGGTCGTTGCTTTCCGGTACATTTCATGAATATGTTTCCAATTCAAGACGGGCGCTTTCCATGGCCCCGTCATTCTGGAATCTTGGTTCTTCCTATAAAAAGGTGTACCTGGCCCTTAATAATATTTTTATTTCCAATAACAAGCTCTACGTTGTAATTTCGGTTGGGAATGCATCAAATATTCCATATGATATAGATTATTTAAAGCTTAGTATCAAGCAAAAGAAGCAGATCAAAAAAACGTCTGTCCAGGAGATTTATAAAGAGCCGCTTTACATATATAATAAGGCAGATGTCATTCAACCTCGGGAAAAAAATACGTTTATGGTGTTGGTTTTTGAGAAATTCACTTTTCAGCAAGATAGAAAACTGGTTTTTGAGATGGGTGAAAAAAACGGGGAGAGAAATATCCTGTTTGATATCAGGAAAGATTATATCGTAAATGCTGCAATGCTTTAAATGACAGTTTAAAATGAGAATCAGCAGAATTATTATATTGAATCTTATAAGAGAACAAAGCATAGCATCTCTTTTTACCGGATGTTTGCTGGTTTGTCTGGTTCTGCTTGTTTCATGCACTGAAACAGTGGACTATTTTAAAGAACAAAACATTGCCCCTGAACTTTTAATAAAACCTGTAAATGGAGATTTCCCTTTCTCATCTTCGGTGGATGATTCCATGAAACTGGATAATTATTGTTATGTGATGGACTATATGTTTGTTAATGATGATTACTCTTTTGAGAAAATCAGCAAAGAGATATCCGATACAAACGGGCAGCTTGAATTTCTGTACAACGAGCATTGGATAAGATACTGCCCCTCTGATGTCGGTTTTCACAGAATTAAAATTAAAGTCACCGATTATTACAACCAATCTTCAACTGTTACCCTTAACCTGAATGTTTTTTCAAATCTTGCACCAGTGGCCGTGCTTGATTATTCCCTTAAGGGAAATATTCTTACCCTGGATGCTTCTGAAAGTTATGACCGCGACGCGAGGTTTGGAGGATATATCGTTAATTACTTTTTTACAGTTGACGGCATTACCATGGAAACAAACAGCAACAAATTATATTTTGACATTAACCCGGATAAAAGCTATGTCATTTACCTGACAGTAATAGATAACAGCGGTGCAATGTCTCAACCCGATATTAAATTTTTCAATTATTAACAACTATGAACCCTTGCACAGAAATTTTTACATTTCATAAAAACTTAAACTGGTTTAGAAAATCTGGTCTGGTTTTGGCTTTTATATTTTCTTTCACATTGTTTATTCAGGGACAAAGCGCCGGAACGATTCAATTTACAGGTGGATTGACAAAATGGATCGCTTTTCCCGGTCAGAAGGTAGGGGCCTTTAACCTTAATGCCGGACACCATAATGGCAATTGTTCAAATAATTACGCACTGCAGGCTTACAGGTATTGTATAGATAATGCGGCATTTCAGTTTGTTGAGAATGCCAATTATAAACTGGCCCCGTTGGGATGTCTGATCATGGATGATACTCATCTTACTCTTTGTGGTTATCCGATGTTAAATATCATTGAAGATTGGGTTGGCAAGGATGTAAAACTTATACGAAGCCAACAACTTGGCGTATCAGATGGGCTTTGGGGCTGCAAAAGAAACCCTTTGGTTTATAATACTCCAAACCTTAATGTAATTGTCCTGCCTAAAATTACTCCCGAATCTCAGGATATCACATACGGACAAAGTCTCCTCGCAACTACAATTCAATTGCCTGGTATTAATAATAACACTACCTATGAGTATCAGTGGCAGTATAGTTTTGATTATAACAGCTGGTTTAATTTTGGCAACATCACCCAATCATTTGTTAACACTGTTATAAACACAACCAATAATTACAAGGTGCGGTGCGCTGTTAAGCTGAAAGAAACAGGTCAGGTAACTCACAGTAATGTAGTAAGTGTAAATGTTACCATTCCGGCGTTAAACCCCGGAAGTATTTCAGGTACTCAGTCGCTATGTTATAACACTTCGTCCAGTCTTTACTTTACTTCAGTTCCGGGAGGAGGTATTAAAACATACGGGTATCAATGGCAAATAAGCACAAACAAAGAACTCTGGAATGATATTTCCGGGGCTGTCAATTCTTCATACAATACCGGAAACCTTACACAAACCAGGTATTACAGGTGCAGGGTTACAAGTGGTGCGCAAACCGGGTATACAAATGAGCTTACCATTACGGT
>JAWOHT010000022.1:0-27879 GCA_046485045.1 Bacteroidales bacterium
ATTCAGTTTCGCATGCTTAATTTATCTAAGGGTCCTGCAATGTGGAGTCCCAGGGCTCAATGTGATAGAACGCTGTTTTCGATTGAATGGAGACGAATTATTGAAGAAATAGATAATATTGATTTATGGCAGGATAGTGTTACTGGTTTTTTAATTAAAGAGAATATTGTAATAGGTGTTAAGACAAAAACGAATGTTGATTTTAAAGCACGAGCTGTTATACTTACCTCTGGCACATTTGAAAATGGACTTATGCATATTGGCAGGGTAAAAATTCAGGGAGGCAGAATTTCAGAAAGCGCCTCTTATGGTATTTCCGACCAATTAAACGAACATGGTTTTGAAGTAGGAAGAATGAAAACCGGTACCCCTGCAAGAATAGATGGAAGAACTATAAATTTTAAAGAGCTTGATGAACAAAAGGGTGATATTGACGGAGGAAATTTTTCATATTTAACAGATAACCCGATCATAACTAACCATAGTTGTTATATTACATATACAAATAACAAAGTACATAGAATACTTGAAAGAGGGTTCAAAGATTCACCGTTGTATGCTGGAATAATTAATGGAATTGGGCCCAGGTATTGCCCGAGCATAGAAGATAAAATTGTTACATTTTACAATAAAGATAGCCATCAGTTATTTTTAGAACCCGAGGGCCTTAATACAATTGAATATTACATTAATGGATTTTCATCTTCTTTACCTTGGGATATTCAATATGAAGCATTAAGACAAATAAAGGGATTGGAAAAGGCAAAAATGTTTCGACCTGGTTATGCGATCGAGTACGATTATTATCCTCCATACCAGTTAAAACACACATTAGAAACCAAGAAAGTAGAAAATCTTTATTTTGCTGGTCAGATAAATGGTACCACCGGATATGAAGAAGCTGCAGGACAAGGAATCTTAGCGGGGATTAATGCTCACAATAAGATTAATGGTAATAATGAATTTGTATTGAGAAGAGACGAATCTTATATTGGAGTATTAATTGATGACCTTGTTACAAAGGGTGTAGATGAACCTTACCGTATGTTTACATCGCGTGCTGAATACCGTATTTTATTAAGACAGGATAATTGCGATGAAAGATTAACAGAGAAATCTTATGGTATTGGATTGGCAAGTACTCATAGATATAATACTTTTTTGAGTAGAAAAAAATTCAAAAGTGCTGTTATTAAATACATAACTGAAACAAGTATTGAGCCTAAGGTTATTAATGATTTCTTGGTGAGAAATGGTACAAGTGAAATTAAACAAAAATTAAAGCTTTACGATATTGTACTTCGACCACAGATAGAGTTAAAGAATTTGTTGGAATTTATTGGTTTTGACTTTAAGATTATTGAAAATGTACAAAACATAGATGAATTGTTAAGAAGTATTGAGACCGATGTAAAATATAAAGGGTACGAAACGCGTGAAAAAATTATTGCCAAAAAAATAGCACGACTTGAAGAAGTGATTATTGATAAAAGCTTTAAGTTTTCAAGTTTAAAATCAATTTCAACCGAAGCCAGACAAAAACTCGAAAAAATAAAGCCTGCTAATATTGGCCAGGCATCGCGAATATCTGGAGTTTCACCAGCTGATATAAATATACTTTTAGCTTATTTGGGAAGATAGTTCCACGTGGAACAGTTATCAACATTTTTAACAGTAATGTTCCACGTGGAACATTAAAATGTACAGTAATGAACAATTTTGAAAAGAATTGTTAACAATGAGTATCCAAAATCTTAAACAACAAACTTCTTTATTGCCTGAATTGCCCGGTGTATATATATTTAATGATCGAAACAGCAAAATTTTATACATTGGCAAAGCAAAAAGCCTTCGCAAAAGAGTTAATTCATATTTTTTAAGTAATGAGAATAAAAGCAAAAAACTAAAGGTTTTAATTAATCAGATCAATTCAATTGATCATATTGTAGTGGAGAATGAATCTGATGCCCTTTTACTGGAAAATACACTTATAAAAAAGCACCAACCAAAGTATAATGTTTTATTAAAAGATGATAAGACTTTTCCGTGGATATGTATAAAAAGCGAAAGATTTCCACGTGTTTTTATAACAAGAAATGTAATAGATGACGGTTCTGAATATTTTGGCCCATACACATCATCTCATACAGTTCGTTCGCTGTTAGAATTAATAAAGCAGTTATATAAATTAAGAAGTTGTAAATATGTATTGTCAAAAAGCAATATTGAAAAGGGCAAATTGAAAATTTGCCTTGAATATCATATCGGCAACTGTTTAGGACCTTGTGAAAACCTTCAATCTGAAGAGGATTATAATAAAGCTCTGGTGCAGATTCGTGAAATCTTAAAAGGAAATTACCATCAGGTAATTGCTTATTTAAAAAAAGGCATGCATAATTTTTCAAATAAGCTACAATTTGAAGAAGCCAATAATCTTAAATTGAAAATTGAATCGCTTGAAAAATTTAAGAATAAATCAATAATAGTAAACCCAAAATTAAAGAATCTTGATGTTTTCTCTTATGATGAGGATGAAAAGTCTGCATTTGTAAATTATATAAAAATTGTCAATGGCAGCCTTGTTCACTCACACACAGTAGAGGTAGTTAAAAAACTGGATGAAGATAAAAATGAATTGTTTTTATTCGTAATAACGAATTTGCGTGAAAGATATCATAGCAATGTAAATGAATTGGTAGTGCCGTTTTATCCCGGTATAGAAATTCAAAATTCAAAATTTACAATTCCAAACAGAGGAGATAAAAAGAAATTGCTTGAAATGTCTTTTAGAAATCTTAACATATATAAACAAGAGAAGCTAAGAAAATCACAACAAATAGTAAATTATATAGAGAAAAAAAGTATAATAAACCGTCTTCAAAATGATTTAAAGTTAAAAGAAGTACCCGTTCATATAGAGTGTTTCGATAATTCAAATATTCAGGGAAAATTTCCGGTAGCTTCGTGCGTGGTTTTTATTAATGGGAAACCTAAAAAGTCAGAATACAGGCATTTTAATATTAAAACAGTAGAGGGTGCAGATGATTTTGCATCAATGCAGGAAATTATTTTTAGAAGGTACAAAAGAGTGATAGAAGAAGAAAAAGATTTGCCTCAACTAATTATTATTGACGGAGGTAAGGGTCAACTTAACAGTGCGCTGTTAAGTCTTGAAAAATTAGGAGTTAGAGATAAAGTTTCTGTAATAGGAATTGCAAAAAAACTCGAGAAAATTTATTTTCCAAACGATCCGGTACCACTATTTATAAATAAAAACTCTTCGAGCCTTAAGTTAATACAAAAGATTAGAAATGAAGCACACAGATTTGGGATAACTTTTCATAGAAAAAAACACGAAACGGCATTATTACAGACTGGAGTTGAAAAAATCCCCGGCATCGGACCTTCAACCATTAGTAAGCTTATTAGCCATTTCGGAAGCTATAGTAATCTTGTAAAAGCCGATTTATTGCAAATTGAAAAAATATTAGATAAAAGAAAAGCCAGAATAATTTTTGATTACTTTATATCTGAATGATAAATTCAGTTTTAAAACATCAAGGAGATAAATGGTCGTGGAGTTTATTATTTCTTTCTTTCAATAATAAACGAGGCAAGATTTTTTAAAGATTCAAGTGCCGGTCCTTCAGGGTATTCTGAAAGTATAGCCAATGCTTTGTTTTTAAAGTCATTCATTAAATCAGTGGCATAACCAATTCCACCACTGTCTTTTATGAATTTAATAATTTCATTTACTTCATTATTGGTTTTGTTTTTTTTCCCAATAATTTGCCTTATTTTCTTTTCATTGCCTTGAGCGTTCATTTCAAGACTGTAAATTAAAGGAAGTGTTATTTTTTTCTCTCTTATATCGTTTCCAATCGGTTTTCCCGTAATGCCATGATGATCAAAATCAAGCAAATCATCCTTGATTTGAAAGGCTATTCCTAAAAATTCACCAAATTTCCACATATTTTCTACCTGAACTGAGTCTGCACCCACCGATTTTGCGCCACATGCACAGCATGCTGCCATTAATGTTGCTGTTTTCTTTCTAATGATCTCAAAATATTCCGATTCTTTTATATCAAGTTTTCTTGATTTTTGAATCTGCATTAATTCTCCTTCACTCATCTCCCTGACTGCAGTAGCGACAATTTTGAGCTGATCAAACTCCTCATTATCAACAGATAACAACAATCCTTTAGACAAAAGAAAGTCGCCGAGTAATACTGCAACTTTTGATTTCCATAAAGCATTGATTGAAAAAAATCCACGCCTCTCATAAGAATCATCAACCACATCATCGTGTATTAATGTAGCAGTATGTAACAATTCAATTAATGAAGCAGCTATTATCGTTGATTTTCCCGTAGTACCATGCATTTTTGCCGAAAGCATTACCAATAATGGTCTTATCTGTTTGCCTTTTGTGCGGATAATGTAATTTAAAATGATATTCAAGAAATTTATATCACTTTTAACATAGTTTTTGAACTGTCTTTCAAACTCCTTGAGTTCATTGCTTACAGGGTCTTTAATGCGGTCTAGGGTCTGCATCTTGTTCATTATTTACTGGCTAAAATAGCTATTTAATGCGATGCTTGTATACACGTTGTAAATAATCGGGTTTAATTTTTATTACCTGTTGCATTAAAAGTATTTCATAAATGATCCTAAATTTGCGAATAAATTCCTAAACTTGATTTTTGATCAACTGTTTTTGATCAACTTTGTTAAATCGTCTGTAAGTCAGATAATAAAACATAAATAGTTACCAATGAAAGATTTTAATCATTCGTTTAAATTAGGGGCAACCACCGAAGAGGTGTATATCGCTTTAACAAATCCTTTTACAATTGAACTATGGACAGGCCACCCCGCGAAAATGTCTGAAGAACCGGGAAGCAGTTTTGAGCTTTTCGACGGGGATATATGCGGAGAAAATATAGAATTTATTATAAACCAGAAAATTGTACAGGAATGGTATTTTGGCGAACAGCCTGAGAAATCTGTTGTTACCGTAAACCTGAGATCAAAAGGCAATTATACAATTGTTGATATTAACCATACAAATATACCAGATTCGGTTTACGATGAGATTAAATCTGGATGGAAAGAATCTATTATTGAAGGGCTATATCAATTTTTTAAATAGTTTATATAATATTATAAAACAAATATATATAGCTATTTAATTAAATAAATACTTTAATAATACTAAATTGACCGGAAGAAAAGATATAGACCTGATGGCCCCGGTAGGCTCCTACGAATCGCTTATGGCGGCTGTTCAGGCTGGCGCAGATTCAGTATACTTCGGGCTTAATAAACTAAACATGCGTGCCAGGTCTTCGGTTAATTTTGATGTCGAAGATCTTGAACAAATTGTTAATATATGTAAAGACCATTATATAAAAACCTATCTCACCCTTAATATTGTAATGTACGATAGTGAAATGCAGCAAATGAAAATGATTATTGACGCTGCAAAACAAAAGGGTGTAAATGCCGTAATTGCTTCAGATCATGCTGTAATTAACTATGCCAGAAGTGTTGGTATGGAAGTACATATTTCAACTCAGATGAATATAAGCAATATCGAATCACTTAAGTTCTATGCGAATTGCGCTGATGTTATTGTTCTTGCGCGTGAACTTAACCTTGATCAGGTAAAAGTTATTGCAGGAGAAATTGAAAAACAGAACATCAGGGGCCCAAACGGAGAATTAGTAAAACTTGAGATGTTCTCTCATGGCGCTTTGTGCATGTCTGTTTCGGGAAAATGTTACCTGAGTCTTCATCATCATAATTTTTCGGCAAACCGTGGTGCATGTCTCCAGGACTGCAGGAGAGAATATACTGTAAAAGAGAAAGAAACAGATTTGGAGCTTGATATTGATAATGAATATATTATGTCGCCCAAAGACTTAAGTACCATCCATTTTTTAAATAAAATGATTGATGCAGGTGTCAGGGTGTTTAAAATAGAAGGAAGGGCACGTCCGCCAGAATATGTAAAAACTGTTGTTTCTTGTTATAATGAAGCATTAAACGCAATATTTGAAGGCACTTACAACAAAAATAAAATTAAACTCTGGAGAAGAAGACTTTCAACAGTCTTTAACCGAGGGTTTTGGGATGGCTATTATTTAGGTCAGAAACTGGGGGAATGGAGCCATGTATATGGATCTCAAGCTACCAAAAAGAAGGTTTATGTTGCCAGGGCAATGAATTATTTTAGTAATATAAGGGTTGCAGAATTTTTATGCGAAGCCGGAAACATAAACCTTGGGGATGATGTTATTATTACCGGTCCTACAACAGGTGTTATCGAAACAAAAATTAAAGAGATACGTGTTGAGCTTAAAAATGTTGATAAAGCATTAAAAGGCCAGCGCTTTTCAATTCCTTTGGATGAAACCGTCAGAAGATCAGACAAACTTTTTATCTGGGCAGATTCAGGTAAATAAGCACCTTTTATTTTTTAATAGACAGTGAAATTGATGTTAGACATATTATGCAGCAACATTTTCTCCTTGTTAAACTCTTTATTAAAATGTCTTTTAATCTCAATGGCCCTTTCCAGGGTTTTATCAGGATCGTATATCCTTATCACATCTTCGGGGCCTGTGAAACGATTGATAACTCCCATGGCGGCATCAAAGTTTGGATTACTAAGATTTAATTTGACCCGTTTGATGAAATACTCAAATAATTTCCAGTTGAGTTGAACAGGTATATTGAAATAGAATTTTTCCCCCTCTGTAAGATCCCTGTATACCCCTTGTTCAATTTCAATTATTCTAAAGTGTTTGAAGACTTTTATCTTTGCTTCGGCATATATTTTTTTGTAGCTTAAAAACTTAATATCATTCTTTTTATAAAACTCGTGAATATCAATAAGTATTCTGTCTGCTTTAAGTCTTTTAATCCTTATGCACGGATAAATACTGTTCTGCATAATAATTTCACCAATACTCGAACAGCATTCAATTATATTTTCAGTGTTCAGGGCTTTGGCTATTCTTTCCAGTTTTTCAGGAAAATAACGATACATCAGGATGAGGTAATAAGATTGAGGAAGTTTTTTAAAATCGGGATCATGCTGCTCCTGTTTATAACCTGGAAAGGGCATTGAATTGGTGAGAACCAGTGATCCGGGCAGAATGTCATATTCTACATTCGATAACACTTCCATCTTGGTGATGTTACCTGTTGTTTCTATTATTGATTGTGTTTTCATAATGCAGGTATTATTTAGAAAGGAAATGATTAAACTTCTACGAAAACAGAAAGCAAAACAGGTGATAAGTATAGAAATATACGAAATTTTTAGATGCAAATCAAATTTAGCAACACAAAAATTAATTATTAAAAAACACTTGTGTCAATTGAAAACGATAATTGAGGGTAGACATTCCGGTATTCATGAATGTAAGATAGCCTCAGCCCTAAAGAAAAAGGAAAAAAGAACCTTAAAAGGTGCAGGTCAGATATTAATTCCACTCCACATGAAAGGTAATTAGCGCTTTCTTTATTGCTCCGTACGTTATTATTCAGTTCTCTGATTTTACTGCCAAAACCAATATCGCTAAATAAATCTGCCCTTATTCTTTTTAGATACATAATCGAACCCATCGAAAAATCAGGATATGCAACAGGAAAAGCGTAATCTATAGTGAATTTCGAAAGTTCTTCGGCATAAAAAGCACTAATCACAGACGAATATCCCCGTGGCAGTGAAATCCTGTTGAACGGGAAAAAATATTTGCCCGGATTTTGATATTGCAGGCTTCCGCCTAATTTAATTCGCTGATGCCTAAATATTCCAGGGAAATATGAGCTAAATGATAAGCTAAAGAAATGTCCGTATTCATTACCCTGAAAGGGAGTATGAGAGTATGTAACATAAAGCAGTTGGCCCCATTTCGGAAAGATATCCATGCGGCTTTGCTTCAGAATACGGTAAAAAGTAAGTTTGTAATGAGAAGTAAAAATTCCCTTTCTCAAGACATTGTTAAAATACATTGTATTTTCAAAATCTGTGCTTATTTCGGGCATAAGAAATTTCAGATACTTACTGTTATAAAATCTGAAAGGAATATAACATCTTGCATTGACAGATTTATACGCGTAAACACTATCAGAGGGTATTACGCCATTAGGTAGTTCATGCCTTTTGTTAAGGCCTCCGGCTGTAGCCGAAATATCTATAACCGGATAAAATCCACTGTATGTAAATCTCGGTTTGAATTTCCAGTAATTATTTTCATAACTTAAACCAAAGGATGATATGGATGTATTTAATAAATTTTGAGATAATAACATAAATCCCGGAAATATTTTTACATCCGAGACATTTCCCGGATCCGGGTCGGTATAAAAAGGAACCCATGTGTGAATATTGAACAGGTTCCTGATTCGTGAATAGGTTGAGCTTGTATATGAAGTATCTCTAAGGCTGCTGTTTTGAAATCCCCCAAATTCTTTTTCAGCAAGTTCGGTTTGCCATCCGGTTTTAAAATGTTGAATATCCGATAACGAAACCCACGATTCAGGTATTAATTTGATCTTAATAGGCTTAAAACCGTCATTTGTATAATCACTAAATACCAGTGTATCGCTGTTCTGAGACACATACGGATCGGATACACCAAACCTCGAACTGGTAATTTGAAAAATACTGCTGTCTCTCAGGTTCAGGGCATAGATGTTATCTATGCCACTGTATCCGGCGGTATAAAGTAAATAGTTATTCCATACTGTTGCCTGTGAGATATTTTCATAGGTGGGAAGGGTTAGCTTAATCCATTTATATGTCAGTAAATCAACGCAATAAAACATTTTCCCATCATTAATTGTAGTAAAAACCACTATTATTGACTGACGACCGTACCAAACCGGAAAACTCATATGTCCTTTCTCCGGAGCGGAAATTCTATGCACTTCTTCACCGGTTATTGCATTCATAATTACTATGTTGCTATTATTTGCAATATCGGTTTCAATTACCGCAATATGTTGATCATCAGCTGAAAGGCATGGCGAGAAATAGCGTGTTTTTCTTGTAAGTGTTTTTACTTTATTATGCTTAATATCCAAAGACTTAATAACAGAATAATTTCTTTGTTCCCAGCGCAGATCATAAACGATTTCATCCCACACAATCAGGTCTTTTCCGCATGATATTCTTTCTTCATAAAGTAATCCCGGTACATGCAATATTTGTTCCCGGCCTTCCTTATCAATTTTTACTATTTTCGGTATGTCGTCAATGCTGTTTTTGAGGGCGGTTAAATACCCGTCATCAGAAAGATGCGGATATCGGTAGCTTGTATAATATTTGTTTTCTTCTGTTTTGATTTTTTGATAATCGGTAACTGTTATATCGGCCTCTTTTTTTGTCCAGACTATTTTCAGGGTATCTATTGTTTGTTCAAACAAATCGTTCAGGCCCGAATGGTAGTGCTTTTTCAAAAAATGATTAAGTGACCGCGGGCGAAGAGGATTTTTGCCGATATTGTTAAATGCCCTTTCCCATACATCATTGCCATAATTTATTCTGGCAAAACCGGTCATAAAAAAACCCAGTTTATAATAATCAGGTACATTATCTTTATAAGAACCAAAATAAAACCTGTCATACGTAGATTTTTTACCTGTATCTAAAATAAAACTCCTGAAAGGCATTTCGAAAGAGGGTAAAGAACCTCTTCCCTGGCCTGTAAATCCTTCGGTTATCACAGCATCGCCCTCATTAACCCATAGCGGTACTTGCATAACCGGAATCCCAATAGCTGTCTGTCCACTCAAAAAGGTCATTATTTTTGTTAAGCCGGTATTTAATTTATTAACCTGTAAAACATGCCGGTATTCATGAAACGCCAGTCCTTCTATCCAGTCTTGCGAGTGATATTCACGTGAAGGTGTGGTTACGATTTCCATTCGTTTGGGCGCCCATGTTACAAAGCCGTTTGACAGTACATTATGGTTATGGAAGATTACACTTATTTTTGATGATTTTGAATTCATCGAGTTGTTAAGGTACTTGTAATTTGATTCTATCAAAGACGCAAACCTGTTAGCTTCAGATTCCATGGTGCCGGGAAAAATCATTTTAAGATGGGGAGTTTCAAAGTATCTCCATTTTACATAAAATGGCTCAGTACCCGATGAAAAAAACTGTGCGGAAACAATCGAAAAGAAAAGCATAAAGCATAATGAAGCGAATGCTATTCTTAGAAGGCTTTTCATAGAAAATAAATATTACATCATTAGTTATTGTAAAGGTGAAGATTTTTTCCTGCATTATCCATACCATTTCTTTGGTATGAATCAAAATGAACCCGATTTAGATGAACTTTTCAGTAACCCAAAAACTTATTTTTTGTTATCTGTTATATCAGCAGGAAATTATTAATTTTGAGGCACAAGGTAAAACAAATGTCAAAGAAGTGAACGAACCACAAAGAAATAGGCTGAATGGAATACTTGGTACTGTTGTTTTTCATCTTTTAATCGTACTGGTTTTTTTGATCGTTCGACTGGGTGAAGCAAAAAAAAAACATGTAGAAACTTTACAGATTGATTTTTTAAATGAACTCGTAAAAATTGAAGAATACCTTGCCGAAAAAGAACCAATGCCTGATATTATGCCACTTGATGACCAAACAGTTAAAAATATCGCGGTTAATGTGGCAGAAAAATTAAGCCAGGAAATCAGCACCGAAAAATACCTTGAAGAGGTAAAAGAAGAGTTGGGAATTAATGAATTGAACCAAAATCTTGAAAGAGAACTTCCCGAAGACAATTCACCTCAGTTTATTGAAAAGGCGGTCGACGAATCAAAAGAAACCCAACAAAAAGAGCAACAGTATAAAGGAAAAACAAGAATAAGTGTGAATATGCCAAACCGTTCTGTTCGGCGCCAGCATGTACCTATTTATAAGTGCGAGCGAAGCGGAATTGTGGTGATTAACATTGTGGTAGATCAGACAGGGAACGTAATCGGCGCAGATTTTTCGGGTAATTCCAATACCCGCGACGAATGCCTGGTTGAGGAGGCAAAAGCTTCTGCTTACAAATTTTTATTCAGTGCCGATCTTAAAGGCGAACCCCGGCAAAAAGGAACCATAACATTTGAATTTTTACCACAATAGTTTTATCAAAGCCATGAACGAATGTATCAACGAGGTTTTTCTTCTTAACGGAATAGTAACTAAATCCGATCGTTTTGATGATCAACAGATAAATAAAGGTATCTCGTTTTATGAGGTTATTAGAGTTATGCAAAGCCGTTACCTTTTCTTTGAAGATCATACCGGGAGGCTAAAAAACTCGATTGAATTGTATGGAATTAAATATAAGCTTAATATTAAGGATATTACAGATTATTTATTAAAGTATTTGATGAAAATTAGCCTCAAAGAAGGCAATATTAAAGTTGTTTTATCTTTTAGTGACATCTCGGATATTCATCCACATGTATTTGTATACCAGATAAAGCACTATTATCCCACCACTGACGAATATAACAACGGAGTGTCGCTTTTGCTGGCAAATGCCGAAAGATCGAACCCAAATGCCAAGATCATTAATTTAAGTATTAAGAAAATTGCCTCAGAAAAACTGAGTGAAACAAAGTATTTTGAAACACTTCTGGTTAATAGTAACAATAAGATTACTGAAGGCAGCCGATCAAATGTTTTTTTTATTGTTACTGATACTGTGTTTACGGCACCTGATAATGAAGTTCTTTGCGGAGTCACACGAAAACATCTATTGGAAATATGCCGCGAAAAGAATATACCCGTAACTTTCGATACGGTAAGTGTTGCCTGTTTACCTGATTTTGATGCCTGTTTTATTACAGGTACCTCGATAAAAATACTGCCGCTAAAAGAAATTGATAATATAAGATACAACGTTCAGAATAAATTAATGCGCGAACTCATGCATTATTTCGACCTGCGGGTTAAAAACTACCTGCAGGATTAAATATTTATTACAACCGTTAAATTTATTCTTAACCGATTTTTTATTCTTTAGGTTTTAAAAATGTTTGATATTGAACCTTATCGCTTGCAATTTCAAGGGCTTTTTTAACCTGCTGGTCATTTCTAAGCGAGGCCTGTATTCTTCCTTCCTGATAGTAATAGCGGCTTACAATCTCTTCTGTAAGGTATACCTTTATTTCATCTTTAAATGTCAGTAGGTCTTTATTCTTGTCGTGTGCAATCTTTTTTGCCAATGCATCAAATTCGTCTTTGGCATGGTCGTAGTATTTTTCCTGACGGGCAACTTTTAAAAGTTCCTCAAATTTCTGGTCACTGTTTGTGGTGTAGTCAAAATCCTGATTACTTAAAAACTCAGTAAATTTATTATATTCAATATCAGATAAATAAAAGTCATTAATTAATGCAATACTACTATTATTTGCAGCAAAAACCGTAGCATAGTCAAACAGCAGGTTTTTAACATAAAGACTAATAGCTATCTTACTGGGATTTTGATCTTCGGCAATAACATCGGGGGTGATACCGCCACCATCGTAAACTTTTCTGCCATTGTAGGTTTTGAATTCCGTAATCAGCGAGTCAGGGATATAACCTACACTGCCATCTTCGTTACGATGTGTATAATCAAGGGCCTGAATACACCTGCCGCTTGGCATGTAATACTTTGCTGTAGTAACTTTAAGCTGCGAGTTGTAGCTTAATGGTCTTGTTGTTTGTACAAGTCCTTTGCCAAATGTACGAAGCCCGGCAATTACTGCCCTGTCGTAATCCTGCATAGCGCCGGCAACAATTTCTGAGGCCGAAGCTGAACCTCTGTCAACAAGCACAACCAATGGAATTAATGTATCAATTGCATTACCCTTTGTAACATATGTATTATCCCATTGCTTTACTTTACCTATTGTTGATACTATTTCTTTACCTTTTCCAATAAAAACATTGGAAACATTTACTGCTTCGACCAATAAACCTCCCGGATTGCCCCTTAAATCGAGAATCACCGAAGAAATATTTTGTTTTTTCAGGTCTAATAAGGCATCCCTTACTTCTATTCCGGCATCTTTGGTAAAGTTTGCCAGTTGTATATAACCGGTATTGTTTTGCAATACACCATAATAAGGAACATTCTTTATGCTAATCTTTTCTCTTGTTAGTGTTTTATCGAGTAAGCCGGAAATGCCATACCTGCTTATTTTTAGTTTTAAACTGGTACCAGGTGTACCTTTAAGCATATCGCTTACTTCACTTACACTTTTGTTTTCAACCGATTGGCCATTAATACTTACAATGGTGTCACCGGCTTTTAACCCTGCCTTGTATGCAGGGAAGCCTATATAAGGTTCGGAAATAATGGTCATTTTTCCAGCCTTACGTATAAGTGAACCAATACCGCCATATTCGCCCGTGGTCATAAAAGTAAAATCGTCCATTTCAGATTCTGGAATAAAAGAAGTATAAGGATCGAGCGATTTAAGCATACCTTCAATACTTGAATTAACGAGTTTTTCGGGGTCTGTTTCATCAACATAGTACATATTAAGTTCGCGGAAAAGGGTGAAAAATATGTCAAGGTTTTTGGCAATTTTAAAATCCCTTTCATCAATATATACAAATCCAAAAGTCAACAGAATTGAAAACGCGGCAATTATAAAAATTGTTATCTTTTTCGCAGATGAGATTTTTTTCATATTGTTATCATTTAAATCAAAGATGCAAATTTACCGGATAATCCTGTTTAATAAATGCAAAAAATCACAAATAATTGTAAATTGAGGATAACATCATAATTTTGTTCAGATTTCAAAAAACATCTATGAGAACGGTAATCCAAAGGGTTGAATTTGCGAGTGTAACCATCAACGGTACAATTAAATCAAAAATCGGTAAAGGTCTGCTTGTATTGCTCGGGATAGAGGATGAAGACAATTATGAAGATATAGAATGGTTGTGTGGAAAAATTGCCCGGCTAAGGATATTTGAAGACGAAAAAGGGTTGATGAATTTATCTGTTACCGATGTAGACGGCGAAATAATGGTAGTAAGTCAGTTTACGCTGCATGCAAGCATAAAAAAAGGCAACAGGCCTTCATTTATCAGGGCATCAGGATCTGAAAAGGCTATTCCTTTGTACAATGGGTTTATAAAGCAATTGAGCAAAGCACTTAATACAGAAATTAAAACCGGTGAGTTTGGTGCCATGATGAAAATTAATCTCTTAAATGACGGTCCGGTAACACTTATCATAGATACCAAAAATAAGGAATAATGATGCTACACAAAGCACAATTAGCCGTTAACAACCGTATTCTTTGATATCTGAATAACTTTCTATATTTGTTTAAAAACAAATCATTAATCTGTTTCATTAAGACAACGATTGCTTTATTTTTGCAAAAAGAAAAGCATGAAAGGTGCAAAAAGTTACACAACTGATTTTTATTTTTATCAGGACACCATTCATACCTTAACTCCATCGTCTGAAACCCTTCAGGAGCAGGGTCAAAGTCAGGTCATGGTTGATTCTTCTGGCGTGCAAACCGGAAACGAAATTATTAGCAGCAGTCCTGAAAAGCTCATTACTAAAACAGATACAGTACCCCGTAAAGTAAAAAAAACTGCCGTTCAGGCATTTCAAACCGCTTCACCTCAGGCTGATGCGTCTGCAAAAGAAAGAGAAGTTAAAAACCCGGTATCGGAAAACATCACAATTGCCTGGAAATCAAATAATGACTTCAGCAATTTTTTATACCATGATACAACAGGTTTAATGTCGGAAAGTTACAGAGATTCTGTTGCGACAATTCCGGTAATACAGTTTGAAAAAAGGCAGACGGCATTTTTTAAAGAGAGGCTGGAATTAAATATTGATTGGGTTTTCTGGATATTTATCATTGTTGCATTTCTTTTTATCTGGATACAGCTGTTTTATAGGAAATATGTTGTCAATCTTTTCAATTCGGTTGTGAGTTTTCAGGCTTCTTCAAAATTATACAATGAAAAAAACATTGTCATCAGGCGTGTATCGTTGGTGCTGAATTTTATTTTTGTGATTTCAATTTCACTTCTATTGTTAAGAATATCAGTTTTTTATAACCAGATTCCCGAAGAGTATGATAAGATTAGTTTTTTCCTGATAGTTTTAAATATTCTGATATTGTACATGGTAGTTAAGACAATTCTTGTTAAGCTGGTCGGGTACATCTTTTTACAGGGCAATCTGGTTAATGATTATTTACACAACGCGAATATTTACAATAAAAGCCTTGGAATTATTTTAATTCCATTTTTATTTGCATCATTCTATACAAACTCAAAAGTGGCAGAAATACTATTGTACATAATAGTTCTGATCTATTTTTTCTCTTTGATTTTTAAAATAATTCGTGGTTTTCAAATAATAATCAAGTATGATATTTTTATATTCTATTCGATTTTGTACCTTTGTACGCTTGAAATTTTGCCCCTACTGGTTGGGTACAAATTAATCAAGTCATTATACTAAAGTAAGTTATTAGTTAAAAGATCAGGTATGAAGATAAAAAAAATTCTGGTATCTCAACCCAAACCTGAAACTGACAAATCACCCTATTTTGAGTTGGCACAAAAAACTAATGTAAAGATTGATTTCAGGCCTTTTATACAGGTAGAAGGGGTAACCTCTAAGGAGTTCAGGGGACAGAAAGTAGATGTTCTTGCTCATTCAGCGGTGATTTTTACAAGTAAAACCGCTATTGATAATTTTTTCAGGATAAATTGTGAAATGAGGATCCTGGTTCCCGAATCGATGAAATATTTTTGTGTTTCTGAGTCTATTGCTTATTATCTGCAGAAATATATCGTTTACAGGAAAAGAAAAATCTTTTATGGAAACGGTGAATTTCCGGATATGATCGATTTACTGATCAAACATAAAGATGAGAGATTCATGGTTCCTTTATCAGATCAGCATAAAAAAATAATTCCCGAGCTACTTCAGAAAAACAATTTGAAACATACCATTGCTATATTGTATAAGACAATAAGCAGCGATTTATCCGACCTCACTTCAATAAATTATGATGTTCTGGTATTTTTCAGTCCCTCGGGGATAAAATCATTACTAAAGAACTTTCCCGAATTTCAGCAAAATGACATTAAAATTGCCTCATTTGGGACTCATACAGCCCAGGCCGTAAAAGAAGCGGGGTTACGACTTGACCTTCAGGCGCCGCTCCCTGAAGCGCCTTCAATGACTATGGCCCTGGAACAATTTATACTTGAACACAATAAACAGTTTAAATAATACTATTCCTGAAATTTTGGTTTCTTGCTGTTAAGTTGAAATACATTTCAATGAATGGCTAAATTGTTAAGGTATAAACTTATGTTATGCGTTTATATTGATCTGCGCGACGCTTATATTACATCTTGTATTGTTCTGGTACTTTCAGAAGCTGTATAATCACCATAGTTTTAAATCTCTTTAAACCGGCATTGAATAAGGGTTAATTGACATCGAATGATATAAATCATCATATGGGGTTGTCTTTTTCGCAACAATTTACCCTATGTGCCGTAAATAAAGACAGTAATTTCTCATAAACACAATTATGGAAAACGATAACGGGCAGCAGAAATTGAGGCTTTGCAAGAGGTGCAAAAAAAACTACTCGAAAGATATAATCTGCACAAGTTGTAAAGTTGAACTCCTGAACAATTATGATTCTAAAATTGACTGGCAGACTGCATTCGAGATAGAACGCATTCAACAGGCTGCAATGCGTTACATTGACAGCAATAACCTATAACAATTGCAATAACCTTTAATCAGATAATAAGCATTGCGTCACCATAGGTGCCGAAACGATATTTTTCCTTTACCGCAACTTTATACGATTCAAACAGAAAATCGAATCCTGCAAAAGCCGAAACTGTCATTAAAAGGGTCGAGTAGGGGAGATGAAAATTGGAAACCATGCATGTGGGCACGTTGAATTCATAAGGCGGAAAAATAAATTTATTCGTCCAGCCGTCATAGGGTTTGAGGTACCCGTTGGTAGATACCGAGCTTTCGAGGGTCCTGAGAACTGTTGTTCCCACCGCGCAAATCTGTTTTTTCTCGTCTTTGGCTTTATTAACAGACTCTACAGCTTCATTCGGAATAATTATCCTTTCCGAATCCATTTTATGTTTGGTAAGGTCTTCTACATCTACAGTTCTGAAATTACCAAGTCCGACATGAAGTGTGATTTCAGCAAAATGTACACCATTAATTTCAAGTCTTTTTAAAAGCTCACGGCTGAAATGAAGTCCCGCTGTTGGCGCTGCAACGGCGCCCTCGTGCTTGGCAAACACTGTCTGGTACCTTTCGCGGTCTTCAGGCTGAACTTCACGTTTAATAAATTTAGGCAGGGGTGTTTCGCCCAAACGGTATAAGGTTTGTTTAAATTCGTCATAGTCTCCATCAAATAAAAACCTGAGGGTTCTGCCCCTTGAGGTGGTATTGTCAATGACCTCGGCAACAAGAATATCATCTTCACCGAAATAAAGTTTGTTGCCAATTCTTATTTTTCTGGCAGGGTCAACCAGAACATCCCATAAACGTTGTTCTTTGTTGAGTTCTCTTAAAAGAAAAACTTCAATTTCAGCTCCGGTTTTTTCTTTATTGCCATATAAACGTGCCGGAAATACTTTGGTATTGTTAAATACCATTACATCTTCCTCATGGAAATAATCAACTATATCTTTAAAAATCTTGTGTTCGATTTTTCTCTCGGCCAGGTTAAGAACCATCATTCTTGATTCATCCCTGTTATCAGAAGGATATTTGGCAATTAATTCTTCCGGCAATGTGTATCTGAATTGTGATAATTTCATCTGTTTGTATTTTAGTTATTCCTAAAAAATACCCCCCCTTATACGGGGAAGTTTGATAATAGTTACATTATTTTTATATAATTTTCAAAATCATTGAATGACAATGATTTATTAATTGTATAATCACCTATTTCAGTCCTTTTTAAAGCGCTAAGGTATGCCCCGGCATTTAGTTTTATCCCAATATCCCTGGCAAGCGAACGGATGTATGTTCCTTTGCTGCATTTAACTTTTAATTTTAATAAAGGCGATTTAAAACTCATTATATCAATATTATAAATCGTAATACTATTTTTTTTCAATTGAATATCTGTACCTTTTCTTGCATATTCATAAGCTCTTTTGCCATTGATAAATTTAGCAGAATAAATTGGTGGTTCCTGTTCATATGTTCCTTTAAACTGATTGATTAATTGTAACATTTCTTCATTCTGTATATCAGGAACTTCAAATCTCTGGTCAATTTCTGTTTCAAGGTCAAAAGATGGGGTAGTGGCCCCGAGTACAATTTCTGCTTCATATACTTTAGGCAGGTTTTGGTACTGTTCTATTGTTTTTGTTGCAGCACCGGTACATATAATCATAAGCCCTGTGGCCAACGGATCTAAAGTACCAGCATGGCCAACCTTAATTTTTTTAATGTTTAGCTTTTTTAGTATCACCCCCCGTACTTTTTTAACAAGGTAAAAAGATGTCCAGTAAAGGGGCTTGTCGAATAAAAGAATTTCTCCGTTAATGAAATCAAATGTTTTAATATCTTTCGTCATCTTAGCTGAAAATAATTGCCAATATCCCTACCACCAGGCAATAGGCTGCAAAGTAAATCAATTTACTTCTTTTTACAATACCAATCATCCATTTACATGCGACCCAGCCTGAAAAAAAGGCCGCAAGAAAACCAATAACCAGCGGCATAATTTCAGTAGCTTCTTTTACCATCTGCCCCGAAAAGATATCGAGCAGGTTTTTCCCAATGATAGGTATAAGTACCATTAAAAATGAAAATTTTGCAACTTCTTCTTTTTTATTTCCAAGCAGCAGGCCAGTAGAGATGGTTGCCCCTGAACGCGATATTCCAGGCAATACTGCTATGGCCTGGGCGATACCGATAATAAAAGCATGAATAAAACCAATTTCTTTTTTATTTGATCTGGAGAAATGTGTAAAACCTAATAGTAAAGCAGTAATCATCAACATTATACCCACCAGTAAAAGGTCTCCGGTGAAAAGTGATTCAATTTCATCTTCAAATAGCAAAGCCAGGATAAGCACCGGGATACAAGATAATATCAGTTTTGCCGCGTAACGCGAAGAATCGTTCCACCTGAAGCTAAATACCCCTCTGAACAATCCGGCAATTTCTTTATAAAACACAACAATAGTGCTGCACACTGTTGCACCGTGCACAACAATTGTAAATGTAATGTTCTCTTTAATCTCTGTGCCCAGTAACACCTTACCTATCTCGAGATGGCCGCTGCTGCTGACAGGTAGAAATTCAGTCAAACCCTGTATAATGCCTAAAATAAATGCTTCAAGCCAGGTCATATTGGTTATATAATAAATGAAATTTTAACAGATTTGGAATGATGCTGAAGGTTATCTGACTTTAGTCAGGTTTTCAAGGTTATTTTGTTTCAGCTTCTTTGGGCTTTTTCATGATAGCCCAGATTTCGAAAAGAAATCCTGCAAAGACAATCACCGGGGCAAGCGTTATTCTTCTGAAACTGAATATTTCTTCGCCATTAAAAACATTTGGGTCTTCGGACTTGCCGCCAAGCATAAGAATAAAACCAATTATTATGATTGCAAGCCCTGCCAGCATTAAAATATAATTTTCTTTACGTAGCGCAAATTCCAGAGAACCGGAATCTCCTTTTGTTTTGTTTACCATATTAAATGTATAATTTATCGGTTTTAATATTAAGAAACTTATTTACAGCAAAATATGTTGACATCCAGTTTATGAAAATTCCGATTATGAGTACACCAGAAAAAAGTATGGCAAGAATAGTAAAATCTTTAAATCCGATAATGCCTTCAAGTTCATTCTGCAAGAAATAAATCATTGCCATTAGCATAACAACAGCGATAATAGCGCCGAAAAAACCCTGGACAATACCAGTGAATAAGAACGGTTTTCTTATAAAACCATGTGTTGCACCTACAAGTTGCATGGTTCTTATTAAAAAACGCCGGGAATAGATAGCCAGGCGTATGGTATTGTTGATAAGCGCAAAGGCAATGAGAAACAGTATTCCGCTAATTAAAAAAATGAACAGGCTTATTTTTTTCACATTTTCATTTATAAGGTGTACCAGTGATTTTTGGTAGTGCACCTCTTTTATTTCGGTAAATTGCTGCAAATCTTTTTCGATCATCGCGATACTGTCTGAATTGGCATAATTTGCATATAATTTAACATCAACAGACGGAACAAGGGGATTAAACCCCAGGAAATCAATGAAATTTTCCCCGATTTCTTCCTGAAATTCTCGTGCAGCCTGTTCGGCAGTAATATATAATGTTTCTTTTACATAGTGTTTGCTATCGAGTATCTTCTGAATATGGAATGCGTCAGCCTCTTTGATACCTTCGCGCAGGAAGACGGTAAACCCGATATTTTCTTTGACATAATCAGACAGCTTTTTGGCATTTAATACGAGGAAACCTATAAGTCCGAGCATATACAATACCAGGGATATGCTTACCATAGAAGTAATATAAGATCCAAACAACCTGCGCTTTATGTGTTTTACTTCACCTGTATGCATGTAGAATGTTTAAGAGCTGCTAAGATAAGAATTATTAGTATAAAACAGTTTTTGGTAAAATGTTAAAAAATACGAAATCAGTTGAATGCCCTTACCGAAGTACAACCGATGATTATTAATCAAGTATCTCAATCCAGCCGAATTTATCTTCTGCATCACCGGTCTGGATAGAGGTTAACCAGTTGTAAAGTTTTGTTGATACAGGCCCCGGTTTTCCATCTTTGCAATATTCATAAAAAATATTTTGAACCGGATCAACAATTTTTCTGATAGGTGTAATAACAGCAGCAGTGCCGCAGGCGCCCACTTCTTCGAAAGTAGGCAATTCTTCTATTGGTATAGGGCGTCTCTCTACTTTCATGCCAAGGTCTTTACACATTTCAACAAGGCACATATTTGTGATAGATGGCAATATAGACTGTGATTCGGGAGTAACATAAGTATTGTTTTTGATCCCGAAGAAATTTGCCGGTCCGGCCTCATCAATATATTTTTTCTCTTTCGCATCAAGATACAGGGTTGTGGCAAATCCTTTCTCGTGCGCCAGTTCAAGCGAAGTAAGACTGGCTGCATAATTGCCGCCTACCTTGAAACAACCCGTACCCAAAGGGGCTGCACGGTCGAAGTCACGGCATATCATGATATCTACAGGTGAGTACCCTGATTTGAAATAAGGGCCTACAGGTGTGACAAAAACCAGAAATAAATATTCTTTTGCAGGTTTAACACCAACTTCGGCCCCGGTGCCCAAAATCAATGGTCTGATGTATAGCGAAGCGCCGTGGCCGTATGGAGGAACAAACCGTTCGTTTAATTTTATGGCGGTAAAAATTGCTTCCCTGAAGAGCTCTTCGGGAACTACTGCCAGTTTTATACCAAGGGCTGTGTCATGCATCCTGGCGGCATTGTTTTTCCACCTGAAAACCCTGATTTTTCCATCTTTGCCACGAAATGCCTTCATGCCTTCGAATGCCTCCTGACCGTAATGCAGACAGGTTGCTGCCATATGCATAACGATATATTCTGATGAAGATATTTCGAGTTTGCCCCATTTTCCATCTTTGTGGTAACACCTTACATTATAATCGGTTTTCATATAATTAAAGGGCAGATTTTTCCAGTCGGTATTGTTCATTGATAAAATATTATTAATTAATTGATTTTCTGTGATGAGAAGTATTTACTAAATCCGTGTTAAAATTACAATTTTATACTGTGGTTAAAAATACTGTAAGAAATTTTATGATGGTTCAAAAGTAGTTAATAACGTTCATTCGTGCAATTGGATGAATGAATTAAACAGAATTAAAAATGTATGGTATTGTATTTATGCAGAGAAATTAAATCTAAAATGTATCAAAATAGAATTGTAAAACGTACAATCACACAATTTCTTTACCAGATATTCGTATATTTTTAGATATTAACATCAAAGTAATGTAATTATTTTTTATTTTTAATGTTTATAATTTTACCTGTTTAAAACTCAAAACCTGAAACATGGAATACAGTAATTTAATTTTAGTTACCTGGGACTTTACTGAAAAGAATGTCTACGCGCTTGAACATGCCATTAACATGGCAAAGCACATTAAGCATGATATAGCGCTGGTACATATTGTTAAGAAAGAATCGGAAATCAAAGATGCCGAAAAACGAATTTCAGAAGAAGTCGCGCAGAAGTTTAAAGATATTGATGTAAAGCCGAATATTATTGTTAAAGCGGGAAATATATTTACCACCATCGTTGAACTTGCCGATGAAATAAAGGCAAGAATTGTAGTAATGGGGACACATGGAATCAAAGGCATGCAGAAGTTCCTGGGCAGCTGGGCATTAAAAGTTATTGCAGGGTCGAAATCACCTTTTGTGGTGGTACAGAACCATCCTGTAAAAGAGATTTACCATGATGTTGTAATTCCTGTAAACTACCGCAAAGAAAACAAAGAGATCATTAGCTGGGCCAACTATTTTTCAAAAAGCCTTGGGGTTAAGTTTCATGTTTTTTACGCGAAGAATACCGATACAAATTTTGTAAAGGGGGTAGAATCCAATATTTTGTTTATAAGCAAATATTTCGACCAGAAGGGAATAAAGTATGAAATGAAATCGGCCTCGGGTGCCAAAGAATTCCAGAATGAAGTTGTGGAGTTCACAAAAGAGATCAACGCCGATGCCATTATGCTTATTACAACCCGTGACATTAGCCTTGCCGACTATGTTTTAGGGGCTCAGGAGCAATATATTATTGCAAATGACCAACAGATACCGGTTATATGCATTAATCCAAGGCCGGCCAAATTGGGTGGGGGTTTTAGCGCCTCGGGGGGTTGATGTATAATTAAGAATTATATAATTTTGAAAGAGGCTGTGTAAAAGTCAGTTAATTGAAACCGTCATGAGGCTGTCTTAAAAGTCAAGTTTAACCACGATTTATCATATTGAGCGATAGCGAACGAAGCGAAGCGATCAGACATCTCAAATTCAGTAATATATATTCTTCGCTTTCGTAAGATATAAACAATGAAACTAATTTTTGCAACAAACAACCGGTATAAATTCGAAGAGATAAAACATACCCTGGGAGATGTCTTTCAGTTGGTAAACCTTTCTGATATAGGCTTTTATGGAGAAATACCCGAAACCCATGATACCATTGAGGAGAATGCGGCAGAAAAGGCCCTGTTTATTTACAATAAGTTTGGGATAGATTGTTTTGCAGATGATACCGGGTTAGAAATTGACGCGCTTTTCGGTGAACCGGGAGTTTTTTCTGCCCGTTATGCCGGTGATAATTGTTCATTTGATGACAACATGAACAAGGTGCTTGAAAAAATGAAAGGTATCAAAGACCGTAAAGCAAGGTTCAGAACAGTAATTGCGCTTATCGGGCACGGAAATCTCAAAACATTCGAAGGGTGCGTGGAAGGTGAAATTCTTAACCATAAGTCAGGAACGGGAGGTTTTGGATACGATCCGGTTTTCAGGCCCGATGGATATGATCTTACATTTGCACAAATGTCACTGGCAGATAAAAATAGAATCTCGCACCGGGCCATTGCCGTCAACAAACTTGTTGATTATTTACAAAATAATTATGCAATTACAAAATAAATTTTCATTTTCAACGTAATCTATTTTATTTTTATATGATGCCAGGAATAAAGGATTATAAAATACACCTGTTTTGTTTCTTTGCTTTATGCTGTAGTTTACTACTTAATGCACAGTTGCCAAATGGCGTATGGCGCGACCATTTGCCATATTCCAGCGCGCGCAGGATTGCCGAAGTAAACAATAAAATCTTTTGTGCAACAACCGGGGGGCTCTTTTCATATAATAAATCAGACCATACACTGCAAAAGTTTTCAAAGGTTAACGGACTTGGAGATTTTGGTATTACCTCCCTGGGTTTTTCAGAACCTTTCCAGTCTTTGGTTATTGGATATGAAAACGGGAATATTGATATTATTGTTAACGATTCTATTATTAACCTTCCTGATATTAAACGAAAACTCATTATTGGAGATAAGGCCATCAACAGCATTTTTTGTATTAACAATCATGCATATCTTGCCTGCGGTTTTGGAATAGTGGTTGTTGATATTCGAAAGAAGGAGATTAAAGACACTTATTTGTTTGGCCCAATGGGCAGTCAGATATATGTTAACGATATTGTCATTGTTGGGGAGAAAATATATGCTTCAACAAAACAGGGCATTTTTTCTGCCGGATTAAACAGCCCAAACCTGGTTGATTATAATTACTGGAGTAAATTGCCTGTGTTGAACGATGAAGTTGCAGAATATAAATCTATGGTTTATTTTCAGGGGAAATTACTGGCTATATATCAAAACCCGCTTACATCAAGCTCTGATATCATTGAGATTCTGGAAGACAATTGGACTTTGTGGAGCCCCGAACAGGTGAATTACCGGAATATAGAAATTCAGAACAACATGCTGGTTCTGGTATCGGATTACAATTCACAGGTTTATGACCAATCATTTAACCTTATCTCTCAGGCAGGGTCTACCTATCCCCAGTTTGCTTTGTATGATAAAGATGGTGTTTTGTGGATAGCAGATACACAGAAAGGATTAATGAAATTTGTTAACGGAGCCCTTACAACCGATATTTATCCCAACGGGCCTAAATATATCGACGTGGGTGAGCTCGTTTACAGCAATGGCAGATTATGGGTGGGGGCAGGTAATCCAGTCAATGTGTATGACAACAGGGGCGCTTATTATTTTGAAAATGAAAAATGGACAAGCATTAACGGGGAAACATTGCCCGGGCTTGATGCTTTTGGCAGCATTAGCAATATCGCTGTTCACCCTTCCTCTCCTGATCATATATTTGGCGGGCATATCGGCCTGGGTGTAGTTGAAATAAAAGGGAATGAAGTATCAATCTATGATGAGACCAACAGTGTTTTTACAACCATAGAGGGTTACGGGCACGGCTATATTTTTGTCACGGGTATGAGTTTCGATACAAAAAACAACCTTTGGGTATGTACAGATTATACTGAAAACCCTGTTTACGTGCGCCGCACAGATGGCAGTTGGAAAAATGTGAAACTTAAATACGACGGGTTTAGTTCATTTACTCGTATAAAGGATATTTATGCTTCAAAAACAGGCCTTATATGGCTTTTGATCGAGCGTCAGGGAATTCTTGTTTTTCGCGAAAATGCCGATGGTTCATTTTCCGAAAAATTTTTCACGGTAATCAACCAGGAGGGTAACCTGCTCGAGCGCATTTTTTCAATAGCCGAAGACAATGACGGAAACATCTGGATAGGTACCAATGGCGGGCCGGTGATATATTACAATCCGTATTCGATTATCGATCAGTCGGGCACCATTGCAGGCAACCAGGTATTAATTCCAAGAAACGACGGTACACCCCTGGGCGACCCTCTTCTGAAAAATGAAAAGATAACCTGCATAAAAATTGACGGTGCAAACAGAAAATGGATTGGTACCGAAAAATCGGGAGTATTTCTCATGTCTGATGACGGTAGAAAAGAAATACACAATTTCAACAGTGCAAACAGCCCGTTATTTTCAGACAACATGCTTTCGATTGAAATAAACGATGAAAACGGTGAAGTGTTTTTCGGCACCGACAAAGGGATATTGTCTTTTAAAGGACAGGCAACAAAAGGCGATGAGGATTTCAACGATGTTTATGTTTTTCCTAACCCGGTAAGGGAAACTTACCGGGGAGATATTACCATAACAGGGCTTGTTGCAAATGTTAATGTAAAAATAACAGATATTGCCGGAAACCTTTTATACGAGACCACCGCGCTCGGCGGGCAGGCGATATGGGATGGTACAAATTTCAATGGCGAACGCGTTCAAACAGGTGTTTACCTGGTTTTTTGCACCAACGACGACGGTACCAAAACCCATGTAACAAAATTACTCTTCATTCACTAACTTTGCTTTCGTTATTTTGAAGGCGAATGATTAATAAAACCAGGGGAATAGTATTACACCACATAAGATACGGCGAGTCGGCAATTATCGCGCATATCTATACCGAACGATTTGGCCGGCAATCATGTATTGTTAATTATTCCAAAAGCCGAAAATCTTCTATAAAACCGAGCAGTTTTCTGCCCCTTTCACTGGTTGATCTTGAGATATACTTTAAAGAGGGTAAAGAGGTTCACCGGATAAGGGAGGTAGGCAATAACATGCCGTTATTAAATATACAGCAGGAGATATACAAGAGTACCATTGCAATTTTTATAGCAGAGTTGCTCTATAAGACTTTGCGCGAAGCAGAATCAAACCCTCAAATGTTTGAATTCCTGTACCATGCTATTCAATATCTTGATGCAATGAGTGAAAATGTGAGTCGATCGATCTTGCCCTGATCCTTGTCGATGCAAACGACGTCATGGCCGAAATCGGCGAAACATGCGCCTGAGACCAGGCCGACATAGCCCGATCCCACCATTGCGATCTTCATGAAGTGAGTTCCTTGTGCTTGATCTTTATGCAGCTTTCCTTTTCGACCGCCTGGATGGTGCGCCGCTGGCTGCCTTCGAGCACCAGCGCGGTGAGGATGCCGCTGCGAAACGCACCGGTGTCGATACCGATACGTTGGCGTTTGTATTCGACTTCGTCGAAGATGGTGTGTCCGTGGACTATCACCTTTGGCAATGGCCCCTTGTGGCGCAGGAAGCGTTCGCGAATCCACAAGAGGTCGCTGCGGCGCTGCTCGTCGAGCGGCAAGTGCGGATCGATGCCGGCGTGCACGAAGGCATAGTCGCCAGCCACAATCATGTTTTCGAATGCGGCCACGAAATCGCGATCCTTGCCAGGAACCAGGCCCTGCAGGCGCTCGAACAATTCTTCGAGCGACAACTGGCGATATTCCTTGCGCGGCAGGCCATAGCTCAGGATCGTCTCGCGCCCGCCGTGCTTGAGGAAATGGCGCAGAACTTCCGGATCGGCAAAGGATTCGAGAAACATCTCTTCGTGGTTGCCAGCCAGGATGCGCACTTCGCGGGCCTTTTGCCACTTGCGCGCGCGTTTGATTACCCCGGCGCTGTCAGGCCCGCGGTCAATCAGATCACCCAGCAGCACGATGCGGGTGGTGGCAGGCGGATTGGCCGAATCATCTTCTTCGATTGCGGTGATCAGCCTGTCGAACAGGTCGAGCCGCCCATGGATATCGCCGACCACATAATATCGTTCCCCACCCGGCACGCGCGGGTTCGATGCACGCTCCTGGCTGCGGCGGAAGAATTTGTCGAAGGGGGCTAGAATCATGGTCCAGTTGCAATCTTGTCGCGCTTCAGGGCCTTAGGCGAGGCGCGCGTGATCGGCAACCGAGTGGTGGGAAGTGGCACAGCATGTCCGCACTGGTGCCAAAAATCCACACTTGACCAGCTTCGGGGAAACTTGCGCAATTTGTCTTGTGCAATGCAGCAAAAACATGCACGATTATTGCGTTTCCGGATGAGATTGCCCGTTTGAAGAGGTAACCGGCGGATACGCAGGTGGGACGAAGCAAAAACACAACACAAGGAAGTTGTCATGCTCACGTCCATTCGCGGCCTTACTGCTGCAAGCTTTGCTACCGGTCTTGCTCTATCTGCAGCGCCGGCTCTGGCCGAAACCATCGATATCGAATCTTATGATCCGGTCGCGGCCAGTTCACAGAATTCATTTGATGTTACCGAAGCCGATTTGGGCATAGAT
>JAWOHT010000271.1:0-6572 GCA_046485045.1 Bacteroidales bacterium
CTGATAATAACCGCACTAAGCCAATCACCATTGCCAAACTGATTTAAAAATTCCTTTCCAAATTCTCCAAACATAATGTCATTTTTTATTTAATAATTGATTCCTTCTGTTTTAAAACTCTCAGAAATTACACCGATTTGCCTGGTTGGGAACAACAATACCGGTACGGGTGATTTATTAATCATTTGATGCGCATGGCTGCCCAGTAAAATGTTTGAAATGCTTTTTTCCTGCTCTGTCACTATGGAAATTAAATCGGCTTGTTTGCTTTGGGCAAACTCAATTGTTATGTCTGTTTGATTCATACCATTAGCATGATTGATACTATTCTTTACTCCAAACTGATTCATATACATACTTACCTGAAGTGCATATTCGCTTAACCTTTGGAGAATATCCGGTAAATCAAATTCAGAAATTGTTAGTATATCAACCTTTGCCACAAGTAATATCGCAAGTGCTGTTGTAAATGGAACTTTCTCCCTTGTTTCCGGGGTAGTGTCGATGGGCAACACAATGTGCTTCATTTGCGAAGGAATACGTTAAAATACTGAGCTAATAAAACCGCTAAATCCATTCCGCTCATCGACAATTCAGAAAAATCAGTTGGGACTATAATTCGTTTCATATTACTTGCTATTGGTTCATTCTTATTAGTAACAATATAGTGCCATGCCCAATATATTATTTATTTTATCATGTAAATGAAAGATAATGGGCGTGTTAAATAACAGCAGTAATAGATATCTCCATTTTATAATGTGTATTTACACCACGTTTGTTGATTAATTCTACAAAAGCTCTGATTGTATTAAACAGTCTCTTATTAATCTGCAATCAAGTATACCAAGGGATTGGAGATTTTTTGATAATGTTGGTATAGAATTTTTAAGTCCATAATTGCAAAAGCAAATAAAAAAAATATTTAACCGTGTCTACTGATTAGCAGACCTTAATATGTAAGAATTATGAAACTTTACATCAAAAACATGGTAAGCAAGCGTTGTAAAATGCTTTTGAGAGAAGAGTTGAAAAAACTGGGACTTCATTATAAATATGTTGATTTAGGGGAAGTTGATTTGATTGATAATTCAATTACTCAGGGACAATATGCCCATTTAAAAAAATTCCTTAAAATATCAGGACTTGAATTAATGGATGATACGAAATCCATTCTTGTAGAAAAAATAAAAACCCTTATAATTAAAATGATTCATTATGCAGATAAGTTGCCTAAGCATAATATTTCGGTGTATATGAGTAATCAACTTAACTACTCTTACACTTACCTGGCCAATCTATTTAAAGAAGTAACAGGTACAACCATTCAACATTATATTTTATTTCATAAAATCGAAAAAGTAAAAGAATTAATCTTGTATGATGAGCTTAGTCTCAATGAAATTTCCTACAAATTACACTATAGCAGCGTAGCTCATTTATCCAACCAGTTTAAACAAATCACTGGGCTGACACCCACTTCTTTCAAGAAAAATCATAGCTACAAAAACCGGATTAAGCTGGAGACCCTTTTAAACAAAAATCAGTACATGCAAATGAAAAATATAAGAATCAGCAAACAAAGGGAAAAAGACAGTGACAGAATGGACAGGCACTATACAAGTGTAAATGAACAATTAACTGCTAACATTCATATGTAATTCGTTTCATTTTTCATTCTTTTTAGTTCAATTGTACTGTTAACAAAACAATACCAAATCAGCGTTATTAAAGTCTATAAAACATAAGTCATTAAATACATGATTATTATATTTTACTTAAATGATATGTATTTAATTGATGACCTGTGGACATATACCCCGTGTGTGGAGTAATTCAACACAAAATATAACCTTGAGTTAATCAATGAAAATCTATGTAACCTTTATCTGACAGGAGTTTTTCGATTAATGCAGGAAAATGGCACGAACTTTTCACATCCTGAATACGAAAGCAAATAAAAAATAATCTCGATGGAACGATTAAAAAATAAAACAGCAATCATTACAGGAGGTGCTGGTGGAATTGGAAAAGAAGCCGCTAAACTTTTTTCCAGAGAAGGTGCAAACGTAATGCTGGTCGATTTAGACAAATACGAATTGGAAAAAACAGTTCAGGATATTGGCAACAAAAATATAAAATATGTAGTTGCCGATGTAAGCAAAGATGAAGATGTAGCCAATTATGCCAAAACCACCAAAGAGCAATTTGGGAAAATTGATGTTTTCTTTAATAATGCCGGTATCGAAGGAAAAGTGCAACCCATTACAGAATACCCTCTGGAAACGTTTCAAAAAGTGATGGATGTAAACGTAAAAGGGGTTTGGCTCGGGTTAAAATACGTAATTCCGGAAATGAATGATAATGGCAGCATTATTATTACCTCTTCTGTTGCAGGTATGCGGGGAACAGCCAATGTTTCGCCATATGTGGCAAGCAAGCACGCTATTGTTGGAATAATGAAATGTGCTGCATTGGAGTGTGCCACGATGAATATTCGTGTCAACACCATCAACCCATCCCCTGTGGACAACAGGATGATGCGTTCACTCGAAGAAGGGTTTAGCCCCGGAAAGGGAGAAGAAATGAAAAAGAATTTTGAAAAGGCAATTCCGTTAGGACGATATGCTACATCAGAAGAAATTGCGAAAGTAGCTTTATTTCTGGCCAGCGCTGAAAGCAGTTTTATTACTGGCGCTGTAATCCCGGTAGACGGCGGAATGACCGCATAAATGAATTTATATTAAAATTTTAAAAAATAAAGTTATGGCTTTTAACTTACCGGAATTAGGATTTGAATACAACGCATTAGAACCATATTTTGATGCGAAAACAATGGAGATTCATCATACAAAACATCATGCAGCATATCTGAAAAAATTTAATGCAGCGATTGAAAATACCGGGCTTGAACACAAAACCCCAACAGCACTTTTCGCGGAAATATCGAACCATAGTGAAGCAGTTCGGAACAACGGAGGTGGTTTTTATAACCATGCCCTGTTTTGGCAAATTTTGTCACCCCGTTCACAGAAAAAACTGGACGTAAACCTTGCCGATGCAATTACAAAGTATTTTGGGACACTCGATAAGTTCAAAGAGGAATTCTCCAATGCCGCTGCCACTCAATTTGGTTCAGGATGGGCATGGCTGGTAAAAAAAAATAACGGGGAACTTGTAGTTTCTTCTACTTCCAATCAGGATAACCCACTAATGGATATCTCTTCTCCTAAAGGCAGGCCTATTTTATGTCTTGATGTATGGGAACATGCCTACTATCTTAAATATCAAAATAAAAGATCCGAATATATTAATGCGTTTTGGAATGTTGTAAATTGGGATAAAGTAGCTGAGCTGTTTAACAGAGAAGATTCATAATATATGAAGGAAATAATAATAATTCAAAATTGTTATGTCGAACCGCATTTTTCTTAATAATAAGTGGTTTGGAATTGCGCTATAAATGTCAGCAAAAGAATGCAGAAGTCCAAAACACTAACAAATAATAACATAAAAGCAAATGAAAAATATTTTAACCCTCACCATGAACACGGTGATAGACAAAAATACCAAAGCTAAGTTGGTTGTGCCGGAGAAAAAACTTCGCTGCAAGCCTCCAACTTATGCGCCTGGTGGTGGGGGATTAAATGTGTCCAGGGCAATTAAGAAGCTGGGAGGAGATTCTGTAGCATGCTTTTTGGCTGGTGGAGATAATAGGGACAAAATTGCTTCGCTTCTTGATAAAGAAGAGATTAGATACCACCAAATAGACTCCGGGACGAATGTAAGGGAAAACCTTATGGTGCTGGATGAGACTACCGGAAGCCTTTATCGCTTTGGCATGCCTGGTGCAGAAATTGAAGAAAAGCATTGGAAGAATGTTTTAACCACCATAGAAGACATAAGGCCAAAACCTGATTATTTGGTGGCAAGCGGCAGTTTACCACCAGGGGTGCCTGATGATTTTTATGCACAACTTGCAGCTTTTGCCAATAAAAACGACATAAGAATGGTGTTGGATACCTCCGGCCCACCTCTTAAGATGGCATTGAAAAAAGGGATTTACATGATTAAGCCTAACTTACGCGAATTGGCCGAACTGCTGGAAAAAGATGTATTGACCGTTATGGAACAGGAAGAAGCCGCAAAAGAGCTCTTAAAGAATAATTCTTGCAAAGTCTTACTTCTGTCGCTGGGGGCAAAAGGAGCAATGGTGGCCTATAATGCAGATGTTATCAGTTATATTGTGCCGCCCACAATGCCTGTTGTGAGCACGGTGGGGGCCGGTGATTCAATGGTAGCCGGAACTGTTTTGGGCTTAACAAATGGTCTTTGGCCACATCATGCTGCACGGTTTGGTGTAGCAGCCGGAACGGCAGCTGCAATGACCCCTGGTTCAGAACTTTGCAGAAAAGAAGATACAGATAAAATCAACGATTGGCTAAAGCCAAATGAGCCTTAACAAAATAAAATATAATAAAATGAATACGCAAACTATGCAGCAATCAGTTACAAAACAGTTTAAAATTTTGGGAATGGAAGCTGTTATTCTCGATATGGACGGGGTAATAACCCAAACAGCTAAAGTGCATAAAGAAGCCTGGAAAGAAATGTTTAATGCCTTTCTGAAAAAACAGGATAAAGATTATCCGCTAATGACCGATGAGGATTATATTCAATATATTGATGGCAAACCCAGGCTGGAAGGCGTAAAAAGCTTTTTGAAATCGAGAAATATAAAATTGCCGGAAGGCTCGTCTGACGATGCACTGGATGAACAAACAGTCAACGGATTAGGAAATCAAAAAAACGCCCTGTTCTTAAAACTGCTACATGAAATAGGTGTAGATGTTTACGATAATGCTATTGAAAAAATCAAAAACTGGCGCGAACATGGCTTAAAAACGGCAGTGGTTTCATCCAGTAAAAATTGCAGTCATATCCTTGAAAAAGCGGGAATTGAGAGTCTCTTTGATGTGCGGGTAGATGGCAAATTTGCAGAAGAAAACGATATTAAAGGAAAGCCTGAACCCGACATATTTTTAGTGGCAGCAAAGAAACTTGGTAGTAAACCTGGCTCATGCGTGATTTTTGAAGATGCCATCTCAGGAGTACAAGCCGGTAGCAAAGGTAATTTTGCTTTTGTTGTCGGGGTTAGCAGAACCGGTAATGAAGCAGATTTATATGAAAACGGCGCTGATTTTGTAGTAAAAAACCTGAAAGAAATTGATTTGTTCAATAACCTGCAAATAGAACCCTACTTCACACAATCGCTTCCATCTGCCATTTCAAAACAATCAAAGTTTCACAGCTTTGCAGGTGATAAAACTCCGGTACTTTTTCTGGATTATGATGGCACACTTTCTCCCATTGTGAAACGTCCGGAAGATGCCATTCTTTCAAAAGAAATGAAGAACGTGCTTGAGCAATGTGCCGCTAGATTCACGGTGGCCATTGTAAGCGGAAGGGATATGGACGATGTAAAAAACCTTGTAGGTATTGAAAACATCATATATGCCGGAAGTCACGGCTTTCGAATTTCAGGGCCTGACGGGCTATACATGGAACATGAAAAAACCGAAGAAATACTTCCCCAACTCGACAAAATAGAAAATGAACTGAATAATTCCTTAAACGGCATAACCGGTCTACTTGTTGACAGAAAACGATATGCAGTAGGTGTGCATTTCAGGAATACCGCAGAAGATCAACTACCAAAAATCATTAAAACAGTTGATGACCTGCTGGAACGGTTCCCTGAATTCAAAAAAGGGGAAGGGAAAAAAATAGTTGAAATAAAGCCTGGTGTCGACTGGCATAAAGGAAAAGCCATAAACTGGATAATCGAAAAATCAGGACTTGCCGATAATCCCGATATAATGCCAATTTATATAGGAGATGACGTAACCGATGAAGATGCCTTTAGAACGCTTTCTGATAAAGGAATTGGTATTTTGGTCGGAGTACATGAACAGCCCACTGCTGCAAAATATGCACTAAAAAATGTGTATCAGGTACGGTTATTCCTTCAGGAATTGTCAGGCTTAAAATAAAAAGGTTATGAACAATTGGATACTGGAATACAATAACTGGAATCGCGAACAACATCCGCTAATTGAAGCATTATGTACCCTGGGAAACGGCTATTTTGCAACTCGTGGGGCGTTGGAATTTACAGAAGCAAACGAATACAATTATCCGGGTACATACTTAGCCGGTGGCTATAACCGGGCAGTTTCAGAAATAGAAGACAAAAATATTGAGAATGAAGACCTGGTGAATTGGCCAAACTGGTTAATGATGTCTTTAAAATTAGAAGAATCAGGTTGGCTTGATGTGCAAAAAATAGAAATATTAGATTACGTGGTCCGCCTTCACCTTAAAGCTGGCATTCTCGAACGAAAAATGCGGTTCCGTGATACAAAAAAAAGGGAAACTTCTATCCTGACCAGGCGTGTAGTGAGCATGCACGATCCTCATGTTGCCGGAATAGAATGGACAATTATGCCGGAAAACTGGTCGGGAGAGATTACGCTTCGGACTGGTATAAATGGTAATATTACCAACAATGG
>JAWOHT010000014.1:0-68176 GCA_046485045.1 Bacteroidales bacterium
CTTTCATCCGCTCTCTATTGGTATGTGTGATAAAAATCTGTCCGAATTTGGGTTGAGATACAAGCTCAATCAACTGTTTTACCCTTTGCTCATCGAATTTATCGAAAACATCATCGAGCAGGAGCAGCGGTACTTTACCCGTTACCTCATGAATGAAGTCAAACTGGGCAAATTTAAGGGCTACGAGGTAGGTTTTCTGCTGACCCTGTGAGCCTGACTTTTTAATGTTATGCCCAAACAGTTTTAGAACCAGGTCGTCTTTATGAGGCCCGGCAGAGGTATACCTTAATATCTTGTCTTTGGCAGCCGATTTCACAAGTAATTCTTTATACCCGGCATCAGCAAGCTGAGACTGATATACCAGTTCAACCTTTTCGGCATGTCCGGATATGAAGTCGTAATAAGACTGGAAAACCGGCACCAGTCTGGTGGTAAAATCTTTCCTTTCCCCAAAAATCTTTTCACCCAGGACTGCCAACTGTTCGTCGTATATTTCAATGGTGCCGTCATCCCTGCCCCTTTCTGCCATATCTTTCAACAGCTTATTGCGCTGTGCCAGAAGCCGGTTAAGCCCTATTACATTTTCGAGGTATGGTTTGTTATATTGCACGATTACGTTGTTCATGAATTTTCTTCGCTCTTCTCCCCCGTCAAGTATAAGGGCAGCATCAAGCGGCGATATCATCACAAGGGGCAACAGCCCGATATGGTCTGAGAGTTTGGGATATTCCTTTTTATTTCTTTTAAAGATTTTTCGCTTATCACGTTGCAACCCGCAATATATCTCCTCTTTTTTATCTTCAGCATCAAATTCGCCTTGTATAACCGAAAATTCGGCGTTGTACAGTATGTTTTCCGAATCAACGGCATTAAAATAGCTCTTGCACAAACATAAATAATGAATTGCATCGAGAATGTTTGTCTTGCCAACCCCGTTGTCTCCTACAAAACAATTGATACGGGGTGAAAATTCGAACCCGGCATTTTCATAATTCTTAAAGTTTACAATTTCAAGTTTTTTCAGGTACATAAAAAATTAATCAAGATATATCGAAACACAAATTTAATCTTTTCTCCGGTGTTACTTTTTTAAAATGTAACAGTGTGCATTTATCAGACATTTTTAAAAAACGCGTTATATAACTTACAATATCAAAGTCATACAAACTTAGTGCATTCAAAAGGTAATCTTCTTGGAAAAGAGTTAAAATTTTTACTGACAAAATTTTATAAATATCTTAAAAGAATTACATTTGCGTTCTGAATTTTTAAATGCTTAACTTTCTCAAAAATGGCAAGTAAGAAAAATGAATTAAACGAATCGGGATTCGAAAGCGTAGAAAATGTACTTAGTAAAACCGAACAATACATTGAAGAAAACCAGAAAAGCCTTACCATAATTGTTGCAGCCATTGCAATAATTGTTGCTGTATACATGGGTTACAAAAGGTTTTACCTGGCACCAAAGGAAAAATTGGCCGAGGCAGAATTGTACATGGCAGAAAAATATTTCGAAGCAGATTCTTTCAAACTGGCGCTTGAAGGTGATGGCAGTTACCTTGGTTTTCTGGATATTATTGATGAATATGGCATTACAAAAAGCGCCAATCTTTCACACTACTATGCCGGAATATGTTACCTGAGAATGGGTATGCACGAAGAGGCCATTGAGGAATTAAAAAAATTTGATGTAAACGATGTAATGGTAGCCAGTATTGCTTTAGGTGCAATTGGTGATGCCTATATCGAATTAGGTGACAATAAAAAAGCTTTGTCCTTTTTTCTTAAGGCTGCTTCAAGAAAGAAGAATGATTTAACCACTCCCATCTATCTGAAAAAAGCAGGACTTGTATATGAAGAACTGGGTGAGTATGAAAAAGCAATTGATCTGTACGGAAAAATAGAAAAAAAGTATCCCGGGTCTCAGGAAGCATTCGATATTGAAAAATATATAACGACTGCCAGGATAAGGATGGAAAAATAATTTTCAGCCGGGTTTCTGTTTTTGGAGATAGCACCGGGGCATATCTGCTGCCGGATAGATTATTTACTAAAAACAATATTGTAAAGCTAAAGTATTTCATTAATCGAAGCGTAACATCTTTATTCTTATCAATCTTAAACTTCAGACATGGCCAGCAGTATCAAAAACCTTTCTGAATATAATACCGCCGGGGTGCCATCTGCTAAAGGCATAAAGGCAGGGATAGTAGTATCTGAATGGAACCATGAAATCACCGGGGCATTACTTGAAGGCACTGTAAATACACTGCTTCGGCATGGCGCATCCGAAGATGATATTGCAATCTGCCATGTTCCCGGTAGTTTTGAACTCACCTCCGGGGCAAAAATGATGGCCGATACAGGCAGGTATGACGGAGTTATTTGCATCGGCTGTGTAATAAAGGGCGACACACCCCATTTCGATTACATCTGCCAGGGAGTAACGCAGGGCATTACAGGATTGAACCTGCAATATAAAATACCGTTTGTTTTTGGAGTTTTAACAACCAATAACCTTCAACAGGCCAAAGACCGTGCAGGCGGAATACATGGTAACAAAGGCGATGAAGCTGCTGTGACTTTTATTAAGATGGCAGCCCTGAAAAAAAAGCTATAACAACCGGCCATTAAGAATTCTTCTGCCGTGATAATTTTAATATTTTATAATTGCAGCAGTTCCCTTTTTAAGTTAATTTTATCACCTGTTATTTTCAAAATGTTATTATGAGAATTGTGTTTCTCGATACCGATACAGTAGGTAATGTTTCAAACATTTTCAGGCTCAGGGAGTTTGGAGAGTTTATTACTTACCCGCTAACACCTGAAAATCTGCGCATTGAGAGAGTGTTCGGTACCGATGTAGTCATTACCAACAAGGTAGTAATAGACAAGGAGGTTATGGATGCCTGTCCCGGCCTGAAACTTATCTGCATTGCAGCTACCGGCACAAATAATATTGATCTGGAAGTTGCCCGCGAAAAGGGTATCGTGGTTAAAAATGTTGCGGGGTATTCTACCGAAAGCGTTGCACAAAGCACTTTCGCGCTGCTTTTTTACCTTTTGAACAAACTAAGATATTATGACAATTATGTAAAATCGGGCGAATACTGTAAAAGCAGCATTTTTACCCATCATGGCCGTGATATTATACAGCTTTACGGTAAACGTTTCGGGGTGATCGGCCTTGGCGCGATCGGAAACCGGGTGGCAGAGATTGCTAAAGTTTTTGGCTGCGAGACTGTTTATCATTCTACCTCGGGCAAAAACAAAAACGCTTCAGGTTATAAACACCTTGAAATTAACGAATTGCTTGGCACCTCTGATATTGTTTCAATTCACTGCCCGCTTAGTGAAAGCACGAAAGGCCTGATAGACTATCACAGGTTAAAAATGATGAAACCCTCGGCTTATCTGCTTAATATGGGAAGAGGAGGAATAGTTATAGAGCATGACCTGGCAAGGGCAATTAATGAGGGTATCATTGCCGGTGCCGGAATTGATGTGCTTGAACACGAACCAATAAACAAAGACAATCTTCTGCTCACAACCAACGATAGCGAAAAAATCGTGATAACCCCGCATGTGGCATGGGCAGGCGTTGATTCCCGCAATCTGCTTATTGATAAAATTTATCATAATATCAGGGAGTTTATTAAAACTACAGGTCAATATTTTTAGGCGGTTAAGCGCAACGGAAAGAATATTGATCAAAATATGGGTTAATTGTTTTCAATATTGCGATACTGTAAACAGGAATTATATATTTTTGCACATTCTGAATGAAAAAGGTTAATTTGTAACATGAAAAAGTGGGTCATCAATATTACCAAATACACGATTTTTCTTGCCATTGGCATTACCTTGTTTTATTTTGTTTATAGAGACTATCCGTTAGAGGAGTTTAAAATTGCGTTTAAAAGTATCAATTACTTCTGGATATTTGTTTCCATCACGCTTGGCATTATTTCTCAAGTGAGCCGTGCCATACGCTGGAACATGCTGATAAGGCCATTGGGATATAACCCGAAACTTTATAACTCTTTTTTTTCGGTGCTGGTTCTTTATTTTGTAAACCTAATTGCCCCCAGGGCTGGTGAGGTGGCCAGATGTACTGTATTGTCAAAATACGAGAAGATTCCCTTTGCCAAACTTGTAGGTACTGTTTTTGTTGAACGTATGGCCGACCTGATTTCCCTGATGATCCTTGCAGTTATTATTATCCTGTCGCAACTCAGCATCTTTGTAAAGTTTTTTAACGTGCACCCCGAAATGAAAAATAACCTTTTAAAGCTGCTTTCGGTCAGAAACATTGTCATAGGGGTATTTGCGCTTATTTTACTTGTATTGGTGTTTGTCTTTGTCCGAAGATATTTCAGGAACAAAAAAGAAGAAAGCACCAACTCACTGACAAAAAGACTTAAAAACCTGAAAAACAGTTTTTTAGAAGGTATTAGATCTATTTTGAAACTCGAAAACAAGTGGTACTTTATCGGACACACCATGTTTATCTTTCTTATGTGGCTGTTGATGCTTTACGTAGTTTTCCTGGCTTTTGAACCCACCAGACATCTTACTATATGGACAGGCATGATCGTATTCCTTATGGGCGGACTTGCAATGTTGGCGCCCGTTCAGGGGGGTATCGGGGCATGGCACTTTATGGTGTTTGAAACCTTGTTTATTTACGGCATCGCAAAATCAGACGGTAAAATGTTTGCTTTTATTGCACATGCCTCCACCAACCTTATTTATTTGGGTCTTGGATTATTGGCGCTCATCCTCCTTCCGATCATCAACAGGAAATACTTTCCCCGAGAAAGTGAGACCTCTGCTAACTGAACCATAAATACCACTAATTAAAATCAGGAAGGAATGAATAGTTTTCGCTGTAATACATCATCTGTCCTGCATAATCATCCGGATAACTAATAGTTACATCGGTTATTTCCCCGTCTCGCCAAACTGCTGTCAGTTCAGGATTAAGAAACCCGCTATAGGGAGCAAGGTTTAGTTTTTTATATCGTTCAAGCACTTCATGGTGAAGTTCCCTGTCAACTTTCACACCATATTTTTCAACAAGTTCTTTGCCTGCCTGGTAATCGCCTTCAGACTTGATTCGCTGAACCTCACTGAGCAGTTCACCAAACAGTGACCTTAATTTTTCAAAATCGTTGACCATGAAATAGGTTCTTCCATCCCTGGATATTTTTTCTATTACGTTATCGGGTTTGCCTTTATCCAAACACCATCGCGATATAAGCTGCCGGTTACGCATATGTGCCTGTTCAATATCTTTCCCGGGCCGGATGCGGGTAAGCTGCGTCATCAGTCCATTACGTATATAGTTCATGTATTCGGCCTTTGCCGCTTCAAGGTTTGGTATCAGCCCCAATTCAACCAGCTTTTCGTCCATTATGTAATAAAGTGCAAAAAGGTCGGCCCTTGTTTCTTCGAGGGGTGCCATATAGTTTTTCAGGGCATCTGTGGCAACTCCGGGCTTTAACTGTCCCGATCCGTGGCCAAGGCACTCGTGAAGGTCAACATGCAGGTTACCTGCCAGAAAACCATGTTTTTTAACAAACGCTATCTCCTCTTCACTGGCGGCAAACTCTTCGAGCATTCCGGTTTTAAGATTGGCCTGATCGTAAGCATAGGTGATGTTCTCCATCGTCACCGATTTTGAGCCGTGCTCTTTTCTTATCCAATCGGCATTGGGCAAATTAATGCCTATTGGTGTGGCCGGATAACAGGCGCCACCAAGCTGTACAACGGTAATTACCTTGGCTGTCACCCCTTTTACTTCACTTTTCTTGAATTCATCAGCAACAGGGGAGTTGTCTTCAAACCATTGGGCATTACTGCTAAGTATCTCTGTACGACGGGAGGCTTCAAGGTTTTTGAAATTTACCACCGCTTCCCATGTTGCTTTCAGGCCCAGCGGATCATCGTATGTCTCGATAAACCCGTTAACGAAATCGATTCTTGAGTTTAAATCACTAACCCACAAAACATTGTATTCATCCCACGTATTCAGGTCGCCGGTTTTATAATAGCTGATGAGTTTTTGTATCACCGCTGCCTGCTCAGGGGTTTCTGCAACATCAAGTGATTTTCCGAGCCAGAAAATGATTTTCTCAATAGCCCCGGTATACATGCCCCCCTGTTTCCATATAATCTCCTTTATTTTCCCTTCTTCTTTAACTACTTTTGAATTCAAGCCATACGATACCGGTTTTGGGTCACCGGGGTTTTTCATTTTTTCATAATAACGCTCAACTTCCTGTTGGCCCACATTTTGGTAAAAATTAACCGCCGAACCGGCAATAATATCCTTTTCTGAGTCCTGACAAACCTTTTTCGGCATTAACTCAGGATCGAACATAACCTGCATCAATTCATGTAAGAAGCTATCGTGCTGCTGGCCGGTATTTGCCGGAAATTTTATGCTGTCGGAGTGTTGCACAAGATGCATGAAGTAGTCGGGGGAAATCCCGGGCAATATTTTATCGGTAGAATAATGATGGTAAATGCCATTGGCAAACCAGACACGTTTGAGATAAACCTCAAAATCAATGAAATCTTGTGTAGTTCTGTCTCCTGCATAGGTTTTATAAATATTCTCAAGTGTACGGCGTATAACAAGACTGTATTTTCCGTTCTGGTCGAAAAAAATATCACGCCCGCAGAGCGCAGCCTGGCTTAAATAGTATAAAAGTTCTTTCTGTTTTAACGAGAGTTTTTCAAATTCAGGTACCTGGTACCGGAGTATCCTGATGTCGGCAAACTGTTCGGCAAAAAAATCAAAACTACTGTCTGACAATTCATTCTTATTGACAGGATTATTGCAGGAAAAAAGTATCATGCCCATAGTAACAATCAATGAAATTTTTAGTTTATTCATGGCCTGTATTTTAAATTACCAAAATTAAAGAATTGCAGCGAATAATTAATCCTATGATCAGTATTTAACTTTTAGTCACAACCGCATCGAGCGATTAACCGATTACTTTACTGAAAAAGGAATGCTTTTAGTGAACCTGTTTCCATGCTTGTCGGTGGTGGTAAATGTACAAATATATTTACCTTCTGTATCGGAAGTGTAAAAAGCTATAATTTCTGTCGATTTACCGGCAATTGTAAGATCGGGTTTCCAGAAAAGTGTTGTCCTGATATCATCACCGGGAATATCTTCGAGAGAATAGTCAGGGCCGCTAAACTCGTGGCCGAGCATCAGGATATCTTTCTGAATATCATGAATGGCACCCATACCCCTGTTATCAAGTCCTCTCAGGGTATAGATCTCAATAACCCCCATACTGTTCCGGGCAGAATATCGCTGAATAACAGATGGTGATGTTGAAACAGAGATATCCTGGACAACTTTCGGGGAAATACTGTCGAGAATACCGGCGCTGGTGCCAAGAGCTATGCCATCAACAACAATTAAAGCACCATGCGGGGTGCCGGTTGAATGTTCATGGCCAACGAACACAATCTCACCATTTACCAGGTTATAACTTTTTAGTTCTGAAATAATATCGGCCACATTCTTATAGAGTGAGTATTTTTTATAATTATAACCTTTTCCTGTAAACTCCTTTTTTCTTTTCTCATTTCCATGACTGTATTTACCAGAATATAAAAGCATTGGATTTCTGTAGTTCAGAAGGTCTTTAAGCTGTTCAAACTGCCATGCCTCTTTTTCTGCAACATATTTATCGAGAAGGTTCCCGGAATAAGGGTCATAAATGGTGTAGTTTTCGATTGACCGGCCTGTTTCATCGGCTATTGCAACATTTAGCAGATTGTAGTTGATAATCCTGTTATCAAATTTAATATTGAAAATGCCCCTCGCATCAGATGATGCCTGAAACGTGCGCAGATCAGGGGTATGAATGACCTTCACCGTTGCATTTTCCAGCAGGTTGTTCTTTTTGTCATAAACCTGTCCTGTAATGCCATCATGGTTAAAATATGGCAGCGAGTATTTATAACCGTAATTGTATATGCCAGAAAGAGGCAATGATCTTGCGCTATGCGTAAGCATGATAAGGTCTAAATAATCATCAGATAAGAAGTTTTCGAAATAGTCTGGTAAAGCATCCCTTAACCAGATATAATAACTGAAATAGTCTTGTAATGAGATATGGTTTTTATCAAGATAATTGCTTTTACATACTGAAATGGCAACAGAAATATCTGATAAGGATGTGTTTTTTAGTTCAATAAATGCTTTATCCCTTTTTTGATAGATGTCTTTAAAGATATTCACCTCCAGTATTTTGTCAGCCAATCGTAACCGTGCTGCAATAATCCTTGATGCTATGGTATTTGCCGAATCGTCAAGAAGGGTGCATTTAATAATACCTTCGGTGAATTTTTCAGATGGGACCCGCAAGTGGTGAGAACCTGTAAATTCAGTGGTTGAAGTCCATATGATTCTTCCATTCTGTTCCGCCACAAAATTTACTTTTATTTTTTTTACTTCATTGGTACTTTGAAGTAAAAACACGATATGGTCTGCATTGGTTCCGGAATAGTTAAGGATTATACCACCCGAAGATACCTCAGGTAAAGGATATAATACACTTTCGGTTACCGGTTTTATGACCCTGAACTGGTATTGATGTTGCCCGGGTATAAAAGTAAAGGCACCCAGCCCCATATAATCACTCTTTATTCTGTCAATCTGTTTCCCGGTTTCATCCATCAGGTATCCTTCAACATCTTGAGGAAAACCATAACTATCAACTGCTTTGAAGGCCACTTTATTTTCAAGTCCGGCTATTAGATTACCCCCTTCAGGCAGAAACCGAATTTCAATAGTTTTTTTCCTTACCGGGAGCGGATAAATAAATATTTCAGTTTTCTTCTTTTGCTTTATTTCAAATTCGAGCCATAGCAGGCCGCAATCTGTATCAGAGGGCAATTCAAAGCTTAATTTACAATAACCTCTTTCATCAGTTGTTGCGCGACCATTATAGTAAACCATTTTTGCAGATCGACATTTATATGAAAATTTCGTAAAAGCCATCGGTTGTCCGTTGGGTAGTGTGAGATTTAAAGCTGACAATACTTTACTTCCCGGATAATAAAGATTTTCGGGAAAAGTAACATCAAGAATAAATTGACGATCAATGTGTTGACTGATAATAATGTCTTTACAGAATGCCCGGGACACTGGCAGGTTTTTCATCCAGCCAGTATAACCGACCAACCGGTATCTGCCTTCGGTAAGATATACCGGAAGCATCAGGTATCCTTTGCATTCATTATCAATCAACGGATAGCGTATATTCAGCACTTGTTTGCCAAAAACATCAAGCAGTTTTATATTTATATCGCTGCTTAATTGCTTTCCGCTGAGGGTGTTATTAGCAATTGCCTTAAACCAAAGCTCCTCTCCGGGTCTGTAAAATTCCTTGTCTGTTATAATATAAACATGTTCTGATGGGAATGTGCTATTATATTTTTCTGAATTTTCAACCAGTATTTCCCGAAAACCGGTGTCATATATTTGACCTGATATGAGTGTACCTAGCAAAATTGTTGAAATCAGGTATTTCATGAAATTGAGAATTACTGTTCCTGTGTTCTTGCCACAGTGGCTACAGGTATAATATCCAGTCCGTGTTTTTTGTTCAGTTTCAGGATGGTCTCAAGCAAAGGCTCATCGGGCAGTATGATATTCTCTTCGCACCAGAAGTCTTCATCTGTATCAGAAAGTTGTTTTACCAAAACATCATTTGATTTGGAAATCTCGTCTGTTTTAAAACGCTGTATAGGATGGCTGACTTTTTCAGTAATCACAAATTCAGAAACAGATGTAAACGAGGCTGTAAGGTCGTGCTTGTTTTTTCGCCTGTTGACATTCCGCTTCACAAAAATCGCCACTTCGCTTCTTACATAATCAAGGTTCCACCTTTCGTTTATTTTACGGTAGTTCACACAGTATTTTGCAAACATTGTCTTAACCCTCAGGTTGAAGGGGCTTTTAATAACATACATATTATGTGCATACCCAATTCCTTTGGGGCTTAGCTCGAACTCAACTTTTACAATAGCATACGACTCCTTGTCTATGTATATATTGCCTTTGTACATCGGAAACTGCACAAAGTCTCTCTGGTCGAACCTGATAATATAAACCGGTGTCCCCTGGTATTTTGATATGGCATCGAGGTGATAGTCGTAGAACTCAAAACTCTCTTTGTTGAGGAAATTTACCCCGTATTTTACAACATCGAGTTTAAAATTATTATATAATCCTCCCTGCACAATGTAGTTTATATACTCCTGCGACTTAACATTCGATCCTTTTCTGCCCTTTTCAATTTTAATCTGGTCGGCACGCGGTGACAGGTAAGATTCTTTGTAAACACTTACCAAAGCTTCAGACAATGCAATATACTTATTGTCCTGGCGGGTTGACTCCCTGAAAAACGCGGTAAGCAGCGATGGTGTTATATCGTAATTGCGGGGTATATTTTCCAGTGCTTTTTCTATTATCTCGAGTGGTCTCACAGGTTTCACCCATACCTCTTTGATCTCATGTTCAGCGGGCATAAGGGCAATATTAAACCCGGATGAATCGACTATTGCAAGGGGGATTTTTACGGTCTGGTATCCAATAAAAGTAATACATAAAGTATCTGTGCATTGAGTCTTTTTCAGGTTGAGTGAAAAATTACCGTCAGCGTTAGAAATGGTTCCGATACTGCGGTCTAATAAAAAGACATTGGCAAACTGCACAGGCTCTTTTGACTGGGCGTCAGTTATTTTTCCCTTTATTCGGTAGTTCTTTTGATCTCCCTGGAATGTTGACGGTATAAGCAACACCTTATTGTTTTTGGCATAATACTTTACATTTTCATCGGCAAACATCTCATCCAGATATTTCCTTACCTGTAGCTTATTGCCGGTGAGGGTAACTTTTTTCGAGAGCTGTATTCTCGAACTGTAAGTGAATGTAAAGCCGCCACGCGAACTTATCTCATTGAGCAGCGATTCAACCGTACCTGATTTAACATAGATTTTAACCTTCTTATCAAGAAGTGTTTTCTGGGCTGACAATAAACACGGAGACAATAAAAATACCAGTATAAGCACATATCTTACAAAGATTTGCCCCATGCATTAAGGTTTTCGGTTAGTTAAGATGAGAGGACACTAATATAGTTATTTTTTAACAATTATATAGTCTTGTCCATGCTCAATTTTTATAGCAGTTGTCATTTCTATCTCCTTTAGTATTTCACTTAGGGGTTGGTTTTCAAATACCCCTGTTATGCTGTCCTTAAGGTTAATATTCAGAATAAGCTTTTTATCAAAATAATTGGCAAGGGTGGTTAAGACATCCACTGTTGGTGTTTTGAAAAACTCAAAACGTCCTGTTTTCCATGTAAGAAAATTAAGATCGCTGTTTTCACCGTAGATTATTTTATTGGTAGAATACTCGAAAGATGCAGTCTGGTTTCTGATAAGCTGTACCTGGTTTTTACGGTTTTTTGTTTCATAAACCGAAACCTTACCTGTAACTACTGTTACCCTCAGTACACTGGTATCTTCTTTTACATTAAAACTGGTACCTATAACCTGTATTGTGGTATTGCCCGTTCTGACAACAAAAGGCAGGCTGGTGTTTTTAACTACATTGAAAAAAGCTTCGCCGCTGAAAAACAATTCACGGTTGTTTTTACTGAACCTGCTATTGTACCTTAATGCTGAGTTTTTGTTTAAGGTTACCGATGAACCATCGGGCAAAGTTACTTCACGGCTGCCGGAACCGGTGGTTGCCACAACAAATTGGTGGCCGGATATCACAGAAGTGATCTTATGCAATCCAAATGCCAATCCTGCAGCAACAACAATTATTATGGCTGCCCGGTAAAGCATGGTTGCAAGCGGCAATTTTCCTGAACGTTGCTTAAACCTGGGTTTAAGTTTTAAACTTACCGGAATCCAATCGGCTCCGGTATCTATCTTTTCATATCTTTTGAGAGTAGCAGAAATTTCCCAGATTTTTTTTATCTGCGAAAATTCCCTTCCTGCAATTTTTTGCGAATTGTTATCCGGTAAAAAATCAACTTTCTCTTCATCACCTAACTCGTTGGAAAGAAATCTTACAATTTTTTCAAAATCCATTTGAGAAGTATTTGATGTTTGTTAATAAGACATTTAAGTAGATTTAAACACGTATTTATATCAAATTATTAAAAAAAAAGCCAAAGCAAGCATTTGCGGATTAATTCTCTTTCGCAATATCTTCAAAGCTTTACTTATCTGGGTTTCCACTGTTCTTTTCGAGAGGTTGAGCATATCTGCTATTTCGCTGTTGCTCATGCCGTCGAATCTGTTATGTTTAAAAATTTTCCTGCACTGTAAAGGCAGTTTTTCAATTTCGGTATATATTTTATGTTCGAGTTCCGCGAGGCTCGTCTCCCCTTCAGAAAACGTATACTTATCCTCACTCTGGTTTTTGATTATCTGGTGATGGCGCTCCCTCAGGGCAACCTGATTCAAATGGTTGATACAACTATTATACACCGACCTGTAGAGATAGGATTTGAAATTGGTCTCAATATGCAGGCTAAACCTTCGTTCATAAAGTTTAACAAATAATTCCTGCACAATTTCCCTGGCTACTTCAATATCGTGTACATATTTGTTTGCAAAAAAGGTAAGACGGGCATAGTATTCGTAAAATAATGATTTATAGAATCTTTCGTCTCCTGACTGAAGTTTTTTGATGATTATATCGAGTTCTCCGGACAACGTATTGGGCTTTTATGAAAAGGCCTAAAATTAGTAATTAATCTTGTTAAGGCAAAAAATCGGACCAATTCCATCACTGAATCTTTTTTGTTAAAAAGGTTTTTTAAATAATGCATTGAATAGCTTAACTTAGCGACAAATGTATTTAGACTGATATGATAATTGAATCGAGGGCTTACGCCCGTGCAGGGTTGTTAGGCAACCCGTCTGACGGTTATTTTGGAAAGACCATTTCCATCATCATAAGAAATTTCGGCGCCATAGTTACCCTCTATGAAACCCCGGAACTTGTAATTGAGCAGCAGGATGAAGACAGAAACCGTTTCAGGAATATTCATCAGCTTGTGGAAACCATGAACCTCACCGGTTATTACGGGGGCGACCGACTGATAAAGGCTACCATTAAAAAATTTTATGAGTATTGCCAGTCAAACAATATCAGGCTCAGCAATAAAAACTTCACCGTCAGGTTTCAATCTTCGATACCCAGACAGGTAGGACTCGCCGGCTCAAGCGCTATTATTACCGCCACTATTAGGTCGTTGATGAAATTTAATAATGTTGAAATTCCGTTGGAGATACTGCCCTCGCTTATTCTTTCGGTTGAGACAGAAGAACTGGGTATTAACGCGGGCCTGCAAGACCGTGTGATTCAGGTTTTTGAAGGCTGTGTGTATATGGATTTTAACAAGCCTTACCTTGAAAAGCACCAGCATGGTATATACGAAAGGCTGGATGCGCAGAAACTGCCCAGGCTTTATCTGGCCTACAAGATTCAACTTGGTAAAGTATCGGGCAAAGTACTGAACACGATCAGGCAACGATACGATGCCGGCGACCAGGAAGTACACGATACCCTTGCCGAAATTGCAGGCCTGGCAGAACAGGGCAAAAAGGCCATTCTGGACAAAGATCATGAATTATTAAACACCCTGATTGACAGGAATTTTGATCTTAGGTGCAAGATCATGAATATTTCTGAAAGCAATATTGAAATGGTACAGGCCGCAAGAAACTGCGGGGCCTCTGCCAAATTTTCGGGTTCGGGCGGTGCAATCATCGGCATGTACACCGATGATGAAATGCTTCGTAAACTTATCGTTACATTAAACAAAATAAACGTAAGAGTAATAAAACCATACATACTGTAAAAATGATCAAAAAAGCCGTTATTCCCGCTGCAGGCCTTGGCACAAGGTTTCTACCCGCTACCAAGGCCCAACCCAAAGAGATGCTTCCTATCATTGATACCCCTGTAATTCAATATGTTGTGCAGGAGTGTGTTGACGCAGGAATTGAAGATATACTTATTATTTCAGGAAAAGGAAAGAGATCTATTGAAGACCATTTCGACCGCAATATTGAGCTTGAATCTAAAATTCAGGAGAAAGAAGATGAAGAGATATATATGATCATGAAGCATATCGAAACCATGGCCAATATTCATTTCATCAGGCAAAAAGAACTTAATGGTCTTGGTGACGCCATATACCATGCCCGTTTTCATTGCGGGTCTGAACCCTTTGCCGTATTGCTCGGCGATACCATAATCGACTCGGTGATACCTGTTACACAGCAGCTTATTGACACCTACGAACAATATAAACAAACAGTTATTGCAGTGGAAACGGTGCCCAAAGACAAAGTTTCGAGGTATGGCATTGTGGGCGGTGAGAAAATCAGTGATAAGCTCATGCAGTTAAACGAGCTGATTGAAAAGCCCGAAATAAACAAGGCGCCATCTAACCTCGCAATTGCCGGAAGGTATATTCTTACACCCGAAATTTTCCAGGCCCTTGAAAAAACACAACGTGGAAAAGGAAATGAAATTCAGCTTACCGACGCCCTCAGGCTTCTGCTTAAAAGAGAAAACATGATTGCCCAGACAATTGAAGGCAAAAGACACGATATCGGAAACAAGCTCGATTTTCTGAAAACCACTATCGAATTTGCCCTTAAACGGAAAGAATTTGCCATTCCCTTGCGGAAATTTATGGAAGAAATCCTCAGAAACGGTAAAAAGTGAAGTTTGACATTCTATGAAAAGATTTGGATATATCATCGTCTTATTTATAATTCTTACCATTTTTTATTTTCTGCTTGTCAGGGACAATTCCAAACAATGGACAAGCGAATGGGAAGAGAGTTTTGAAAGTTTTCAGCCATCGGCACATATCATGAACCTCATCGGGATCGAAAAAAACATGTATGTAGGTGAGATAGGCGGTGGAAACGGCCGTTTTGCGGTGAGGGTGGCGAAGCGTGTAGGCGATTCGGGTAAGGTGTATGCCAACGATATCGAACTAAAAGCAGTAAGATTTATGACCCAACGGTGTGAACGTGAGAATATTGAAAATATGCAGGTAATATTAAGCAAGGCCACCTATCCCAATTTTCCCAGAAATAAGCTCGACCTGGTTTACGTAATCAACACCTACGAGCACTTTACAGACCCTGTGCGATTACTTGCCAACACCAAGTACTCGCTGAAACCCGAAGGAAAACTCGCTATTATAGCAACCGACCCTGAAAGAAATACCGGGAAAAGGAAAAAAGGCGTGCCAAGAAAAACAATTTTACAGAATGTAAACGAAGCAGGATATCAACTCATTAAACTGGATTCTGTTTCTTTGCCTTACGACAATATCTATATCATTAAAAAACAATTACCTGAAAATTAATCATTGGATTTATTCAACTGTAATTGTGCAACTTCCCTCAAAAATTGTTCCGTCGTCAGCAACACTCCTTACCAGTATCAGAAAGGGGCCTTTTGAATCGGAGGTTCTAAAGCTGAAATCCAGGGTTCTTCTCCCTGTTACACTTAAAGAAGGGTTCCAGTAGAGGCAGTTTCTAAGATCAGGAATACGGGTCTCTTCTCCCGAAATATCATTATCGAAATCAAAAGGTCCAAAATCACTTTTTTGAAATCCGTCAAAGCTGAAAAAGAATGCATTTTCAGGAAGTGTTAGTCTGCCAAAATCACCTTTGCGTGATATGAAATGAAGCATACCTCCGTATAGGTAATCGCCTTTTGCGTAGATTCTGTCAATAACATCTATACGTTCGAGCATTTCGGGGGTTGATTTTAATAATGATTCGAAATCATTTACAGGGATATTGTCAATAAGGATAAGCGGTTTAAATATCTCCATATCGGTATAAAAACCATTTGTTTTAAAGTAAAATATCTCTTTTTTCTTAACTAAAACAATTTCATGAACAAGTTCGAACAACACCTCTTTAACTGAAGTCAAATGAATATACTCATCAATATATATACTGTTTACCGGTTTACCGTAAAAGTAAATGTGCTTCTTCGTGCCATTGTCTGTGGTGTCTTCTTCTTTGAAGTTTCTGTATGCCAGGTTTACCTGTGAGTTAAATACTATTTCCTGTGCAATTTTTTTATCCCTGTCGGTAAGAGAAAAGGGGAGTACCTCTTTTAAATGGAAATTTCCTGCATATTCATCATCTATACGTATTTCAAACTTTTCGTCATTACCCGGGGCAAGTGTAATATAAAATTCCTCCTCACCGTTAAATGGCCTGATGTCGAAAACAAATCTACCATCAGGCAGGCTTACATAACTGTAAAAATCTGAAGAAAAGCCGAGCATTGAAAGCATCACCTGAACATTTCCTGCGCCATGCCCGGTGGTTTTGTCAACAACACTTCCAAAGAGCGACAAACCATTCATATCGGGAATATACCTTAAAGGATCTGGATATTCAGGTTGTCTGGCAGCATGGCGCATTAAACCGTGATTTAAAGAATCGGTTGCTCCGGGCCTGATAACCGAAATACAATATTTTTCAGGCAGCCCGTATTTATTATTGTTTATGCCAAGGGTTATGTTTACATTTTCTCCTGTTCCGGGATTAACTTTGTCTGCCTTAACACTTATAATATCTTTTTGTACAAGGAGTTTTTTTTCAATGTCTGTCACCGCATCAAACCCTGTTGCTGAAACTCCGGCAGACTGTAATACCGGTTCTTTTGGATTGATAACCTTAAGCCTTACCACAGGAAAATTTTCCTCACCGAAATTGCGCATCCATCTGGTATAAGCCCTTAAGTAGTAATATCCTGTAAAAAGGTTTCCCGGTATTTCAATGGTTCCGGCTGCAACATCGTCCACGACCGGAAATTTTGTTTGCACCACTGCTATGCCATCAGGTTTAAGCAGTTCTACATACAGCACTTTGTTCCAGCCGGCAAGCTGATGATGATTTTTGCCGGTTCTGAATGCAGCAAACAAACAGCTTTCACCCGTAGCATATACGGTACGGTCTGTAAACACGGTTAAATGCTCTTGCAACCCGGGGCTTAACTTAACTGTTGTATCAAGTGTTGAAAACGGTTCGGCATAAATGTTACTATTGAACAGTACAACATTTACAATCGTCAGGTTTATTATTATTAAAATGCGCTTCATTATACTGAATTATTGCCAGAAATCAGGCCGGTTTAAAGTCCCTCCGCTTTTTGTACAATCAAAACACTCCTGTTCTGCATATTCCCATGGGCCTTCTTTAAGACCAGTTGTATTAATAAGGTATATGGGGTATTCGTTTTCTGTAAAAGCACTTAATTTTTCTGCAAACTCTTCGGCTGTATAAGGATATGGCTTGCATTTGAAATTTTCAACAGGAAATGCACCGGTATTTTTGAAAAAGAACCTTTTTTCTTTTATTTCTGTTGCCCAGAAGTATCCCAGCACATTCTCTTCATGATCGCTTACACTGCGTATATTGCCAATAATTCTGATGGGTTGGGTATCGTATATCCCGCCAGCACCCTGCATGTTTTGCTGCATTTTGCTCCAGTATTCGAATGCCGAATCGCTTAATGAAAACTGCCGTACAAGCGCACTGTATTTAAAGCCGAGTTTTTCGTTAATATGGGCAATAAAAGTCAGTGGTGCCTTATTGATTTTGCCCGAAGCATAGTTTTTTGTTGACATGGTCATTATATCATTTACCCCTCTGCTTTTAAAACATACTCTAAGAGAATCTGACACTAAACCATCCATGAAATTGATTTTTCCGTCGTAAAAATCGCTTATAAAGTATGAAGCATGGTATTCCCATGTCTCGCCTATCTCCCATTTCAGGTTGGTAACCTCCTTCTCCGAAGCTTCTGTATCAATGTAAAGTTGAATACCCTTAACCGAATTCAGAATCGGGTCATCTGCTTCTATTGTTTTTACCTCATGGGTTATGTTTTCAATCCCGGGGCAGGGTTCCATACGGTCATATTGCGAGGAATACACTTTGCCCTCGTTTGTTACTACCTCTACCCTGAAACCTGTGCCAACTGTAAGGTAATTCTGCGCTAACCAGCAACGGTAATGGCCCGGGGTATATTCCTGGTACTGAAACACATTTCCCTTGTCATCAAATACAGTCACATTGCAGTTTCTTTCACGAATAATTATAGGGTCATCATATGAAGATGACCACGAAATATCTATATAATGATATCCTTCAAGGTTCGTGATTTTTCCGCTTATCACGAGCAATTTAGGCGATTCTTTAATATCGGGGCTAAAGGGTTCTATGCACCCGGTAACAAGCACGATCAGCAACCAGTGTTTCAGTAGTCTAATCACTTGCATAATTTCCTAACTTAATGTTCCATGATAAGGTTATAATGGGCGTTCCGAAAATTGACATCTTATAACCGTTTATACTGCCGTTCTCGGAAACAAAGTACACCGAATAGGCGTTTTTCCTGCCGGTGATGTTATAAAAATTAATCATCCAGTATGAGTGTGCAAATTTTTTAGCTTTCAGGTTGCCTTCGATATTAATGGAGAGGTCTGCCCTGAAGTAATCGGGTATACGGTATGCGTTTCTCGCCGAATAGAGCATGTATTCTATACCCTCTATTTTATAAATTGAAATGGGGAAGGTAACAGGTCTGCCGGTATTGTATACAATATTGGCCGCAAGACTAAACTGGCGGTTAAGCCGAAGGTTCATCACTCCGTTTACTGCATGCGGTTTATCATAGTTCGACGGGTATCTCGACCCGTCATTGATCCTGCCCCAAAAATAAGGACTATTGACGATGATCTCAGACTTTGAATAACAGTATGACAACCAGCCGGTAAGTTTGCCCGAATTTTTTCTGAACATCAATTCAAGGCCGTAAGCCGACTGTTCACCCTGCAATGCAAGCGATTCAATTCTATCGGCTGAAAGAAAATCAGCACCGTCTTTGTATTCAACCAGGTTTAATGTCTTTTTGTAATAAACTTCAGAGGAGAAATTTATGCTCATTTTGGGCAAATCTTTGTAATAACCAATCGTAACCTGATCTGCAAGAAGAGGTTTCATATGGTAGTCGCACAGTTTCCATTGGTCGGTGGGCGAAAGGGCAATGGTGTTGCTCAGCATAAAAAGGTACTGTCTTGTACGATTGTAAGAGAGTTTCACAGAGCTGTTGTAACCCGTGCGGTAGTTGGCTGCCATCCTTAATTCGGGCCCGGAATAAAACTTAACAAGCTGGTTTTCAGAAAAAATTTTGGTATTAGTAACATAATTTTCAGTTTTTGGGCTTCCGGTATTATACCTGTATACCTCTGCTGCACCCAGATAACCATACATACTGTAACGTAAACCCAGATATAATGTAAATCTGTTCGACAGCTGGTACTCATCGGAGATATACAGTGCAGACTCCACTCCCTTCTCAGCGCCCAGCGCTGCCGGTGCTTTTTGCGACCCGGTACCTGCAGGGACAACAGTTCCCCTGTTAAGGCCATACCTGATAATATTGACTCCGAAACCAAAAAGGTGTTTTTCCAGCGGTACCCAGGTAAAATCAGATTTTAGCTCATAATGATCAATTTGGTAATTATGAGAAAATCCCGACCTGGCAATGGTGGTATCGGTATTGGAAAAACCATAGCGGGCAACAATGGCCGCAGTGTTAGACGATAATTTCGAAGAAAACTGATGGTTCCAGTCAATTGAAGCCCCGGTGTTAAAATAGCTATATCTGTTTGTGCCGGCAAGGCTGAAATCGTCATCGCTGTAATAAGCAAAAATCCTGATGAGGTTGCGCGAATCAGGTTCAATTGAGATGTTTCCGGTAACATCATAAAATGCGGCACTGCTTTTTCTTAAATCGGCATCGTGCAATTTTGATAAAATCCAGTCGGAATATGTGGTACGGGTAGAAATAATAAACGAACTCTTGTCTTTAACAATAGGCCCTTCGGCTGCTATATGCCCTGTAATAGGGCTCAGTCCGCCCCTGGCCGTGTAACTTTTCATATTTCCCTGACGCGATGTGATATCGAAAAACGAAGCCAGCCTGCCACCATATTTCGCAGGTATATTGCATTTGTAAAGCGAAAAATCGTTCACCACCTCGGAGTTAAAAGCCGAAAAGAAACCAAACAGGTGCGAAGTATTGTAAACCGGCACTTTATTGATAAAAAACATATTCTGGTCGGAAGCGCTGCCGCGGATATTTAATCCCGAAGAGCCTTCACCGACATTCTGCACGCCGGGAAGCATTTGTGCAACTTTCAGCAGGTCTCTTTCACCCATTACTGCAGGAATCTCTTTAATGGTCTTGAAAGAAAGCCGGTCGTACCCCATCTGCATTCCACGTACATTTTCAAATTTGCTGGATTTAATGGTTACCTCGTTTATGGCTATCAGTTTTCTTATCATTTCAACCTCCCATCTTCCGCCTGTATTCACCACCAGTTTATAATGCACTTCCTCCATGCCCAGACAGTTGATAACTGCTTTGTATGTTCCTGGTAACAAAGATATCACAAAACGTCCGTTGTAATCGGTGGCATAACCTTTATCAAGCTCTTCGATGTATATGGTGGCGCCAATAAGGGCTTCACCGGTCTCTTTCTCAGAAACTTTACCATTAACAACAACAGCTTTACCGGTAGTATGTGTACCGGGTATGCCGATGGTTTTGGTTTCACCGGCGCCGTTACTTCTGCCTTCCTTATATATCAATTCCGCATTTGTAAGGTTGTTCCGGATGACTGAAGCCGGTGCTTCTGTTTTGGCAGCATTATCTACAAATTCGGGCAATGTTACCAAAAGCTGCATTCCTTTGGTTATAAAAATATTCCTGTCTTCATTAATATAAAAATACAGGCCGGTGCCTGCAAAACGCTGTTCAAGCAAGTCGTTCAGGCAAATCTTTTCACCAACGGCGGTGATTCTGATACCCTCAACCCATATGCTTTTGAACCAAAACCTCAGGCCTTCCTGCTGTTCGAGGCTGACGGCAAACTCTTCAAACGGCACATCGTGGTAATTGCCCCTGAAATAGATTATAGTTTCGTTTGCCAGAAGTGACAAACAAAAGACAAGGCCAATGGAAAACAGAATTATCCTTTTCATTTAAGGGAGTCTGTTAGCATCTTTTCCGAAAACAGCGAACAATACCCAAGCAGTTTATTCAGGGCCATATCATCAGCTGTTTTTAATCTTAGCTTGTTTTGCTTCATATACTTTCTGATCTCTGCCTCGTGCCCCGGAAAAAGTTTTATGAAAGAACTGTTGCCTTTTAAAGTTACTGGCAGACTATCAGCCAGAAGGTACATTTTTTTCTGTTCACCGGAATATTCATAAGCAATTTTCGAATAAGAGCCCGGAGCCACAAGTTCTTTTTTAAATGCTTTAAGAAGGGTAAAATTTCCTGAGGTTATTACCTGAAAAAATTTTTCTCTGGTCTGTAAAAAATGATATTTGCGGAAATGTTTGCCAAATATTTCAAATTCAGAGATAAACGCATTGTTTAGAACCACGTGGTTCATTCCGCCATGTGAAAAGGTGTATTCAAGTATCAACTGTTGGTTGCAAATATCATATTTAAGCAACAGATCGCGGTATTCAACCCCGTTAAGCACTACCCATCCCTCAGATGGTTTGTCACTAATTAGAAAAGGATTACCTATAGCCAATGGGTGAAGGTTATAGTACTTCATTCCATTCACCAGGTTCTGGTCAAGTTTATATATCCGTGTGAAATATTCTCCCAGATCGGGGTGAGACCGGAAATTATCATCCTGGCCGGCAACAATGTTAAACAGGCTGCATAAAAGCAGTATACCGGCAATGAACTTTAACATCATCATTTAGATATTGTAAAAACTGAACCTGATTAAACAAGCAAATAAACCAATCATTTGCTCGAGTTTCGTTACCGAAGCTATTAAATAAGTTACAAGTATAACAATAATGACTGAAAAAACTGAAGGATCAAAATAAAATATTGCCAATAGTTGACCGGGTGAACATACTAATACCCGATCACCCATAAAATGCGTTCTTCATCGGCAGATTTTTCAGCGAGTTTAATCAGGGCTTTGTTTGTTTCTATAAGTTTACCCAGGTAGCCCTTCCAGTTGTTCCTCCAGTTATTGTCTTCTTTGGCTAATTCTTCCAGAAAATCTTTCCCGAGAAATTTTCGTGAAACTGTTACCTCAAAATCATCAATTGTTTTAACATTTTCAAACATCTGAAGATTACTGATCAATTCGTTTCGCAAAGGGATAATCTTTCTGGAGTTGTATTTGGTTGATCCGAAGAAATCGAAAAGCTTATTGGCATTTTCAAAACAGGGTACAAAAATATTGAATACGATGCTGTCAAGATATTGTGATTCCGGATCACACCGTATGTAAGTTTCGTTACTCCCCGTTGTGTTTAGTTCAACGAAATTGAGGCTTTGTGAACCATAAATTTCAAGCTTCATACATGCAAGTGTTTCGGTTTGAATAAAGGTATCAAATATAAAATCAAAATGCAAAATAAAAGTAAAGCGCCGGAATTTTTGTATTATTTTTGAGCTTTTACAAAATAATTTCAGACAAAGCAACAATTATGACAGACATTTCGGAGTTTAGAAAAAACGCTTATGAACTGGTAGATTGGATTGCCGGTTATTATGAAAATATTGAACATTATCCTGTAAAATCGCTTGTAAAACCCAGAGACATATACAATAAACTGCCTGCTGGGCCTCCGGCAAAAAGTGAAGAATTCGAAGACATTATGCAGGATTTCCGCAAAATCATTATGCCAGGGATAACCCATTGGCAACACCCGGACTTTTTTGCCTATTTTCCGGCCAACACAAGTTTTCCTTCAATTTTGGGTGAAATGCTTACTGCTTCTTTGGGGACGCAATGCATGAAGTGGGAAACTTCACCTGCCGCCGCAGAACTCGAAGAGGCCATGATGAACTGGCTGAAGCAAATGACCGGGTTGCCGGACTCATTTCAGGGTGTAATACAAGACTCGGCCTCCTCGGCCACACTATGCGCCATATTGTCGGCAAGAGAGAACGCAACTAATTTCAGGATAAACCAAAACGGATTTACAGACCAGAAATTCAGGGTTTATTGCTCAACCGAAGCACATTCGTCGGTTGAAAAAGCCGTTAAAATAGCAGGCATAGGCAGCATAAACCTTGTGAAGCTTGGCGTAGACGATGAATTTGCACTGTTGCCAGAAGCGCTTGACAATGCCATTCAAAAAGATATAAAAGACGGATTCACACCATTGTGTGTCGTGGCCGCCCTCGGTACCACAAGTTCCACTGCCGTTGACCCGCTCGGTAAAATTGCCGGAATAACAGCAAAATATAATGTATGGCTGCACGTTGATGCTGCATATGCCGGTAATGTATTGATTCTTCCCGAATACAAGTGGATGATACAAGGAATTGAAAATGCAGACAGTATGGTTTTCAACCCCCACAAATGGCTTTTTACCAACTTTGATTGCTCGGCTTATTTTGTGAAAGACAAAGACAAACTGGTTAAAACCTTTCAGATGCTGCCCGAGTACCTGAAGACCAAAACCGATGGTTTGGTAAACGACTATTCTGAATGGGGCGTGCAGCTCGGACGCCGTTTTCGTGCCCTTAAGCTGTGGTTTGTATTAAGAAGCTTCGGGGTAGAGAACCTGCAGCAGATGATCAGAAACCATATCAGCTATGCAAGGTATTTTGCTGATGAGATACAGAAAAAAGAAAAGTTTGAGATAATGGCCCCGGTAAAGTTTGCACTGGTTTGTTTTCGCTATGTTCCCAAAGAATCTATGAGCAATGACGAACTGAATGTAATGAATGAAAAACTTCTGCAGCAAATAAACAGCTCGGGCAAAATCTATCTGTCGCATACAAAGCTAAACGGTAAGTTTACATTAAGGCTTCAGACAGGACAAACCAACGTACAGTTAAGGCATGTGGAGGAAGCTTTGAAACTGATTGAGGAAATGGCAGGGAAGCTTGATTAGTTGATTCATCTGTACGAATTGCCGTGTTGTTGTTTTTAAGATATGAAATGCATTTTAAAATCTTATATCTTTGTACACTTTTTAAAGGAAAGGGATGAAGCAGGATATTCAAAAATTACTTGATGCTGAGGCTGAAGCAATACAAAACATTCCGCTGGATGACAGCTTCGAAAAGGCCTTAACGCTTATTCATCGCAGTGTGCATTTAAACGGTGGTAAAGTCATCATCAGCGGTATGGGCAAGGCCGGGCAGATAGCTACGAATATCTCTACAACACTTAGCTCCACGGGTACACCTGCAGTGTTTATTCACCCCAGCGATGCCCAGCACGGCGACCTTGGGGTAATACAAAACAACGATATACTGCTGGTGGTCTCAAATTCGGGGAAGACACGTGAAATCATTGAACTGGTAGGCCTGGCAAGAAATCTTGTGCCGGCAATACCGGTGATACTGATAACAGGTAATCCTGAAAACGAACTGAGTAATCTGGCCGATGTTACAATCTATACCGGTAACCCCCCAGAGGTATGCCCCCTGGGACTTACCCCTACAACTTCTACCACTGTAATGACCGTTATCGGCGATATTTTAGTGGTGATGATGATGAAAAAGATTGATTTCAAGGCTGAAGATTATGCCAAAAGGCATCATGGCGGATACCTCGGATATAGGTCGAGAATAGGTGCAACAAATAACCGCAATATTTAGAACTTTTTGGGTTATGACATTTAAAATGATGAAATGAAAATTTTCACTGAAAACAGCACCGGATTAATCGTAGATTACCAGGAAAAGCTGGTTAAGCATATGTTTGAAAGCGATGTAACAGTTAGAAATACCGGGTTACTGATACAAGGCTTAATAGTAATGGAAATCCCGTTAATTGTTACGCAACAATATACCAAAGGCCTGGGGGAAACCGTTTCGGAGCTCGCACAATACCTGGGAGGGATTCAAAAAACTGAGAAGTTATCTTTCAGTTGCTATGGAGAACCTGCCTTTGTGCAGCAATTGGTTAGTACAGGCCGGAAAACGGTAATCATAGCCGGTATCGAGGCACATGTATGTGTTTTGCAAACTGTCCTCGACCTGCTTGAATCTGGCTTTCAGCCTGTTGTTGTCGAAGACTGCATTACATCAAGAAAATTAAACGATAAAGAAGTTGCGATGAAAAGAATGCGCGATGAAGGCGCAATTATTACTACCTTTGAGTCATTGCTGTTTGAATTGTGTAAAGTAGCAGGAAATGAGAAGTTTAAAGCAATTTCAAAACTGGTAAAATAATTCTATGAGAAAGATATATGCTATCGGAGAAACTGTACTTGATATTTTATTTAAAAACAATATGCCTTTTACTGCAAAGGCTGGCGGTGCAAGTCTAAACAGCGCTGTATCGCTTGGCAGGCTTGGATTGCCTGTTTATTTCATTGGCGAATACGGCTTGGATGAGGTGGGAAACTTTATTGATAATTTCTTAAAAGAAAACAATGTTTCAACCGATTATGTTTACCGGTATTATGATGGTAAATCGGCACTTGCATTGGCTTTTTTGAATGAAAACAGCGATGCCAGCTATGATTTTTATAAGATATATCCGGAAAAAAGGCTGAATATCAAATTTCCTGAAATACAGCCCGATGATATTGTTCTCTTTGGGTCTACGTATGCCGTTACACCCGAGGTAAGGCCGAAATTGATAGAACTGATACAACATGCAAAAAGAAACAAGGCCATCATCATTTATGACCCCAATTTCAGGAAATCTCACCTCCACGAATTGCACAAGATGAAACCGATGATTCTTGACAATATTAAGCTGGCAGACATTGTGCGTGGTTCGGACGAAGATTTTTCATTTATTTACGGGGTGAACAATGCCGATGAAACCTATGATAACGTAAGTAAGTCTGTTCCAAACCTGCTTTATACTGCAAGCCGCAAAGGTGTGTTTTTAAGGACCCCAACATATTCAGCAGAATTTCCTGTAAAAACCATCGAACCGAAAAGCACCATCGGTGCAGGGGACAGCTTTAACGCAGGTATTGCTTTCTCGCTGTATAAAGAAAGCATTACAAGAAACGACCTGCTGCAAATGAATGAAGCATCATGGAGAGTAATCGTTAATACAGCGGTTGAATTTGCCACCCATGTTTGTCTGAATTATGACAATTACATATCAAAGGATTTTGCAGATCGCTTTAGTGTAAAATAAACTGAGACTTTTATACTCCCAATAACTTAAACCGGTGTGCCGTTTTTCATCAGGTATGCTTCTGCTTCTATGCTCCACAAACCGTTGTTTTTTTGGGTAATTTCATCCAGCTTTTTGAACAGCGTATCAGTTTCCCCCTTTTCTTTAAACTCGGTCAACGATGTGAGGGGCATTTTTATATTGGTGTAAATCAGCTTTTTGCCACCGGGTATGTCGGGCAGGTTCAGTGTGGTGGCAATTACGGCATCCAAACCACCGATATGTGTTACCAGTCCTGCCGGGTCGAGCCCTTTCGACATCATGGTGATGGCTTCTTCCATGTCGTCATTGTTGCCGCCGCTGGTACCTACTATGTGCGTGAAATTATAATGGACATTGTAAAAATTGAAATTTGCCTTGAAATTTGGATTTCCAGGCCCTGCAAAGAAATTAAGGCACCCGTCGAATGCAAGAAGAGCGTCGCCCTGTTCCACTACCGCTGCCACCGGTGCAAATACAAATACATCATTAAATCCTGTGCCATTGGTAACTTCGAGCAACGACTCAACAGGGTTTTCCATTTTGCCGGTATTGATATATTTCAGTTCAATGCCTTGGGCGGAGGCAAGTTCGGGGCTGTATAATTCTGCTGCATGGTTTAACCTGCCCTGATCTATATCGGTTACAACCAGCAGTTTGGGTTTTCTGTCTTCGCGGTTGATAACATAGTTAATGGCAGCAAGCCCCATCGGGCCTACGCCCGCAAGAATGGCCATTTTACCCCCGTCTACGATTTCCATCTGGTGAATGTACGAACCGGGCTTTGTATGGTAACAGGCATGCATAGCGCCAATAACGCACGACAATGGTTCTGCAAGTGCAGCAGGGTAAAAGCCCTGGCCGGTATAAGGCAACAGGCAGTTTTGTTCCATCACCTCGTTGGGGATAATGATGTGGGTGGCATCACCACCTATGTACCTGTATGAATATCCCGGTGCGCTAAGAATGCCAACAGGCCCGTCGGGGTAGTTGATAGCCGGCTGAATGGAAAATTTCATGCCTGGTTTGAAAGCATGCTTCCATTTTTCGCCAACCTCTATAATTACCCCGCTGAACTCATGGCCAATCATGGTTGGGTTTTTATCAATATCATCAGGTATCCTTTTATGATCGGTACCCTGCTTTGCCGCCTTGTTCGAAGACATACATATACTGTCGCATATTACCTGTGCAAGTATCTCGTTGTCTTTTATTGCTGGCAAATCAAACTCTTCGAGCCTTAAATCATTTTTACCGTATATTCTAACTGCTTTGGTCTTCATAATCCGATTTAAAAAATTAATTCAACATTATCTGTCCGCCGGTAACCGGAATTGCCTGTCCGGTCTCATATTTCTGATCAATTACATAAAATATGGCTTTCATTACATCTTCAACTCTGCAACCGCGTCCGGCAGGCACCTGCGCTTCGTAATAACGTTTTACGTCTTCGATTGTTCTGGCACCGGGTACTTTTCCGGCATTCAGGTACTGAACGAACAAACCGTTTTTGGGATCAGACCATAGTGGGCCTTCGAACAGGTTTCCCGGGCAGATCGAATTAACCTTTATTTTATAGGGTATGAGTTCCAGCGCAAAAGACTGGGTAAGGCCTACACCACCAAACTTACCTCCGGCGTAGGCAAAGTTTTTGTTGCTGCCTTTCAGTCCCGATTTTGAATTTATCTGGATAATGTCTGTGAAATAGTCGTCACGGTAACTGGCCTGTACTTTAAGTATTTCCGAGGCATACTTGGCACACAGGTAGTAGCCGGTATAATTTACACGGGTAACGAATTCAAAAGTTTCCGGTTCCATTTCTTCAAGGCCTCCGGCTTTTAATACCCCTGCATTGCTGATGAAAATATCCAGTCCGCCAAATTCTGTTACAGTTTTGAACATCAGGTTTTTTAACGATTCGGGATTTGTAACATCAGTTTTAACAAAAACTGCTTTGTTCTTTTTGTTTGCGCTGTTGAGCTTATCAACCAGTTCATTGCCTTTTTCTTCGTTGAGGTCGGCTATAATTACATTGGCGCCTTTTTCGAAAAGGCTGGCGGCAATTCCTTCGCCAAAACCCTGCGCGGCACCGGTAATAATAGCAATCTTGCCGTCAACCAGCTCATTACCCCGGGCAGTTCCTTTTGAAACCTTTCGTCTGTAATTTTCAACCTCCCAGGTGTCAATAAAGTCTATCTGATTGCGGTTCATGAACCTTGGACCACCAAAATTTTCGGTGTAGTGGCTAATTTTCATCAGGTCTTCGAACACATCAAGTACATTTTCTGCTGCCTGGGCGTTTTCTTCAACTGCAATAAGCCCAATACCTTTAATCAGGATAACTTTTGGGGTATATTTGTACTCGTTTCTGAACCGCTCAAGGTGTGATTTAAAACGGTCTAAAATGCTTTCGACTGACCCATTTACATCCAGAAACAGGTATTTGGCTTTGCAATACACGATGATATCAGGAGTAAAAGGCAGTGAGATTTTAAAAAAAGCATCCTGGCTTGAACTGTATTTCTCAATTAGTGAATTGTACCTTGTCTTGAGTATTACAGGGCTATCTTCTGTAAGGAGCATTTTAACAGCAGGAAGAATTTCCCGGGTTTTCACTTCATTTTCAAAGGGTTCTGTCAGCAGATCTCCGGCTATGCGGTTTCTTATTCGTGATTCGATTTCGCTGTAGAGCTCTTGTATTTCTTCGGTTGAATTGGCGCTTACAAATACCCCGTGATTTTCAAGAAAGATAATCTGAGGGTCTGCTTTGTGGTTATTACGGTATTGATTGAGTTCAAGTTCAATTTTTTTAAAGAGGGTGTAGCCCGGGTCAACATATTCTATATAAAGGGTGTTCTCAGGAAAAAGCTCCTGCACAAACTGTTTCGATTGCTTAGCACAAAGCAACCCGTTGACCAGCGTAGGGTGGGTATGCACAATGTACTGATAATCTATTATGTCATGCATAGATGTTTCGACCGATGGTCTTAACCCCGATTCTTTATTTACAATAGCAGCGTGAAGGTCTTCTTTCACTTCCCTTTCGCGTTCAAACGGGTTTTCGTTGTAACCTGCCGAAGATATTCTTTTCAGTTTTTCCCGGTTGAGCTGCACAAACCCGTTCACATCAATGGTGGCAAGTGATGTTCCGCTGGCTTTAATCCAGATATGTGTGTCATTCTTAAACGAGGTGTTTCCGCCCCCGGCAATTACATAATTTTTTTGTTTTCCATAAAATTGTGATATCTCAACTAAATTTTTTAATTCCTTCATAAAATCTTTTTAATCGTTTGATTTTAAATAGTTTTCAATTACGGCTTGTCCGAGTTCAATAAAATGCGCAATTTCTGATTGTTTTGTCATTCGGTGGCTGTTTAAAAACCCTTCTTGGTCTTTTGCTTTAAGGTACTGATGCGCTGCAACCACGCAGGCGCCGTTGTAGGCAACTTTTTTCAGGTACCCGTCGAGTTCCCTGTCGGTGGTTTTTACCGTAAGCGGGCTCAGTTGTGGTGAGTTATGTTCGGTGCCGAAGTTGATGACAAATCCTCTTTCTACCATGTTTTTCACAAAACGGGTAAGGTTTTCGAACCTGTTGCGTCCGGGGATAAGCTCTATGCATCCCACTCCAAGTTCTGTGAGCCTGTCAGCAAGCTTCCTGTCATCTGCTTCAAAGGGTGTATAGTTGCCATTCTTGTCGTCGAGCAATACGGGGTAACAAGGTATTCCGCCTGCATCTGTAATAATATTGATGATCTCTTCAAGCGGCAGAAATGCTTTTTCGTCTTCAGGCACAAATGCTGCACCGCCTGCCTTGAGCAGGTTTCCCCTGATCTCTTCCTCGAGTTGAATATTGTCTGAAATACTGGCTTTTTGATCTTTTCCGGCATACAGCTGTGTAAGGAAAGATTTCTTTTCGGCCTCGGTCTTATAAAATTCATTCATTCTCACCCTTATTGCTTTAGCAATGTGCCTTTCGCGTAAAAGGTCTTTGGCAAATTCTTTTTTTAACGAAACGAAGTCGAATGTGAAGGGTGATTGAGCCTGTTCGAGCAACTCGTTGGTTCTTTCGAGCATCTTCCGCGCCTGTTTCTGGCTTTCAGACTTCACCTGTTCAAGCTTTTGCTGGTTTTGGGCCGAAAGTGAGAACGGAAAATTCAATCCTTTCCCGCTGAAATAGATCCTGCCCGGGTTATTCGGGTCATTAATTTTTATTCCCAGTTCCTGTTCTTGTTTTAAAAGTCCGATAAACTCAATGGAGAATTCAGGGAAAACCCTGTTTGTAAGGGCATGTTTCAGGAACTCGTCGTACCCGTCGGCCACAAAAAAGTCATTGATGCCGAGTACCCTGATGTCTTCATTTAGGGCCATTTCAAAAGCCTGGGCTATATTGGCAAATGCGCTGAAAGAGTAGGGGGTATGAATATGGCAGTTTACCTTATAAACCTGACCTTCTGCCTGGTTGCGCCACCATTCGAGTAATTCTTGTTTGCCGGGAAAAGAGGTTAAGAAATTCATTGTTACAATTCGAGTTTTATTTGTTCTATTTCTTTATTAATAGTATTGATTTCTTCGGTGCTAAGGGTGAATTCTGCAGCTTTGGCATTCTCTTCAACCTGTTCCGGGCTCCTGGCACCAACCAGCACACATGAGATTCCGGGTTGTTGCATGGTCCAGTTAATGACCAGTTGCGTAAGCGTGATATTCCTGTTTTGTGCAATTGGTTCGATTTTTTCAAGAAAATCATTGATTTGCAAAAGGTTACCAAGGGAATAATAGGGCAGGTTTGATCTTGTATCGCCCTCGTTAAATTTGTAGTCGCCTTTAATTTTACCGGTGAGCACCCCGCGTTGCAAAGGACTGTAGGCCAGTATTCCTATATTGTTTTGGATGCAAAACGGCACAATCTCTTTTTCGATATCAAGCTTTACCATACTGTATGGTACCTGGTTAGAGGCGAGGGTGATTCTGGAGTTGGCCTTTTTCATCTCATTAACGCTGTAATTGCATACCCCCGATGCTTTTACTTTCCCCTGTTTAATAAGTATTTCAACTGCTTCCATGGTTTCTTCCACCGGGGTTGTGGGATCGGGCCAGTGTATCTGGTAAAGGTCAATAAAATCGGTATCCAGCCTTTTAAGACTTTGTTCGCACTCGTGTATTACACTTTTTTTCGATGAATACTTGTGCATATTTACCGGTTTCCCTTCGTTTGAAACCGAAGAAAAGAAAAACTTGCCTTTATTGGTATCCCAACTAAGGCCATATTTTGTAAGTATCTGCACTTTGTCTCTTTTGCCTTTTATGGCCTTGCCGACAATTTCTTCACTTAACCCGAACCCGTAGGCAGGGGCAGTATCAATGGTAGTCATTCCCAGGTCTAAAGCTCTTTCAACAGCTTTCACAGACTGGTCAATATCTGTTCCGCCCCACATCCATCCACCTGCAGCCCATGCTCCAAAGGCTATTTCGGTTACTTTTACATCGCTTTTTCCAAGTTGATTTAGCTTCATAAGTTTTTGAATTAATTGGGTTACCAATTTAGTACATTTTCGGAAACATATGATAAATTTTTTACGATCCAGTCGGCTTTTGCAAGTTCAGTTTCTGAAAAACTGGTTGTTACTGCAAGGCATTTTGCCCCTGCAGCTTTTGCAGCCTCAATACCGTTTACAGCATCTTCAACAACAAGGCATTCAAATGGTTCAACATTTAGTTTGTTTGCAGCTTTCAAGTAGATTTCCGGGTGAGGTTTTTTATTTTCTACCTCAAGTCCGTTGACTGTAACATCAAACACCCCATAATACAATTCGGCAGCTCTAAGGTTTACAGCCATTTTAACTTCATCGGTGCTTGTTGCCAATGCAAGTTTTAGTTTTTTGGCCTTGCATTTATTTATAAACGCTTCTACACCGGGCAATATTGTTAGCTTTTCAGGTGCTATTTGCGAATATATCTCGTAAGTTCTGGCTTTATCACGTTCAATATCAATGGCAAAGCCATATTTTTTTGCTACGCCCCCAAGGTAATTGTTTTCACCGGTACCGATAAATGGTTTAAAATCATTCCTTTCAACATAAATTCCATGTTCCTGAAACATCTGTTTTGCCGCGAGAAAGATAATTTCTTCCGAATCAACCAGCACTCCATCCATATCGAACAGTACCGCTTTAAGCATTTTTTGGTTTTTTTGTATTTGAATTCAGGCATAATCTGGCATATCTTCTGGCTTGCCTTACTTTGTTTTGGCCTTCCCTCGTTCAACGAAGCTTCATTGTAAGAGAACCTCGTTCAAAATTGAACCTGTAAAGAAGTGGCTGAGAATTAAACAAAGTATATCAAGGCTTACATCTGCGGGTACAGCTCCCGATTTCCAACCTTCGCAATGCTAAGGCAGGCAAGTCACATGATCCCCATTTTCATCCTTACCGGTTGTTACCGGTTGTTACCGGTTTTGGAACCAGAATTTCGGGTACAAAGATAGAAGTAAATCGATGTTGGCCAAAAAAATTATGTTTGAATAAATTTTCTGATTTTTTCGAGAAGCATATCAGCCTTTATGGGTTTAATGATGTAATCATCAAATTGTGCCTGCTTTATTTTCTTAAGGTCTTCGGCGGTAGCGAAGGCAGTTTGCGCAATTACCGGTATGTTTTTTTTGCTTTTAATAAGTTGAGTAGCTTTGAAACCATTCATTTTTGGCATTTTTAAATCCATCAGCACAAGGTGAATATTCTCATGATCATTCCTGGAAAAAAAATGAACAATTTCCTGACCATTTTTAAAAGAAATCAATTTTGCACCTGTGTTCTTGAGAATTTCATGAAGTAAAACCATGTTGTCTTCTTCATCTTCGGCAATTGCTATGGTATGGTTTGCCAAATTAAAATCTTTAAGGTTTATTACTGAAGCAGTAGTGTTAATTTCAAATTCGTCATTCTCTTCTGCATTATTAAGATTAAGTGAAAGGAAAAAAGTGGTGCCTTTTCCAAATTCCGATTCAACCCAGATTTCACCATTAAGTAATTCTGTGAGCCGCTTTGATATGGCAAGTCCTAATCCTGTGCCACCATAAAACTTTGAATTGTCGTCTTCGATTTTCCAAAAACGGTTAAATACATATTGTAAATTTTCCTTTTTAATTCCAATTCCTGAATCTTTTACATATAGAACAATTTTTTTATTTTCTTGTAAATAACTTCCTACTATTATTTCTCCTTTTTCGGTAAATTTAATGGCATTCGAGATAAAATTTGATAATATTTGTTTAACTCTCACTCTGTCAGTTAATAAATGGAATTCAGAATTTAAAGGGCTATAATCGATGATCAGTTTTAGTTTTGTCTTATCAATTTTTGGCTCAAAAGAGTATACAATTTCCTTTATCAATATATTAATATTAACTTTTTCATTATTAATTGTATAACCCTCGGCCTCTGATTTTGAAAGCTCCAGAATATCATCAATAAGTGCCAAAAGGTGTTCGCTGCTTTTATTTACATGATTTACAAATAGTTCACGTTCATGAGCTGATAAATCATCACACGAAAGCAGGTTGGAAAAACCGACAATGGAATTCATAGGTGTCCTGATTTCATGACTCATATTTGCCAGAAACGATGATTTTAAACGTTCCGATTCTTCTGCCTTATTTTTAGCAATGAATAGCTCATGATTTACTGCTGAAAGGTTTGCATTACTTTCTTCAAGCTCAACATTCATTTCGTTGACTTTCTCACTACTTTCTTCCAATTGGGCATTTTTATCCTGAATTTCAATCAGTTTTTGTTGTAGCAGTAGTTCTGCTTTCTTCCGTTTTCTTATATTTGAGGTCAGCACAAAAATAACAACCAGTAAGATTCCAACTATTGCGAAAAACAGCAAAATCAATTTGTAATATTTTGAAAATATTGAAGTTGGTTCATTGATTATGATCGATTCTTTTGGTAATAAATCGGGATCTATATTGAACTTTTCAACAATATTATAATCAAAGTAGCACTTGTCTTTTGGTGGTGCCACTTTTTGAGGGGGAACATAATCGGGGTTTTCCAGGAACCTAAGTGCCAGTTTAGCCATTTCTGAGCCGTGTAGTACTCCAGTGTTAATAATTCCACCGATAATTCCTTTACCAAAAGAAGGCTCCGCATCCATAAATATGGGGACACTGGCCCTTTTGGCAATTTCCTGTAATATCAAATCAGAATTGACGGGTTTGCCGAAGTTGTCGTAAAATACATCAATCCTTGCAATCGCATTTCCTTCTTCAAGGTTTGGAACCAGTTTGTAAATGGAGTCTAAACCTAAATCTGTCAGATAAACAAAATCAACAATTCCTTTGTATTTAGGCTCAAGTTGCTGAATATATTTCAGGTTCAAACGACTTGTAAGTGTACTGTCAGTGATGAAATAAAGTTTTTTAATTTCTGGCATTATTCTTAAAATCAATTGATTCACAGAATCCTGATCTAGTCCCTCCTTAATGCCATAAAAGCGGGTATTTAAATTATAATCCTCAGGATTATTTACCCCGCAAAACAAGATGGGGATATCAGATGCAATATCATCTCCATATTTCATCAGGAAGTTTAAAGCATCATTGTCACTCGAAATAATTAAATCAAGCTTTTGATTTTTATATTTTCGTTGGATAAGCTGATAAATTAAGTCGAAATTATTTTCTCCAAATCGCTTCGAATCAAGATACTCGGTGTATAGAATGATATTTTGGTAAGGTATAAAGGTACGTAATACACCAGATGCTACACTGTCTCCCCATGAATAGGAGGGGGCATATGAATGGATATAGAGAACATACTTAGACTCTTTTTTTGTAAACTCCTGAGTAAAGCAAGGATTTATAACTAATCCAAAAAAGATGGGCATCAGAATTTTACCAACAAATCGAATCATTCCTGTTTGTATAAAAGTATAATATTTGATGAAAAAATCGTATTAAAGTACAAATATTATGCCTAATTACCTAATCGCAGATTTAACCCATTTTGCACCTGCCCGCTCAAAAATTTTTGATTGATAAGGGGTCTGTCATTTTCGGGTTCAGGTTTGTGTACTACAGATTTTTTCTTTACGAAAGGTGCATATTTGAATTCAGGCACACATTGTTCTTGCCATTTATATATTTACCAGCTCTCTTACCCCTTCAAGCACGAACCTGGGTTGGTACGGGAACAAAGGCAGCATATCGAGGCTGGTAATTCCGCTAAGTACCAGGCAGGTATCTATTTCAGACTCTATCCCGGCTAAGATGTCTGTATCCATCCGGTCGCCGATTATTACAGCTTCATCATTACTGCATTTCAATTTTTTAAGGGCGTTGCGCATCATCAGCGGGTTGGGCTTGCCTACAAAATATGCATTTCTTCCGGTAGACAGTTCGATGGGGGCAATTAAAGCTTTGGTGGCCGGTACGATACCGTTTTCAACCGGACCGGTAAGGTCGGGATTGGTGCCTATCAGTTTTGCCCCTTTCAACACAAGGTTAATGGCATGCTCAACCCGCTCGTAACTGTAACTTCTTGATTCACCTACCACTACATAGTCGGGGTTTACATTGTTCATCGTGTAGCCCACATTGTAGAGGGCATTTATTAAACCGGCATCACCAATAATATATGCACTGCCTTTTGGTTGCTGACTGCTAAGAAACATGGCTGTTGCAAGCGCACTGGTGTAAAAAACATCTTTTTTAACCGAAATACCCATTCTTTGCAGTTTCTCCTGGAGTTCTTCAGGGGTACGCTCGCTTGAATTGGTAAGAAAAACAAACTTCTTTTCCTCGGCCACAAGCCAGTCAATGAACTCTTTTACCCCGGGTAACAGTTTATTGCCGTGGTATATTACCCCGTCCATATCTATGATAAAGCTTTTTTTTCGCTTTATTGCATTTATTTGATTATCTGATATATTCATGGTATCCCGGATTGTTATTTTAAAAGAAGCAGGTTTTGCACATCATATTTATTATACTCCCAGCTTGTTCCTTCTTATCTCTTCGTTCACTGTAAAATTATTCTTTACCTGGTGGCCTTTTAATGGCAAAATGCGTTCGTGTATGGCATCAATAATCCATTCGGGTTGGGGGAAGAAATACTGTTCCAATTCGAACGCGGGGGTAATCCAGTTGCGTGAGCCGACAACAACAGGTGGTGCATCAAGGTAATCGAATGCAAGTTCGGTAATGCTATGTGCAACGTCTTTGAGATAGGAGCCGCGTGAACAGGCATCGCTGGCTAACAGAATTTTCCCTGTTTTCTTCACCGATTCAATCACCAGTTCGTAATTAAATGGCACCAGGCTTCGGGCATCAATTATTTCGGCAGATATGCCATATTGCTCTTTAAGGATGTCGGCGGCTTTAATTGCATGATATAGTGTGGCCCCGATGGTAAGAATGGTTATATCATCTCCTTTGCGCTTAATATCGGGTTCGCCAATGGGTATCTCATAATACTCTTTAGGAACGCCTCCCTCATGAAACATTTCAGCCACATCGTAAATTCTCTGGCTTTCAAAGTAAATTACAGGGTCTGTACCCTGAAGCGCTGCATTCATTAATCCTTTTGCATCATATGGTGTGGCCGGGAATACAACTTTTAGTCCGGGAACATGGGCTACAAGCGACGACCAGTCCTGCGAGTGCTGCGCGCCGTATTTTGATCCCACCGATACCCTTATAACCACAGGCATATTGATGATATCGCCGCTCATGGCCTGCCATTTGGGCAACTGATTAAAAACCTCGTCACCAGAACGGCCCAGGAAATCGCAATACATTATTTCGGCAATCACACGACCGCCGCACATTCCATAACCGATGGCAGTACCTACGATGGCGCCTTCGGCAATGGGGGAATTGAATAACCTGTTATACGGCAGGGCTTCGGTTAACCCACGGTATACGGCAAAAGCGCCGCCCCAGTCCCTGTTCTCTTCACCGTATGCCACAAGGGTCGGGTCTTTGTAAAATCTGTCAATAACTGCTTCGAATATACCATCTCTGAGCTGGTAGGCTTTGAGTTTCGAAACCGGTTTACCATCTTTGTCAAAAGCAAACCGTTCTTTTGTTGCAAGTTGTTTTACCCGCGGATTTTCTGACAAAGGAATCAGCGCTTGCGGTTCGCCCTCTCCCATTTTATCTGCAGAACCATTTGAGAACATTAACTTGCCAATGGCATCTGGGTCTCTATCCAGGTTCATATGCGGACTAACAGAGGTATCAATTGCCAGCGTGAGGGTTTTCGTTATCAGTCCGGAAATTTGTTCTTTTAATTCGTCAATCTTCTCTTTGCTGATGATTTTGTTTGATACCAGCTCATTGCCAAACCAATTGATTGAATCATATTCCATCCAAGCGTCGAGTTCTTCTTTCGACCTGTATGATGAAGCATCTGAAGGTGAATGGCCACTATACCTGTAGGTTAAAGTATCAAGTAACACGGGGCCCTTCTTGTCCGCGATGATTTTGCGTTTTCTTCTGTAGGCATCTATCACTGCCAGTGGGTTGTAACCGTCTATTCTTTCGGCATGCATCATTTCGGGATTAACCCCGGCACCCAATCTGGCAAGTATTTCATATCCCATTGTTTCACCAAATGTTTGGCCGCCCATGCCATACATATTGTTCATAAAATTGAAAATAATGGGCAGTCCACCCTTGTATTCACCTTCCCATAATGTTTTATATTGATCCATTGTAGCAAATGAGATACCTTCCCAAACGGGCCCGCAGGCTGCAGAGGCATCGCCGATATTGCAGACCACAAGGCCGGGTTTACGATTGACCTTTTTATAGAGCGCAGCTCCCACAGAGATATCGCCCGAACCGCCCACGATGGCGTTGTTGGGATAGATACCGAACGGGGTGAAAAAAGCGTGCATTGAACCTCCGAGTCCTTTATTGAAACCGGTTTCACGGGCAAATATTTCTGCCAGCGTACCATAAAGCAAAAAATTAACAGCCAGGTCTTTAACATTACCTTTATGTCCTTTTTCAACGATTTTTAAAATGGTGCCATCGAAATAATTCTCCATTATCTCCATTAGTTTTTTATCGTTGAGCTGATGGATAGAAGAGAGCCCTTTGGCGAGAATTTCACCATGGCTGCGGTGCGATCCGAAAATATAGTCTTCGATAGAAAGTGTATAGGCCATACCAACCGAAGAGGCTTCCTGACCGATTGATAAATGTGCCGGACCGGGATGGTTGTATGAAATGCCCTGGTATTCGTTTGTGGTCTTTATCAGGTTGAGCATGGTTTCAAACTCCCTGATAATCTGCATATCGCGCAAAATTCTGACGAAATCATCGTTCGAAAAATTGGTCTTTTCGTCTGCTACTGATTTATTATATTGGTTGACCGGTATGTCGGAAAATGTTATTTTACCTGCTTTTCTTACTTCTTTCGGATTGATAAACTGTATTTTTGGCATATTATGAATTTTAAAGTGTGAATGCAATTTCTTTAAATATCTCTGAAACGGTGGGGTGGGGGAACACAATCTGCTGTATGTCTTTAGCCCTCATCTGCATTTCGATGGCCATTGCTGCGCCATAAATAATTTCTGATGAGGGGTTCCCGATGATGTGAACTCCCAGTATTTCTCCGTATTTGTCACCTGTAATGATTTTAATGAGGCCGTTTTTTCCTTCATTTTCGGCAATAAACCGTCCTGCAAAAGCAAGGGGGAGTGTTGCCTTTTTGTATTTAATTCCCTGTTTAACAGCTTCTTCTTCTGTAAGTCCCACCGATGATACTTCGGGATTGGTATAAACAACACCCGGGATGGCATCGTACCGCATAATGTCTTTTTCGCCGGCCATGTTGTTTACTGCAACCTCGGCTTCACGGTATGCTGTATGGGCGAGGAGTGAAAACCCTTTTACGTCGCCGGCAGCATAAATATTAGGGATGTTTGTTCTGCAATGTTTGTCAATTTTTATCCCCCGGGGTGTATATTCAACACCTGTTTTTTCAAGGCCGAACCCCTCTGTGTTAACTTTTCGCCCGACAGCCACCAGCAAAATCTCTGCGGGTACTTCTGTTCGCCCTTCTTTACCGGATATAGAAACGGTGTTTCCTTTTACTTCTTCTACTTTAGCGCCCAGATAAAATTCTACACCCTTCTTTTTAAGTTCGTTGCGAAGCATGGCGCTCATTTCGGCATCTATACCGGGCAGAATCTCATCCAGCATTTCAAACACATTGACTTTCACCCCCATGCTGTTGAAAAATCCGGCAAATTCAATACCTATTACCCCGCCTCCGATAATATTGATGGATTTTGGCAACTCTTTTAGTTGTAAAATCTCGCGGTTAGTCAAGGTGTTTTCTTTTGTGAGTCCTTTAATTGGTGGTACTGCTGCTTCTGAACCGGTTGCAATCAGTAAATTTTTGCAGGGGTAAGTATTTCCATCGGCTTTTATAACAATATGGTCTGCTTTTCTTTCTTCTATCATAGCTTTGGCCATTACCACTTCTGCTTTTGCCAGTTTCATTTTTGATGCCACTCCGGCGACAAGTTTTTTTACCACTTTATCTTTCCTGTCCATGATTTTTCCAAAATCGAATGTTACATTCGGACAGTAAATGCCGTATTTGTCTCCTGTAAGGGCGTTTTCGTATAATTTGGCAGTGAAAAGCATCGTTTTGGTGGGGATACAGCCCTCGTTCAGGCATACACCGCCAAGGTGGCGTTTGTCGAATATGACCACTTTCATGCCTTTATGGCCTGCCCTTTCGGCAGCTACATAACCGGCAGGGCCGGCGCCTATAATTCCTAAATCGTACATAAACTATATATTTAATTCAAAGTTTTCTATCTGTAATTTCACCTCTCTGAGGAATGCCGATGCAGGTGCCCCGTCAAGGGCACGGTGATCGTATGTAAGTGACAGGCCGAGGAACGGAACAAAACCTATGATGCCATTTCCGATATCAGCAGGTCTTTGAATAATGGTATTTATTCCAAGTATGCCCGATTGCGGCAGGTTAATGACCGGGGTAAACATTTCAACGCCAAAAGCGCCAAGATTTGATACCGTGAACGAGGCCGCGGTGCTGGCCAATAGTTCGGGGTTTACACTTCCCTTACGGCAGCTTTCCGCCAGTTTTTTAAGTTCAGCCGACAACTGTTCAATATTCAGATCGTCGGCATTACGAAGCGCCGGTACCATAAGGCCGCGCTCGGTATCAACTGCGATACCGAGATGCACCTTATTGAATGTTTTTATGGTATCGCCCAGAAAATGCGCGTTGATTTCGGGCATTTTTTTCAGCGCTTTGACTACCCCAATACAAATCATATCATTGAGGGTGATGTTTGGCCATTCACCTGCATCGGCTTTTTTCTTTATTTTTGCCCTGTATTCAAGTATTTTGCGTGCATCGGCGCTCATGTGATGGGTAAGCTGGGCCGAATTTTGCAACGATGCATGCATGTTTTGGGCAATTATCCTCCTGATGTTGGAGAGCTTCTTTATCCCGAAGCTGTCAGGTCTGGTCGTTTCATGTAATAAATCTGAAGCCATTACCCTGCCGCCAACCCCACTGCCCGAGACGGGAGCGGATAGTCCTTCTGAAGAAGCGATCCCGGAAGCAAGCCGGGTAAATGTACCATGCGATTTTGCATATGATTCAATATCTCGTTCAATAATTCTTCCACCGGGGCCTGTACCGGCAACCTGGGCGAAGGGTACACCCAGTTTTTCTGCAAGGTTTCTGGCACGGGGAGAAATAATTATTCTTCCTGTATGTTTAACTGTATTCGATACTGGTATTTCCGGGGCGACTTCATCCGGCTTATTTGTCCCTGTTGCTGTTGAGGGTTCTTTTTCAATATTTGTGTTTTTTCCCGATGGAAGAAACTCGTTTGTATTTTCGCCTGGTTTTCCAATTACAGCGACATTTGTGAGCACTGGTACCTCATCGCCATCGCTAAAGAATATTTCAAGAATGGTACCCTCTTCGGCCGCTTCTTCTTCGAATGCAGCTTTGTCGGTTTCATATGCAAAAAGAACATCGCCTTTTTTAACAACATCACCTTTCTTCTTGAACCACTGCGTAATGATGCATGTCTCTACAGATTGCCCCTGCCTGGGCATGATAACAGGAATTGCCATTTGAGTATATTTGTTATTATAAATATGTCAACATGTTAAAATAAGTATTAATTAAAAATTAATAAATATTTTGATAATCAATGAATTTAATTAACTTTGCAAAAGTAAATATTAAAACTTGTATTTACAAGTTATTTCTTCAGATAATTTTTGTCAGACTGTACCGTATTTTGAAACGATAAGTTAAATTACTAATTTTCAATATTTATTAATAGAATTTATTTCTGTTTATTCTGAAAAATGGCACAAACCCCTCAATACCGCCGCATATACGAATTGCTGAGAAGGCATATTGTTGAAGGTGTGTACAAAGAAGGAGATTTACTGCCGTCTGAAAACGAGCTTTGCAGGATACATTTTATTACCCGTCCGACCGTCAGACAGGCTCTTGATGCCCTGGTGCATGACGGTTTTATCAAAAAACAGCAGGGCAAGGGCAGTATTGTAAGCAGTCTGCCGCAGGGAATCGGGATACTTTCGGTTTCGGGTACTACTTCGGCGGTAGGGCTTAATAGCCTGAAAACAAAAATTCTTACCGGGCCCGAGGTGAGGGCATGGGGCAGCAATGCGTTTATGTTTCCTTTGAACCAGATAGAAAAGGAATCGGGTTATGTGTATATTGAAAGACTTCGAATTTTGGATGAAAAACCAATCTTTTTCGATGTTAATTTCCTGCCAAATATCAATCTTTCGAGGTTTACATCACGAAGTTTTGAAGACCGTTCTCTTTTCGATATCCTCAGAAAATATTACAATATTCAGGTAACTGGTGGTGAGCAGCGGCTAAGGGCCATAAAGGCCGATGAAAATATCGGAGACCATCTGCAGGTAAAAAAAGGCCATCCGATTTTACACCTCGAGCGTAAAATTGCAACCAACAGGGTAGATTACTGTTTTTACTCTTCAATATACTGTAATACAGATATCAGCGCTATTTATGGTACGTTTTAATTTCTGGTTATAACAAATCCGCTATTCCAATCCCAGCAAAACCATCTCCAAATCTCTTCCATCAACCAGCATTTTTAATGGCGATTCGATAAATTCTTTTACTTTCACCAGAAAACTTACCGAATCGCGGCCATCAATTACCCGATGGTCGTATGACAATGCTACATACATAACAGGTCGTATCTCTATTTTACCGTTTACAACAACAGGCCGTTCCACGATATTGTGCATGCCAAGAATGGCCGACTGGGGCGGATTAAGCAATGGGGTGGAAAGCATTGAGCCAAAAACTCCTCCATTCGTTATGGTGAAAGTGCCCCCTGTCATTTCTTCCACGGTTATTTTGAAACTTCTGGCTTTTTCAGCCATTTCAGAAATATTTATTTCAATTTCGGGTAGCGTCAACGATTCTGTGTTACGTATTACCGGCACCATCAGACCTTTGCCGGTCTGTACGGCAATGCAAATATCTACGAATGAAGGGGTGACTATCTCCTCGCCTTCGATCATCGAATTTACCCGTGGATACAGTTTCAAAGCCTCTGTAACAGCCCTGACAAAGAATGACATGAACCCGAGTTTAACGCCGGACTTTTCCTGAAATTGCTGCTGATATTTCTTTCTGAGTTCAATGATGGTGCTCATGTCTACCTCGTTGAAAGTGGTAAGCATGGCTGTTTCGTTCTTCACCGCTACCAGTCTTTGACTGAGTTTCTTGCGGAGTTGAGACATCTTCGTGCGCTCCACATCTCGCGTGAAATTTTTTAAATGTCCATGCTCTGTGCTTTGGCGGGCCGATAGAACAAGGTTTACTTCTTTGGTGGTAATTTTTTTCAGCCCATTGATAATATCTTCTGCAGATAGTCCGTTATCTTCCATCATTTTTCTGGCGAGCGGTGTGATTTTCAAAGATTTATCCGTTTTAATTTCATTGGTTAAAGCGTTGTCTTTCTCCATTTTTACGGTAGATTCCGGTTCGGGTTTGTTCACTGTTTCTTCGTCTTTTTCTTTTTTTACCTCAGCCTTTTTTTCCTTCTCTTTTTTTCCACTCTTCATTGCACTATTGTCTATGGTACCTGCTACGGTACCCACTTTTACCGTTTCACCTTCCTGCACTATAATTTTAAGCTGGCCGGCTTCGGGGGCAACAAGGGCCAGGGTTGCTTTGTCAGACTCCAGTTCGGCAAGTTCCTGGTCTTTTTCTACAATGTCGCCATCTTTGGCAAGCCAGGATGCAATTTCAACCTCGGTTACCGATTCTCCGGGACTTGGTATTTTCAGTTCTATGATCATTGGTTATATCTTTTTAGGCTGACTTTTTCATTAAAATACCTGTATTCTTTAAGAATTGATTCCCTTATGCTGCCATCGCTACAATGAAGCCCGCAGTATTTATTTTTGAGTTCGCAGACACATTTTCTGAATACTTTGCCGATAATCTCTTCCTGGCTAAGGACATGCAGCCTGGAGAGGCCTGTTGCCGGACTGCCGCTGGCCTGTCTTGCAATTGGCAGAATTTCAGTATCTCTGAATTCTTCCCTTACATGCCTCCATGCACCCATGTTTATTGGCTCTTCCTGCACCCAAAGTGTTAACATTGTATTTTTATATTTTTTAATAATTCCGGTAACCTGCCCCGCAGGAAAAGGGTGTAACTGTTCAATCCTAACCAGGGCAATATCCCTGGCATTGAACTCTTCTTTGCGTTCCAGAAGTTCATAATAAATTTTGCCCGAACAGAAAACAAGCCGCCTAACCTCGTCAACATCAACGTTTTTGTCATCTATAACTTCTTCAAAATGCCCGTTTACCAGATCATCGAGCGATGAAGAGCATTTGGCGTGCCTCAACAGGCTTTTGGGTGTGAAAATAACAAGTGGGATCCTGAAATTTCGGTGAATGCTTTGGCGTAACAGGTGAAAAAGATTCGACGGGGTAGAAGGATTCACGATCTGCATGTTATTTTTTGCTGCAAGCGAGAGAAACCGTTCAATCCTGGCGCTTGAATGTTCTGGCCCCTGGCCTTCGAAACCGTGCGGCAGGTAAAGTACGATACCGTTCATCAGTCCCCATTTTTCCTCAGCTGAGCTTATGTACTGGTCAACAATCACCTGAGCCACATTATGAAAATCGCCAAACTGTGCCTCCCATACCGTTAGTCCGTTGGGCGTAGACAGCGCATAGCCATACTCAAACCCAAGTACCCCGTACTCATTAAGAGGAGAGTTGTAAATATTAAAAGAAGCCTGATTTTTTGAAATATATTTAAGCGGGGTAAATGTCTTATCGGTATCTTCAATCACATGGGCTGCATGTCTGTGGGCAAAAGTACCGCGTACCGAGTCTTGTCCGCTTATACGCACGGGGTGACCTTCATATAACAGGGTGCCATAAGCGAGAAGCTCTCCCAAAGCCCAGTCAACAATGTTGTTGTTAAGCATTTTTTTTCGCTCTTCGACCAGTTTTTCCGTTTTTTTAATGAATTTTTCTTCGAGGGGCAGATAACAGATTTTTTCTCCGATAAATTTCAACAATTCTTTGGTTACTTCCCCGGGATAATGTTTTTGAAACTCGGCTGCTTCGGCATGTTTAAATCCTTTCCAGTCGTTTCTCAGAAACTGTTGAATGTGCACTTTGCCTGACTTTTTAGATAGATCGAGCTTTTCTTCAAGAAAAATGTCAAAATCGTGTTCCTGCTTTTTTGTCTCTTTCTCGGAAAGAATACCCTCTGTAACCAGTTGCCGGGCATAGATATCCCTTGGGTTGGGGTGATTGGCAATGGCTTTGTACAATGTAGGCTGCGAGTACCTGGGTTCGTCTCCCTCGTTGTGCCCGTATTTTCTGTAAGAAAGAATGTCAATAAATACATCGGTAAAGAAGCGCTGCCGGTATTCAATGGCAAGTAAAACAGTATGTAAAAGCGCTTCAACATCGTCGCCGTTGACATGAAAGATGGGGGCTTTGATCACCTTGCCAATGTCGGTGCAATAGGTACTTGAACGGGCATCGAGATAGTTGGTGGTAAACCCCACCTGGTTATTGATTATAATGTGAATCGTTCCGCCGGTGCGATAACCGCTAAGCTCAGACATTTGAACTATCTCGTAAACAACACCTTGCCCGGCAATGGCGGCGTCTCCATGTATGAGTATGGGAATCAGTTTTGTAAAGTCGGTCTTGTATGTATGGTCAATTCTTGCTCGCGATATGCCCTGAATTACCGGCGAGACAGCTTCAAGGTGCGAAGGATTGGGAGCCATCTTAAGGTGCACCTGATTTCCTGCCTGGGTTTTAACCTCACTGCAGTATCCAAGGTGATATTTCACATCGCCAAGTGCAATGGAGTCGTCGTATTCTTCTGCTACAAATTCACGAAAGATATCCTCATAAGGCTTGTTCAAAATGCTTCCCAGCACGTTCAGCCGGCCCCGGTGTGCCATCCCGATCACAAACTCTTCTACACCCAGTTCCGATCCTTTTTCGATGAGGTAATGCAGGGCCGGCACCATCGTTTCGGTGCCCTCGAGTGAGAAACGCTTCTGACCAACAAATTTTTTATGAATAAAATTTTCAAATCCAACAGCTTTTACAAGAAGCGAAAATATTTTCTTTTTGGTTTCAACAGTAAATTCTGTTTTGTTTTTCGACCCTTCCATATTCTTTATCAGCCAGCTAAGCTTCTCGGGATGCCTGATAAACATGTACTCGGCACCTACTGACTGACAATAGGTTTCGTGAAGAAATGCCACAATTTCTTTAAGTTTGGCCGGACCTATACCAAGCTCTTTACCGGCCTGAAACTCTGTTTCAAGATCGGCCTGAGAAAGACCGCTGTTTTCTACATCGAGTGACGGCGTGTATTTGCGGCGGGTTCGCACAGGATTGGTTTTTGTAAATAGGTGACCTCTTCTTCTTACTGTATTAATATAATTGATTACTTTAAACTCATTGTCGAGGTGTTTGCTGAATGCATTGCTGCTGGTTTCTGTTTCCGACTGTAAGTTTGTACGCGCAAACTCAAATCCCTGAAAAAAAAGCTGCCAGCTTTCGTCGAGACTCTCCGGGTTATCAAGATATTGATGATATAATTTTTCTACCGCCCCAATTTCAATGTTCCCCAAAAAGGTAAGTTTTCCCATTCTCTGCAATTTGTAAAGACAATATGAAATAAATTTACGAAGATTTAACTAAAACAGGTAATTCTGTAAAATCTTTCATCACGTTGTAATTCACTTAACATTTTAGGCCTTTTAATGTTCAAGCAATCAGCTATTTTATTTGACATAAGACAAGCATCTGTTTTGTGGTTATAAATCAATACAAATTAAGTGTCAGTAACTAAGCAGCAGGTATGTTTAATTGCAGCAGAATTATAACTGCTGATTTCGTGAACCGAATAAAACATTTTTTGTTTAACTAATTTATTGCTAATTTAAACTATTCATGGCCTAAAAAACCTTTAAGGTTTTTATAACCTTAAAGGTTTTGCAAAATCGTATTAATTTGAAGATTTATTATAAACATCATTATTTAAACACATGAAAATAGGAGTGTTAAAAGAAAGTGAAGGCGAAAACCGCGTTGCGATGATGCCTGAAACTGTAGCTTCGTTAATTAAATTAAAAACAGATGTTTTAATCGAAAAGGGCGCTGGCGCAAATGCTTTTGCAGCGGATTCTGATTACCAGGGTGCAGGGGCCGGTGTTGCTTCGAGAAATGAGGTCGTTGAGCAATCGGATTTGTTGCTGTTTATTAATCCTTTGCTTGCCGGTGAGGTTAGTACTTTTGAGAAAAATAAAGTCCTTATCGGGTCTATGAACCCCTTTTTTAACCGGGAATTGGTTGTGACCCTTGCCGATAGCAGTATTACCTCTTTCAGCATGGAGCTTGTGCCACGTATATCACGTGCCCAGTCTATGGATATTCTCTCATCTATGGCGACGGTGGCTGGCTATAAAGCAGTGATTGATGCTGCCATGAACCTCCCAAAATTTTTCCCCATGTTTATGTCCGCTTCCGGCACCATTAAACCTGCAAAAGTTCTGATACTCGGCGCCGGTGTGGCAGGCCTTCAGGCCATTGCCATTGGCCGTAAACTGGGCGCTGTTGTTGAGGTTTTCGATGTAAGGTCAGCGGTAAAGGAAGAGGTAAAAAGCCTTGGCGGCAAATTCATTGAAGTGGAGGGCGCCTTAGAGGACGCTGCAGCCGGAGGTTATGCGGTTGAACAGTCAATTGAGTTTAAGCAGAAACAGGGCCAGCTCATTCACGAACATGCCTTAAAATCGGATGTGGTTATATGCACAGCCCAAATTCCGGGAAAAACAGCGCCTCTGCTGCTGAAAAAAGAAACGGTTGAAAAAATGGCCCCGGGGTCGGTGATCATTGACCTTGCTGCATCTACCGGCGGAAATTGCGAACTCACCAAAAACGATGAAACGGTTATTCACCACAAGGTAAAAATTATCGGAAAGTCTGATTATCCATCCGATATACCTTATGATGCCAGTTCGATGTATGCAAAAAACCTGTTGAATTTTCTAAAACTCATCATTGATGAGAACGGTGCGCTGAACATTAATTTCAATGATGAAATTATAAAAGGGACCTGCCTCACACATGCAGGTAAAGTACATCACAGCCGGGTAAAAGAAGTTTTTAACCTTTAAAATAATAACCAATGGAAAATATATTTGTTTTTCTTTACAGTTACAAAGAAGCTATCTTCATAATATCACTAGCCATATTCCTGGGGTTTGAGGTTATATCTCATGTGCCGTCTATATTGCATACCCCGCTTATGTCGGGAGCCAATGCAATAAGTGGTGTAAGTATTATCGGGGGTATTATACTGCTTGGGCATGCTGATTTGAATTCAATTTCGCTGAACCTGGTATTGGGCATATTTGCTGTATTGTTCGGCACGCTGAATGTTGCCGGTGGATTTGTTGTTACTGACCGTATGCTTGAAATGTTTAAGAAAAAACCTAAAAAACAGTAAAAAATGGAAAGAGTATTATATACCCTTGATGGCACATCTTTTACAATCGGAGATACCATTCTTGAATATAGCTACCTGCTTGCTGCAATTCTTTTTGTTATTGGCCTCAAATACCAAAGCCACCCGGATACTGCGCGAAAAGGAAATATATGGGCCGGTGCAGGCATGCTGCTTGCTATGCTCACCACCTTGTTTTTGCATAAAAACAATCACGGACAATATATCAGTCTGGTGAATATGTCTGTTATCATTGGTGTAATTGTTACAAGTTCGTTAATAGGCGCTGTGATTGCCCGACGGGTGAAAATGACCGCCATGCCACAGCTTGTCTCTTTTTATAATGCTACCGGAGGTGCTGCCTCAGCGCTGGTGGCTATCATGGAGTTTTATAATCCGGCAAACAAGGCAATACTGGTTACATTGCTGGGAATTATTATCGGTACCCTTACTTTCAGCGGCAGCATGATTGCCTACGGAAAACTCGACGGAAAGGTGGGAGATATTTTCTCACCCGTGATGAAATACGTGAATATTTTTATGATGATAATTCTGGCAGGCCTTACAGTTTTTATTCTGGTAATGGGGACTGAACTGCCTTACAGAAATGCATTTGGATTGGGTTTAATCTTTCTTGCACTTTTATATGGGGTGCTGTTTGTAATGCCTATTGGCGGGGCTGATATGCCGGTGGTGATTTCGCTTCTGAACTCGTTTTCAGGTATTGCCGCAGCGCTGGCAGGTTTTATTTATCACAACCAGGCCATGATACTTGGCGGTATTCTCGTTGGCGCAGCCGGGACCATTCTTACCGTACTTATGTGCAGGGCCATGAACAGGTCGCTGCTGAACGTACTTATCGGCGCCTTTGGCGGCGGAGGTGCAGGGCCTGAAGGAAAAGAGGCAGGAACAGTTAAAGAGATTACACTGAGTGATGCAGCGGTGCTTCTAAGTTATACACAGAAAGTGGTTATCATACCGGGTTACGGGCTTGCCGTAGCACAGGCACAGCACATCTGCAGCGACCTCGATAAACTGCTTACCGAAAAAGGCGTGGAGGTAAAGTATGCTATCCATCCGGTAGCCGGACGTATGCCGGGGCATATGAACGTGCTGATGGCAGAAGCTGATGTGCCATACGACAAGCTTATCGAGATGGATGATATCAATCCCGCGATGCCCGGTACCGATGTGGCGGTTGTTATCGGGGCCAACGATGTGGTAAACCCTGCTGCATACGATGACCCATCGAGCCCCATATACGGCATGCCCATCATCAATGCACACCTGGCAAAGAATATTATTGTAATGAAAAGAGGTATGGGCAAGGGCTATGCCGCCATCGAAAACTACCTGTTTTACGACGATAAAACCAGGATGCTATTCGGCAACGCCAAAGAAACACTTCAAAAACTGGTGAGCGAGATCAAGACATTATAAGAAGTTCGGATACAGATTATGAGCTCAGTTTTCTATTATTGAACGGTTTATTCTGTTCACGGCTTCTTCAAGCGACTCGTCGGGTTTGATATAATTGAAATCTTCCCAGTAGGTTTCAGAACTCTCTTGTATCAGGTTGGTGAAAATTGTTTCCGGCTTTGCCACCTCTTTGTACCTGAATTTTTTTACATCTGTCGTGTCAATATCTGTTATTACCATCTCGAGCTTTGAACGATAGAGCGAACTGAATATCTGTCGTTTTTTCCTGATCCTGAAATCGGTTTGACTGCGCACAAAATTAAGGTAATATTTTTGCCCGTATTCCCTGTAACTTACCCTGTAATTTGCATCAACGGGTTTAACAACAAGCCACCGTGGCTTTTTCACTACAAAACGGTCGCCTGTCTTTTCAATTCCTTCTTTATTTAAACTGAACTCGAAGTTTTTAATCGCGAGGTTCTTTACATCAATATATATTTTCCCCTGGTAAAGTGGTTCGTTGATGTATTCTTTTTGTTTAAAATCAATCACATAGGTTTCTCTGTCGTTGTCTGTGATAATATCTGCCAGACGGTAATCATAAACCTCGAAGTATTCTTCCTGAAGGAAATCGGCGGGATTTCTAACGATGTCAAGTAATAAGGTTGTGTTCAAACCGGCCTTCAATTTCACCAGCAGGCTGTCACCGGTATTTATATTCTGGCTCTTTCTCCCTTTCACTACCTTTATCTGTTCATTCTCGTGTGTTTTTACATAACCTGGTTTGTACGTATGCAAAACCGATTCGGTGATGCTCATGAACTCATTGCCGCGTTCTATGGTTTCCCTGTAAAAGGAGGTGAGTATTGAGGGATTTTGATTGTAATTTTCGGGTATTTTTTTCAGCGCTGCTTTGAGCAGAAGAAGCGGTTCGGTCTGGCGGATGATCACCTCCTGAATTGGGATGTAATCGGCTTCAAGTTCGAAAACCGGTTGATTATTTATTTCAGATAAAGGCCTTATATAAGTTTTATACCCTATGCAGGATATTCCCAGGCTATTGTTCCATAAAGAACCCGGAACTTTCATCACGAATTCACCCTGCATGTTGGAGACACTGCCGAGGCTTTTGCCTACAACGCAAATGTTTGCAAATGGCAATGGTTTTTTCGTCTGACGGTCAACGATAGTGCCCGTAACAGTGAAGCTTGTCTTTGACCGAAGCCCCGACTGCTTTATGCTCTCTGCATTTTCAACTCCCTTTCTGTATAGTACAACCTGTTTTTCGAGTACACTGTAGTGTATGGTTGTATCTGAAATGACGGTATCGAGCAGCTCTCCCAGGCGAATTGTGTCATACTTAATGCTTATGGGTTTTTTACCTGCAAACACATCCGGATTATAAGAGAAAAAATAGCTTATTTGGGTTTCTATCTCCGCGAGCGCTTCAGCTATGCTGCAGCCAAAACATTCAAAAGAGATATTCTGATCCATTACAGGGTGCTGCGCCTGTATGGGTTGAAATGCAAAGATAACCAACAGGTACCCCATCATAAACCTCAGGATGTTTGTATACATTTTCATTGTAACATGTTTTAGGTCATGATGCGGGAATAACTATCGTAAGTTAGTATATTCCCCCTGATAATACAAATCCCGACTGCTCTTTGATTACACTAAACTGAAAAGTTTCTGTCAGTACATTAATGACCGACTGAAAAGTCTGGTTATCGAAGGTATTGGTGTATGGCCATTCAAGCGCTTTCTTGTTTTCAACAGAGATATTTTCGCCGTAAACATCCTGAAGCACATTCAGCACTTCGGCAAGCCTGGTCTGTGAAAAAACGATTTTTTTAGTTTTCCAGGCCATTATATTAACATTGTTATTTATAAACTTATCAGACGATTTTTTTGAAAGCTGGCCCACATACCCCTGATCCAGCAACAGCGATTGGTTTTCTTTGTCGGTAAGGTAAATTTGTACTTTACCGCTTTCCACAAAGATTTGCACCATGTTTTTATCAGCCCTGCCGTCTACCGAGAACGATGTGCCAAGCACTTTTACCCTTGCATTGCCGGCTTTTACGATAAACGGGCGTAATGGATCGGGAGTAACCTCAAAAAATGCTTTGCCTGTCAGCGATATTTCCCTCGTTTTGTTGCTTAATTTATAGGGATAAGCAATACGGCTGTTCCTGTTAAGGTACACCTTAGAACCATCGGGCAGTATTGTGGGCATTTCCGAAACAGAGGCAGTTACAGTTATCATCTCTGCATCAGTTGTTTTATGCTCAAAAACAGTGCGGTAAATAAAAAACAAACCTGCCAGGATTAGAACTGCTGCCGCAACGGCAATCAATCTACCCGGATGAATGGCCTGTTTTCGGAGTGGTACATGCAATGCAGTCGGGTTATGGCTTCCCACCGGCGCCTGTATTCTTTCAGAAACTTTGTTCCAGGCTTTATCCACATCTACAGTTTTCATTTTTTTATATTTTTCAATCATTTCGTTGTCATTCTTTAAACTATCGAACAGCTTTTTAAGCCTTGTATCATTTTTAACCAGAAGATTTGTTTTCGCTATCTCTTCCTCACTGCATTCACCTGCAATATATTTTGAGAACAATATCCATGTAGTCTTACGTATCATTTCAGCAAGTTTTTCAGGTTGTTTCAAGATATGTTTTAATGTTTTTTCTGAATAGCTTCAGCGCTTTGCCCATGTTCGATTCAATGGTTTTTACAGATAAAGAGAGTTTTTTGGCTATTTCATGGTATTTCAAACCTTCGAACCGGCTCATACTGAAGATGGCCCTGCTTTTTTCGGGAAGCTCTTCGAGTGTACGGTCAATGACTGCACTCAGTTCTTTCATGTTTAATGCTTCTGAGGCATCAGGTTCTGTCGGCTCTTCGCCCTCTCTCACGTACTGTTCATATCTGTTGGTTACAGACTTATGCCTCAATATAAGTAAGCACTTGTTGTATGCCGATTTAAAAAGATATGATTTTACCGAAGTCTCAATTGCCAGTTCTTCTCTTTTTTCCCAAAGGCCTACAAACAGGTCCTGAATAACCTCTTCTGCTGTGTCGGTATCTCCAACAATTTTAAGCGCGTAGTGACATAAATAGGAGTAATATTTTCTGAAAAGGGATTCGAAAGCTGCCATATCGCCTTTTTTTACCCTGTCAAATATGTCCTTATCTGTCTTGGGCATGCTTTTAAATGTTTGGATATACGTGTAAAACTATCAAAATCTGCGCATAAATGCTATTTAATAAATCTTAAAAGGTGGCAGCCCGGCCACGACTAACCTATATTAAACACCTAAATCTTACCCGGCCGGGGCTGTCACCTGAGAAATATTTAACCCTAAAACTAATCGTTTCTAAGTTTCAGCTTCTTATTGAGTCTTTCAATGGCTGCCTCTATTGACTCATCTGGTTTAATATAATTGTATTCGCCCCAGAAATTTTCATCGGCAAAGTAGTTTACCTGGTCGGCAAAAACATCCGACATCCTGGCGGCTTCTTTGAATTTGAATTTATTCACATTAGCCATATCCCGGTCGGTGACAGCCATTTCGAACATGGTAACATAGGTTGAGCTGAACAGCTTCTTATCCCATTTGCACTTAAACACCAGTTCAGACCTTACATGGTTAAGGTACCATTTGCCGTTTATTTCACGGTAGTTGACCAAATAATTTGCATTTTCCACATCGAGCTTCATTGATACAGGTTTCTTTCTTACCAGTTCAGATCCGGCAAGTTCTATGCCCTTTTCACTGAACCTGAAATCGGCGCTGGTAATGGCAAGCGACTTTACATCAAGGTAAATCTTGCCCTGGTAGAGAGGAAAGTCTATATTCTCTTTCTGGTCAAACTCAATAACATAGTTTTCTTTATTGTTGATCTTAACAATCCCGGTAAGCTTAAAATCATAATATTCAAGAATATCCGATGAGAGCAGGTTTCCCGGTGTTTTTACTATATCGAGCAGGAATGAGGTTTTTGGGCCGCCCTGAAACTTGAATAGTATTGTGTCCATCTTTTTAACATCTTGATTTTTACGACCTTTGTAAATTTTCACCCTGTCGAAATCGAAGGCATCTGAGTAAGAAGATTTATAAACATCCAAAACCGCTTCGGCCACCTCGATATAATTCCGGTTCTGCTTGATGGTTTCGCGATAAAACCCTACCTGCTGTTCAGGATTGTCGGGGTAATTATTTTTAATGTTTTTAAGTGCACCAAGAATAAGCTCCAGGGGGTCGCCGGTTCTTATAATTACCTCTTCGATGGGGATAGGAGAAGGCTCTAAAGATATAACATTTTCACCAACAGATAGTTCTTTCAGGGGTACAAGCAAATTATTATATCCCAGATAAGTAACGCCAAGTTTGGTAGATTTTGTGCTTGTAGGAATTTTAAGAACAAACTCACCATCTGAATTGGTCACTGTGCCAAGGCTGGTGCCATCAAGGTAAACACTGGCAAAAACCACAGGTTTTTTGGAAGATTTGTCAATTACTTTTCCCTGATATGTGAGAATATTCAGGGTGTCTTTTTTTAAAAAGGCGCCTGCATACGATACCTGAAATGCAAAAACAAAAAGCACTGTTGCAAGAATAACCTTTGTCGCCGTTATGTAATTCCGTGTTTTCATGGCTTTAATTTATTTATCAATATTAAATGTTGCTACATTATTATGATACCTTAATACTTAAATACCCTATCTTTATTTTAATATTTTACATATTCTTTGAAAAAAACAACAGTGTTCCCGCAAGTTATTTTCTTTACCTGTGTCAAATTGGTATTTGTTATAATGTATGATTACAGAAAAGGAATACATTGAAGGCCTTAAAAAAGGAGATGAGAAATTTTTCCGCAACCTGGTGGAAGATTTTCAGCATCAATTGATCAGGATATGCAACGGGTTTGTCCACAACAGAGAAGATGCCCTTGACCTCGCACAGGAAGTGTTTATCGAGGCATTCCAATCAATTCATAGTTTCAGGGGAGATTCACGGTTGTCTACCTGGCTTTATCGGGTGGCTGTTAACAAGTCATTGAATTTTATCAGAAAGCAAAAAAGAAAGATTTACAGCCTAAGTAGTTACGATGCTTTTGAAAATAATGCCCGAATTGATTCAGAAGATGAACCGGTGGTTCCTGATACCAAAATGGAACAGGGGCAAAGAGATCAGTATATCAGGCAGGCAATAGATTCGCTTCCGGAATCCCAGCGTATCGCATTCATTCTTAACAAGTATGATGATCTTTCATATAAAGAAGTTTCCGAAATAATGAATGTTTCTTTGTCGGCCGTGGAATCTCTCATTCACAGGGCTAAGACAAATCTGCAGAAAAAACTGTACCGGCTTTATAAAAAAAATATGATCTGACCCGAAAGTTTTTTGAAATACTATTGTCTAATAAATAAAAACAGTCAACATGCAATGCAAAGGAATACATAACGACTATATAGGTTATCTTGACGGAACCCTGGATGCAGTAACCAAAAGCAGAATTGAAGGACATCTTTTGTCTTGCGCTCATTGCATGGAATTTGTTTCGAAGCTCAAAAACCTGCAGGCCGCTATTGACCGCGAAAAAGATATACCTGTCGGGGAATCTTTTTTTAAAGAAATTGAGGTTAAACTATCACGAAGCCCCAAATCACGCACATTGGGAGCTTTTATCCCGGCGCTTCGGTTTGCTGCCTCATTTGCCCTTATACTGCTCGGTACATGGATGGGTTTGTGGATAGGAAAAGGTTATAACACAGACAATAGCCTGAGTAGTGACTACCAGACCGAAATCTACTACCTGTACAACATACAGCAGGGAATTGTTGAAAATGAAATGTTAACTGATTTAACCAAATAGCCATGAAGTCATTTTTTTCACATAACAGAATAATCCTTTGGATATTGGGGTTTTTACTAATAATGAATATTACCGCGGTTGGTTCAATTCTTTTTTACAGGAACAAAGCCCGGAGTATTGTCACGAATCCTCCTTTTCCTGCACAGCGTTTGCAGAAAATGCACCCCGAAGGCCGGTTTATGCAGAAATACCTTGATTTGAATGAAGACCAGTTTGAGTATTACACCAGGGCGCGGAATAAATTTCACAAAAATGCGCGTAAAATAGCCATGAAAATAAGAGAGAAAAGATTAGAAATGTTCGATGAACTGAAGAAGACAGAACCCGACAGAAAAAAAATTGGGAAACTTGCCGAAGAGATAGGCATGCTTCATAAAGAAATCAATATTGAAACCGGGACTTATTACCTGGAGGTTCGCGATACCTGCAACCCCGGGCAGCGTGAGAAACTCAACAGCTTCTTTTTGAATACATTCAATGACACACGCCCGGCCCCGGGGCACGGCCGTGGTCAGGGCCGTATGCCGAAAAACTTAAGAAATCAGAAGTTAAATAGTGATAAAAAGTAAAATAGTTCTAATAATTTAAATTTTTGAAATCATGAAAAGAAAAGTTTATAATCTGAAAACAATTGCCCTGGCAATGTTTTTTGTACTAACAAGTTCAACCCTGCTTGCCCAGCGCGGCGGCGGAAATGGAAGAATGGACGGGGACAGGCCTTACGGTAACAAACAACAAGGTAATCAGGGCTTCTGTGGTCAGATGCCCGGCCTTTCGCCCGAACAGCAACAGAAAATATCCGGGTTGCGCACGGCGCATCTTAAAGAGATGAACAGTTACAAGAACGATATGATGATCAAAAGGGCTGAATTGAATAAACTGCAAACCGAAAACAATGCAGATATCAATGCAATAAATGCCAAAATAGATGAGATTGGGAAGCTGAAAACCGAGATGGCAAAAAAACGTAACGCCAATATGCAAAGCATAAGGGGGTTGTTGTCAGATGACCAACGGGTATATTTTGATGCCCGCAGGGGTAAAAAATCGTCTTTTGCCGGCGGACGTGACGGTTTTCGTTGCAGGGCGAACTAAAGTTGACCTTAGGCACGGAAAATATTAACAGCTTTATTTTCCGAAAATTATAGCTTTTTGAACAAAGCAACCACGAAAGCACACCTGATAACGTGCATTCGTGGTTTTTTTTGATTAATTTGGTTTGTTTTATTACCGGCTGTCTTAAAATAGTTTTTTATAACCTGTGTTTATTATGAATAGGTATATATCACAGCATTAAGTGGTTTTACGTTCAGGAGATAAAAATATACTAATAACATTGATATATGTATATAAATGCATATATTTGCAGAAAATTTTTGAATGAGTACCATCGAAATTGAAAAACGTTATAACCAGCTCGCTGAAGAGAGTTGTTGTCTTTCGTGCGGAGGTGCGGTAAACCATGCAAATCCGCGTGTTGGTGAAATTTGTGTAGACCTTGGTTGCGGGCGCGGTAACGATGTGCTGAAAATGGCCGCCCAGACCGGAAGCTCCGGGTTTATTTATGGAATTGATATTTCGGACGGTATGCTTGACAAAGCACGAAGAACCGCCGAAAAATTGGGGATAAACAACGTTAAGTTCATCAGGTCAAACCTCGAAACCCTTGCTTTGGAAGACAATTCTGTTGACCTGCTTATCTCAAATTGTACCATCAACCATGCAGCTGATAAGAAGGCTGTATGGAAAGAAATATTCCGTGTTCTAAAAACCGGTGGGCGCTTTGTGGTAAGCGATATCTATTCTGATAAGGAGGTACCTGAAGAATACAGGAACGATCCTGTGGCCGTGTCTGAATGCTGGGCAGGCGCTGTAACTAAAGAAGAGTACCTGAGAACATTGGTTATTGCCGGCTTTAAAAGTATTGACCTTATTGAGGAAAGCAATCCGTACCCAAAAGGGAAGATATATGTAAGCAGCTTTACCTTTGCAGGTTATAAATCAAATTCATGTTGTTGCTGTTAATTGTTTTACCTATATCATTTTATATGAAAAGTCTGATTAAAAAAAGTGAATGTTCAAAAAAAACGGTGGCTCAATGCTGCGCAAAGCAATCTAAAATCGTTGCAGGCTGTCACGATTAAACCGACAAGGCTGTCAGAAAAGTATTATTTTGCAATGCCGCTTAAATAAGCTATCGGGAAATTTCGGGTTTCAAATGCTAAATAAGTCAAAATTAATGGTGAATGGTGTTAGGAAATAACTTTTCGGACAGCTTTTTCATTACTTCATAAAACGAATAATGAATTTTTCGAGACACAATATCATTTCGAATATTGCAGGAACCGACAAGGTCGTCCTACTGAATATTCTTTCGGGAAATGCCGATATCCTGTCTGCAAAGGAATTTTCAGATTTTGAAAAGGGTATCTTTGCTCAAAAGCAGGCATTTATCTCCAAGGGTTATCTCGTTGACCCGATTATGGAAGAGGCGTTATACAGAGATAAATATGTTGAATTTCTTGAAAACAGGGACTCGGATGAGGTACAGCTTTTTTTTGTTACAAATTATACCTGCAACTTTAAATGCAGTTACTGTTACCAGGATGAGTATGCAGCGCCGGCAACAAAGCTGAATACCGCGATTATTGATGCATTCTTTGGTTATATAAGGAATACCTTCGCTGCAAGGAGAAAATATGTGACCCTGTTTGGAGGGGAGCCATTGCTTGCAGGTGCCGGTCACAAAGAGCTGATTGATTATTTTTTACGCACGGCATCTGATGCCGGTATTGATATCGCAGTTGTGACCAATGGATACAACCTTTCGGGTTACCTTGAATTATTCAGGAAAGTAAGGATACGCGAAATACAGGTAACTCTTGATGGCACAAATGAAATGCATAACCTCAGACGGCCTTTGAAAAATGGTAAGCCTACCTTTACAGAAATTGTGGAAGGAATAGACAAGGCCCTTGATGCGCATTTCCCGGTTAACCTTAGGGTGGTGCTGGACAGGCAGAACATCATGAATCTGCCCGGGCTTGCATCTTTCGCCATTGCCAGGGGATGGGTGCAAAATCCGCTTTTCAAGACCCAGCTTGGCCGTAATTACGAACTCCATCATTGCCAGACCGAAACTCAGAGGCTTTATTCGAGGTTGTCATTGTATAAAGACCTGTATAAACTGGTGAAAGAATATCCCTGCATACTTGAATTTCACCGGCCTGCATTTTCAGTTTCAAAGTTTCTCTTTGACGAAGGAAAACTTCCTTCACCGCTTTTCGATTCCTGTCCGGGTACTAAAACCGAATGGGCGTTCGATTATACCGGAAAAATATTTGCCTGTACTGCCACGGTGGGCAAGCAGGGAGAAGAACTTGGCACTTTTTATCCCGAACAACAACACTTCAGCAAGAAAATTGCCGAATGGGAAGATCGTGATATATTGTCTGTTAAAGAATGTAAAGATTGTATAGTTCAGCTTGCCTGTGGCGGGGGGTGTGCGGCCGTGGCAAAAAACCTTACCGGTTCGGTTTGTTCTCCCGATTGCAGGCCGGTAAAAGAATTAATCGGGTTGGGTGTGGGATTGTATTTTAAAGAGGTGTTGGAACAGGAGGAAATAAAATGAAAGAAATAAGTTCGAAAGATTTTGATAATGAAGTGATAATGGGCGGAAAAGTGGCATTGGATTTTTTTTCAAACGAATGTCCCCCTTGCGAGGCGCTTGCCCCAAAATTTGAGTCGTTGTCAAAACTGTTTGGAGATCGTGTTAAGTTTTTGAAAATCTTCAGGCAGGAGAACAGGGAACTGGCCGAAAAACTCGGGGTAAAATCTTCACCTACCGTGCTTTTTTTTGACAATGGCAAAGAGGTAGGCAAACGATATACCGGAGGAATAAAACGCTCCGATCTTTTATACGGAATAGGGTATCTCTTGCCGGCAGAAGATATTCAAAATGCAAAGCGTAAAATCAAACCTGTTGTCTCGGAGTTTGATGTAATTATTCTGGGTGCCGGACCGGGTGGCCTGGCCGCCGGACTTTACCTCTGCCAGGCCCGCATCAATACTGTGCTGGTAGATATCGGCCTGCCCGGCGGACAGGTAGCATCAACCCACCAGGTATCTAATTATCCCGGTTTTATTGATCCGGTTCCCGGATACCTGCTCTCGCACAACATGTCTGAACAAACAAAAAACTGCGGCACAAAATACAAAGTGTCCGTTGACGTTACATCTGTTGACCTGACAAAAAAAGAGGTAGTAATTGATGAATATGAAACTATCAGGTTCAAAAAAATAATCATTGCCACAGGGGCATCGCCCAACCTGTTAAACATACCAGGTGAAAAAGAATATAAAGGACATGGGATATCGTACTGTGCAACCTGCGACGCAAAGTACTACAGCGACAAAGAAGTAGTGGTGATAGGCGGTGGCAATTCTGCCATCGAAGAGGCTGAATTTATCTCTAAATTTGCCAAAAAAGTTACAGTAGTCCATCAGTTCGATAAACTGCAGGCTAATAAGACAGCGCAGGAGAAAGCCTTTGCCAATCCGCGCATAGAATTTGTTTTTGAACATGAACCCAGGTCTTTCAGAAAATCAGGTGACAAGATGATGGTTGAAATTGAGAGCCTGCCTGCGAAGCAGAGAAAAGAACTTATTACCGACGGGGTTTTTATTTTTATCGGGATGAAACCCAATATCGGAATTTTCTCTCACCAGCTTCAACTTGACCAATGGGGGTACATAAAAACCGATGAAGATATGCGCACAAACCTGCCCGATGTGTTTGCCGTTGGTGATGTAGTAAGTAAAAAGTATCGTCAGATTACAACAGCAGTGGCCGATGGCACTATTGCAGCCATTGCTGTTGCCAAAGAACTGGATGTTTAATAATAAGGTTAAAAAAATGGTAAAGAATTTATTTAAAAAATATGGAATCAACCTTCTTTTTGCACTTGCAGGTGCCGTAGGAGGGTATTTTTACTGGTATTATATTGGTTGTAAGTCGGGTACCTGCCCAATCACATCTGTCTGGTATTCTACCAGCCTCTACGGTGCACTGCTTGGATACCTCGTAGGAGATCTGGTTATATCGGTAATTAAGAAAGCAGGCAAAAAAAAGCTGGCAGACAATAAATGAGATTGTCTGTAAAACCAAAAGTAAGTTTTACAGACAATTCATTCCATTGTAAAATTTATTTTACCGGAAACCAGATAATGGTCTGAAATTTCTCCGGGTCTTTTTCCTCATTTGGATCGGTAAGGTAAGTTTCCCAGGCGGTACCGTTATCTTTGAGGTTATTATCTTTTACATATTTTTGCATGGCCTCATAAACAGGAAGCATCTTTTCGTAAGGACCCACATATAAGGTGCTTACAACTTTCATTGCTTCAAATTCCTTATAAACAACATCCCCGTCTGTTCCGGTTTTGGCTGCAACTGGCACTCCTGCTTCAAAAACTGTATTTCCTTTAGGGTCAAATGAATAATAAACAGCAAATGGGGGACCTGCCGGTTGAACCTGGTTCTGTCCCATATATGCAAACAGCTTACCATAAAGCTCACCCATTTTGGGGCCCACCTCGCTGGTAGGCACTTCTGCTTTAATGACAAATGCTTTTTGGGCATCAACGTTTTTAACTTCTATTTTTGGCCCTGAAGGGCAATCAGATTGTTTTTTCTGGGCTGATACTGATAAATTAAAGCCGGTAAAAAACAGCATAACTGCAATCATCATAAAAAATGGTTTGGTTTTCATAACAGATTAAATTTTAAATTAATTGATAAATTCTGAAGACAAAGATCGCACCCCTGAATGACAACCCTATGTCAGCAGGTTTAAAGGGCAGGCGATATATTTTATTATTTATTAAATTTATTGAAAATGAATTATATAACCAAATATATATGACAAATAAAAATTGTAAAGCCAGTTAAATAATATTGATATTTAGTCATTTAATTAAACCATTTTGTCAAAAATCAGTAACCTTTCAGCCTGATAAACAGTTAAAATCATAGCTTTTCAAGATCAATTATAAAAACTTACCAGATATATGGAATCGTTAGCGATTAGAGGAACACTAAGAACACCTGCCATCATTTTCAATCCAGACGGAAACCTTATCATTAAAGGTAAGTCAATACCCGAAAGTGTTTTCAGGTTATATGCTCCGGCCATTCATTGGCTCGAACAACTTGATACGGAACATATTGTTTTTAATATAGATCTGGAGTATATAAACAGCGCATCGAAAGTTATGCTGCTCGAACTTTTCAATGTCCTCGAAGCCAATAGCAGGGTTAAAAGCATCAGGATAAACTGGCATCACGATGCAGACGATGAAGACAACTTTGATACCGGCAAGATTTATGAAGAGTCATTAACCCGTTCACAATTTACCTATGTGAATTATGTGACAAGGTGAAAGTAACCAATTTTTTTTTATTGGGTTATGGTAAGTTTGCGATAGCGTTATTCACTTATATGTTCAATTGCTGTAAAAGCCTTTCTTAGTATTCTTTTCTTTAAACTTTCAGACGCCGGTACTATAACAGCTTCAACCTATCCCGGTGTTTCTCTTTCAAGTTCAAAATCGGGAATTATTTTAACTACAATTTCTATATCTTTATCAGTATTTTCAAGCTGAAAGAAATTGAATACGTTGAAAAAATTATAAGATCAACAGTATTTCGTTATTTGGTGGCAACCATCTGGTTGACCAGTTAAAAGATATCTTTGCCCCGAAAAGTTAAAAACAACCACATAGGTAAGATTTTTACTTTGAAAACATGCCTGTTTGGTTCTAAATTATTATTAAAGGTGAAACAGGTTATAACTACAGAAAGAATTCCAATCAAATTGTGGCTGGAAGATATAGAGGAGGGTGCGTTGCAACAGTCCCGCAACATGGCCAATCTGCCATTTGCATTCAGCCATATTGCCATCATGCCCGATAGTCACGAAGGATATGGGATGCCAATCGGCGGGGTATTGGCGACAAAAGGGGTAGTTGTTCCGAATGCAGTTGGGGTAGATATAGGATGCGGTATGTGCGCATTAAAGACAAACCTCGAAACTATTTCAACAGAAACTGTGAAAAAGATCATGAGTGGTATCAGAGGGCTTGTGCCACTTGGTTTTGATCATCATAAAGATAAAAAAGATATTGCTTTAATGCCTTCAGCAGATAACATTGTTAAAAACGGTGTTGTGGAACGTGAGTATGAAAGCGCCAGAAAGCAAATTGGCACACTTGGGGGCGGGAACCATTTTATTGAGGTACAAAAAGGTTCCGACGGCCATATCTGGATAATGGTACATTCCGGTAGCCGGAATATTGGTTTAAAGGTTGCAGAACACTATAACAAAATTGCACAGCGCCTGAATGAAAGATGGCAATCTGTAGTGGATAAATCTTTCAACCTGGCATTTCTTCCAATCGAAGAACAGGCAGCAAAGGATTATCTCAGTGAAATGCAATATTGTGTTGATTTTGCCTTTGCCAACAGAAAACTGATGATGAACAATATTGTGTCTGTTTTTACCGGATGCTTCAACGGGAATTTCAGCGAGCTGGAGTTTATTAATATTGCCCATAATTATGCACGGTGGGAAAGCCATTTCAATACCAATGTAATTGTACACCGGAAAGGTGCGACAAGCGCCCGGGTAGGGGAGAAGGGGATTATACCGGGTTCACAGGGTACCAAAAGCTATATAGTGTGTGGCAAAGGAAGTGCCGAAAGTTTTGAAAGCTGTTCGCATGGTGCAGGTCGTGCGTTAAGCCGCAAAAAGGCCCAGCGCACGCTTGAGCTTGAAACAGAAATCGCAAAGATGGATGAAAAAGGAATTATTCATGCCATAAGAAACAAAAGCGATCTGGATGAAGCCCCGGGAGCATATAAGTGCATTGATGTGGTAATGGAGAACCAGAAAGACCTGGTAGATATAATGGTTGAACTAAACCCGTTGGCGGTAATCAAGGGATGATTCTAAACTTGCGGAGAGAGAGGGATTACTCCTTTCAGTCGTGATCCCTTAAGGGAGAGGCTTAAAACAAAAAGCCCTGGCTTCCTTCGGTCGCTTGGGTCTTTGCTTTTTTATCTCCTTTTGAAAAAAAATTTTCAACGGAACTAAAAAAGCAAAGCCCCATTGCAAGGCAACAGGGCTTTTTGTTTTGCGGAGAGAGAGGGATTCGAACCCCCGGTACCTTGCAGTACAACGGTTTTCAAGACCGCCGCATTAGACCGCTCTGCCATCTCTCCGAGCGCAAAAGTATAAATTTTTTTCAAATTTCGGCACACTGTAATAATATTTTGTTTTCGATAGTGAAAAAACTTTTCTTTGGCCTTTTTGATGAGGTTGGCTCAGAAGTATTCAAACATATGTTCCCAACCTGATCAATTATATTTAATGATTTGTCCCTGCTTTCGCCGCAATGTAAACCGCAATGATTATCAGGACAAGCGCAAATTTATTTCAATTCAACAGTAATTCTTAACTTTTATTACTTTTGTGTTCCTTTTTGCCTATGGAATACGAAATATACACTTTAAAAAACGGAATCCGACTGGTTCACAAAAGAGTTGATTCCCCGGTGGCCCATTGCGGGCTTATTGTCGAGACCGGCTCACGCGACGAAGAAAAAAGCGAACATGGTATCGCCCATCTTATTGAACACCTGCTGTTCAAAGGCACGAATAAACGAAGGGCCTATCATATTCTCAACCGTATGGAGGATGTTGGCAGCGAGATAAATGCATATACAACAAAAGAAGAAACATGCATACATACCACCTTTTTTAAAGACTATTACCCCCGTGCTATCGAGCTGATAAGCGATATCTTCAATAACTCTGTGTTTCCAGAAAAGGAAATTGAAAAGGAGAAAGATGTAATTATAGATGAGATAAACTCATATAAAGACACACCCTCTGAATTGATATTTGACGAATTCGAAGAACTGGCATTTCCGGGAAATCCTTTGGGAAGGAATATTCTGGGTGAAGAAAAATGCCTTAAAAAAATTTCGCGTGGGGATATTTTAAAGTTTATACAAAACCATTACCATACCAACGAAATGGTGATATCGTCGGTAGGCAGCATATCGTTTGAAAGACTTGTAAAAATCACCGAAAGATATTTTGGACATCTTCCCGAAAAACAGAATACGAAAGACCGAAATGTCAAAATTATTTATGCACCGTTTAATAAAACGGTAAACAAAAAAACATACCAGGTACACTGTGTGCTTGGCAATATTGCTTATGATATTAAAGATGAAAAAAGATATGCACTTCATTTGCTCAATAACCTGCTGGGCGGTCCGGGACTTAGTTCATGGCTGAATATGTCGCTCAGGGAGAAGAACGGTTATGCATACAATGTTGATTCATCTTACAATGCTTACCGCAATGCAGGCATTATAACCATCTATTTCGGGACAGATAAGGTAAACCTTTCTCGTTGCCTCAAAATTGTGGCCAAAGAACTCGACAGGGTGAAAAATACCCCTCTCACCAGGAAACAGCTTATAAAAGCACAAAAGCAGCTGGCGGGTCACCTCGCAATTTCGTCGGAGAACAACGAAAACCTGATGTTTTCTATTGGTAAAAGCATGATATTGTTTAATAAAGTTGATAACCTGAAGGTTATGAACGAAAAAATAGAATCGGTAACAGAGCTGCAAGTGCAGGAAGTGGCCAATGAGGTTTTCAGTCAAGATAAATTATCGGGTTTATTTTATGTTTAATATGACAGATATAGATTCAGACCTGTTTGGTTACATAATTGGTCATACCACGCCAGAAGACAAGGTTCTCGCGGAACTTAACCGTGAAACCTTTGCCAAAATACTTTATCCCCGCATGATTTCGGGTCATTATCAGGGCAGGTTTCTTGAATTTATCAGCAGAATGGTTCAACCCGATTGTATTCTTGAAATCGGCACTTTTACAGGGTATTCGGCGATTTGTCTGGCCAAAGGGCTTAGGCCGGGTGGCATGCTGCATACCATAGAATGCAATGATGAAATTGTTGATTTTGCACAGAATTACATTAATAAATCAGGGCTGGGTGATAAAATTCAGATACATACCGGTGATGCCCTTGAGGTTATTCCTGCCCTCAATATGCAATTCGATATGGTATTTATTGATGCTGAAAAAAAATATTATCCGGACTATTTCAGATTGGTTGCTGAAAAACTTAAAACAGGAGGTATGCTATTGGCAGATAATGTTTTATGGAATGGAAAAGTTATTGGTAATGAGCCAAAGCCTGATGATGAAACCAACAATATTTTAATGTTTAACAAGCTGGTACATGAAGACAACAGGTTTGAAAATATGATTATACCCATAAGAGATGGAATAATGCTGGCGTTAAAAGTTTGCAGTTAATTCTTTATAATGGCATGGAAAATTCGGGCTTAATTTTAAAAATTGACATTTTGTTCATAAGTTTCAGGCTGTTTAAACATTTCTATCGATGTTTTGTTAGTTTAGCAAATCAGTTGTTTTTTATCAATGGCCAGTTATACAATTAAAGATTTGGAAAAGCTTTCGGGCATTAAGGCGCATACCATCAGAATATGGGAGAAGCGTTACGGATTAATTGAACCTCAGCGGACTTCAACCAACATACGTACATATTGCGATCTTGACCTGAAACGCCTGCTGAATATTTCATTTCTCAATCGTCATGGCCTGAAAATATCTAAAATTGCACAGCTTACCCCAGAGCAGGTTAAAGATAAAATAGGCCATTTACAGCAAAACATGAGCGACCTTGAAAGTCATATCGAGAGCCTTTCTATTGCTATGATTGACCTTGATGAAGATAAGTTCGAAAAAATTCTTTCAAGGCTCGTCATCCAAATGGGTTTCGAAGATGCTTTTATCAAGATCATCTATCCGTTTTTCGGAAAGGTGGGGATTATGTGGCTTACCGGTGCAATTAATCCTGCCCAGGAGCATTTTGTCTCGAACCTGATAAGGCAGAAACTCAATGTTGCCATTGATTCCCAGATAGCTTCAAACAACAGCAACCAGAAAAGCTTCCTGCTATTTCTACCCGAAGGAGAACTGCACGAGCTGGGACTTCTGTTTTATGCATACCTAATTAAGAAGAGGGGGTACAAGATTATCTACCTGGGACAGTCTGTTCCTTTGAACGACCTGTTCGATGTAATAAAACTAAGGCCTTGCAATTATCTGGTTACATCTTTTATCTCTACTTTCAACGGGCAAAGTGTTTACGATTATGCACTTGAAATATCTGAAAATGCCAGATTCGACAAACTCTTTATCTCAGGCAACCAGGCTACAGAAATAGATTCCGGTAAGTTACCCCCAAAGGTAAATGTTGTAGCCTCACCGATAGAATTTATTGAAATCCTTGACAACCTTTTAAAGGCAAATCTCAATTAACCAGTGTAACTTCCACTACAGCATCGGAACACTTCTTTTGCAAAGCTGCAAAGGAATTCCCCATGGGTCACGAAGCATGATAAGCAGAGATTTCTCATCGGGCCTTACTTCTTCACAAAATTTTGCGCCATCGGCTATAAGTAATTCAGAAAGCTTTTGCGGATCGGTTACTTCAAATGCACAATGAAATTGCAAAGGGTGCAGCTTATTGTAGTCTGGTATTTCAACCAATTTGTTAGCATACACTTCCATACATACTCTTCCCTGTTCATCTCCCAGAAAATGAGTGAATGGCTCAGTATTCATCGAACGAACGACCTTCATTTTCAAATGCTTTACATACCAGGCAGCCATTGCCACAGGATCTGGCACGTTTATTCCGAAATGTTCAAATCTCATGATAGAATTTTTTGTTAACCGGCTAAAGATAATAAAAGCATAAGATTATTTATGCGGTTTCGCTTTGTTTTATAATAAACGTGGTAGAAGTATTTATTTCTTAAATACAAAGTATACCGCCAGTACAAGCAATATAAAAGCTATGAGATGGTTCGTCTTTAATTCCTGGCCTTTAAAAAAAGTTACTGAAAAAACTGTAAAAACCAGGAGTGTAATTACCTCTTGAATGACTTTGAGCTGAACCAGTGAAAAAGGGCCCCCGTTTTCCCTGAAACCAATTCTGTTTGCCGGCACCTGCAGGGCATATTCAAACAGGGCAATTCCCCAGCTAATCAGGATTATCGCCAGTAAACCAAAGTTTTGGGTCAATTTTATATCTTTAAAACGCAGGTGGCCGTACCAGGCAAAAGTCATAAATGTATTGGAGAGAACCAATAGTGCAATCGTTATTAATCCTTTCATACAAAATTGAATAGTAAAAAGAGTGTATAAATTATTGTAAAACAAACCGGTGAAATTATAAATAAACCAAGATTTGCGTTAAAACCGTGCATGGGTTTTTACAAACAATAAACTGGTTGGATTATAGTTTTTCAGACAAGTTTTTTAACCAGGTCAGCAGCTTCCTGCAG
>JAWOHT010000180.1:0-4332 GCA_046485045.1 Bacteroidales bacterium
TATTTAAATAAAATGAATAATATTGCAGGTTGGTAAAACGTTTTCTGCATAGCCTGATGTTCAGAAATTTTTTTATGCTAATTAAACCTTTATGTTGAAAAGAATAATTATTCTATATATATTTCTTTCCGGTATATCTGTCTGTTATTCGCAGCAGATTGAATCCAATAAGATTTTTGATATACATTTCACCCAGGATTTTGAAGATAATACAGTAGGCTCCTATGTTTATAATGAATTTTTAAATGACTGGAAGTGGGTATGGTCTGAAGCATATAAACCGGAACATTCACTTCTATATATTTTAAATAATGAAGATCCCGAACAAGGATCAAAGGTTTTTAGGTTGAACCTAACACAAGGTTCTTTTGCTGGTTCAGGTATACCTTCCGGAGGCTACTGGGATTCATGGTTGAATCATTCATTTGAAGAAATTTATTTTTCGTACAGAATTAAATTTAAACCGGGTTTCGAATGGGTGCATGGAGGCAAGATTCCAGGAGTCAGGGCTGGTGAAAATTGGGATGGTGCATCTGGCCCACCATATGATGGGGGATTTGTAAATTTATTGATGTGGAACGAACAGCCAACCATTGCACATTATTATTATTATCATGGCCAAACACATAATCATGGTGCTACCAGACTATGGAATACCCGAATTGAATCAGGCAAATGGTATACTGTTACATTAAGAACAGTAATGAATTCAATTACCGGCGATTATGGAAATGATGATGCAATTTTTGAAGGATTTATTGATGGTAAGTTAGTCTCACAGATAACCGGATTTACCCTAAGAAATATAAGTTCTATCGGTGTTAACAGGTTATGCATTGGAGCATTTTTTGGAGGAGATACTGATTTTTTTGCCGCAACCCGCGACGAATGGATTGAATTAGATGACTTTATAGTTTTTACTTATAAGCCTGAAGTGGACGTACCGCATGGCAATGAGTTAAGCCCGGCAGGAAGAGTTCTTCTTTTACCCAACGAAGTTTATAATGATTCTGTCTGGAGAAAAACCTTATCTGCCAATCCTGTTTCAAGTAAAACAGTTAACCTGTTGTGGAAGAATTATTTTTATCCGGTATCCTATACCATACAAAGAAGGGAACAGTCAGAAACAAATTACACTGACATTGCCACTTTATCACACCCTGCTGTTTTTTACCAGAACAGCGGTTTATCGCCAAATACAACTTATTTTTACAGGCTGAAAACAGAAAATTCAGTATCCGATCCGGTTCAGGTTACAACGCTTTCACCTGCGCCTCCCCAAGCGCCAACATCCCTGATATCTTTACAAACTGATAAAACATTTATACGAATCAGATGGAATGATAATTCAAACAACGAGGTCGGATTTATCATTGAACGATCTGATGGCAATTCAAATAATTTCAGGCAGATAACCACAGTCATTAATAATATCAGAGAGTATACCAATACCGGGCTTACCCCTGAAGCTGATTATTATTTCAGGGTGAAAGCATATAATGAAGACGGTCAGTCAGCATATTCCAATGTTTTACACGTTAAAACGCTGGCCCTTAATATCCCTTTGGCGCCATCAGACCTGAAAGGGATCAATATCGGCAGCAAATCCTTTGACCTGACCTGGAAAGACAACTCCGGCAACGAAACCGGTTTCAGGATATATAAACTGGTAGACAGCACAGGGGTTTATGCTTCTTATTTAACAGTTTCGGCAAATGTAAACAAGACCACCATATCAAATCTGCAACCCAACACCTCTCACAGTTTCAAAATAAGGGCTTATAACACTGACGGCTATTCAACATACAGCAACGAAATCAGGGTTACAACATTTCCTCTCCGGCCCCCTGTTGCGCCCATCACTTTAATTACAGATAGTCTTTCATCTTCAAGTATTTATCTCAGCTGGACAGACCGTTCAGACAATGAAAAAGGGTTTCAGGTCTTCCGCTCTCACGAAGAAAATTCAGGTTACCAGCTAATTTATACAACTCTGGTCAACAAGAATAATTATATTATCAGTAATCTTCAACCCGGAAGCTCTTTTTTTTTTAGAATCAGGGCCTTCAATGATGACGGCGTATCTGCGTATACCAATATCTTAAAGGCTACCACCTTAAATCCCCCCCATTCACCATCTGATCTTAAATTAAGCGCTAAATCAGTATCTGCAGTTACTTTTGTATGGGCAGATAGTTCAGATAATGAAACCGGATTTTGCATAGAAAGATCAGATAACAATGCCCAGGCTTTCAGAATTATTGATTCGGTTGCCAGCAATATTACCCGATACACTGACAGTAAGCTAAAAAGCAATACAACATACTTTTACAGGCTATCATCATTCAACAGGGATGGAAGCTCTTCATATTCTGATACACTCACTGTAAGAACAAATTCTTCCAACATTCCAAATCCTCCCTCTAAACTCAAAATAGTCTCCATTGCTCCTTTTAGGGTTGTGTTTACATGGAATGACAACTCTTCGAACGAAACAGGGTTTCAGATACAAAGAGCAGACAAAAGCAAAAAATTTGAAAATCTTATTAATGCTTCACCCAATGCAATTCAATACGCAGATTCGGCCCTTCAGGCAAACACAATCTATTACTATCGCATCAGGGCTTATAACGGTGATGGTTATTCAGCCTTTTCAGATACCCTGGCAACACAGACACCTGCCAACATTATACCACCTGTACCCATTAATATCAGAGCCGACCTGCTAAAATACAACAAGGTAACCCTCTCCTGGACTGCTGATCTAAGCCAAAGCAGTGGTTTCGAAGTTGAAAGAATTACCGGTACATCCGGTAACTTTAACCGGGTTGCCATCACCGGAAAAGAAATAGTTTTTTCAGATACAACAGTTCTGGAGGGAACAACTTACACTTACAGAATCCGATCCTTCAATGCTTTCAATTACTCAGCTTATTCATCTGCCTTTATTGCCGATGTGCCTTTCATGACACTTCCCGGTTCACCGGAAATGCTTGCCCCGATTAACATCGAAACCAATGCCATTGCAATTAAATGGGCTGATAAGTCTGTTGATGAAGAGGGTTTTATAATAAAAAGAACAATGTACCCTCAGGATGATTTCGAGGTGATCTTTCAGACCGCGCCTGATGATACATTCTTTGTTGACAAATCAGTCACTCCAAATACCACATACTATTATGTAGTTAATGCAGTAAATGAAAACGGACAATCAGAAAACAGCAACAAAATAAGAGTATCTACTTTATCAATAGCCGAGTCACTAAGATACAAAGAAGGATTGGTTGCATATTACAATTTCAGCCTGAACAGCGATACAATTATTCATGACCTTTCAGGATTTGAAAATCCGGTTAACCTTCTGATTACGGACACCACAAAAACAAATTGGACAAAAAACAGCAGGTTTGAAATAACTGAAAATACAGTTGTTCGCTCACTTCAACCCGCAGCCAAAATCGTAAAAGCATGTAAAAACACCAATGAGATTACACTTGAGTGCTGGATTAAACCATCTGTGGAAAACTATACAGACAATGCAAAAATAATCTCACTTTCAAATAACAATGGAAATGTTGGTATTGTCTTAATGCAAAGCCCCCTTGGCCTTTCAGAAATTGACAACTACAGTTACAAAATGGGACTTACCACCAAATCTACCGAATTAAACGGTAAACCATACCTGGTTACGATGAAAGAGAATACAAATGTGTCGTTGCATCATATTGTATATACCCGAAATAATACAGGAGAAGAAAAACTATACCTTAATGATGAAATGGTGGCAAATAGTGTCAGGCCTTCAGGTTTAGACAACTGGGATGAAAACTTTTATCTGCACCTCGGTAACGAAGCTTCACTGGATCAGCCATGGGCAGGAAGATTTTACATGGTGGCCATTTATAACAGGGCTCTTGATAAAGAAATGGTTGCACAAAATTACAAAGCAGGCCCAACTGATAACCTTGTCTCTTCTAAGCATTCTTTCGATGTAAAGCTTTTTCCAAACCCAACCAATGGAGAGGTTACTTTCGACATTAAACCTCTTGAAATAGCTGAATATGGCGACAAGGTAATTCTGCAATTAATTGATTTGAATGGCCTTATATTATTTGAGGAGATTCTTAAAGATTCGAATGAACCATTTCTTAAAAAATTTGACCTGAGCACCTACAGAAAAGGTATATATTACCTAAGACTGTTATCTCCCTCTTCTGCCAAAGCATATAAGCTGGTTGTATATTGATGAACTATTTGAACAGTAGTTTGAAGTGTCTTGAGTTTGAAGCGCCTGAAATGTTGTTGGTTGTATTGATATTTAATCTATAATAT